>JBDKUG010000378.1:0-11646 GCA_039679815.1 Smithella sp.
CATCATCCTGGCAACGGATGAATTTGCCCGTGCCCACGGGCTTAACGCAAAAATTGAATTGGCCGGTTCAGCGATGACATCGGATGCCAGCCATTTTGTAGCGCCCAATCTCCCGACCGTGCAAAGATGCGTTGAATTAACCATGGCGAGCGCCGGATTACGGCCACAGGATATTGATGCCGTCAACGCGCACGCGACATCGACAAAAGTCGGAGATAAAGTGGAAGCGGACGCACTGGTCAATGTATTCGGTAAAAACGTGCCGCCCGTGTCGGCCAATAAATCGCAGCTGGGCCACGCGATGGGCGCATCATCCGCCATTGAGACGATCCTGGCGATACAGGGAATGCTGCACGACAACTTGCTTCCGACTATCAATTTCGAGTCCGATCCGGCCATCGCGCTGGACTGCGTGCCTGAAGGCGTCCGGAGATTAAAACAGGAATTCGTCCTGAAGAATGCCTTTGGCTTTGGCGGCTGCAATTCCTGTTTGATTTTACGAAGGATAGCCTGACGAATGGAATGTACATTATGAAGCCTCCAAAAAATCGCAGGGTATATGTTGTCGGCTACGGTGCGGCAACCCCGCTGGGCAGTACGTTCGCAAAAACCTGGCAGCGTGCCGTAAAAGGCGAGGCGGGTTTCCGGAAGGTGACGCGCTGCAAGGTCGAATCAGCCTGTGACATTGTCGGCGAGATACCCGACTGGTTTCCCCTCGAGCTTGATTTCACCGACGCGAAGGAAGTGTATAACTGGAACGCGGCGTTCGTCATTCTGACGATGGAAGTCTGCAAAGCGGCGCTGGAGAATGCGGGCATCATCATGGATGATCACATCGCGCCGAGAATGGCCTGCCTGGTCGGATCGGCGCTGAACGGTGCGGACGCGTATCGCGTGGCCATGCACGATCTGGAACACCGGGGGCCGTTGCGGGTGAGCCCTTACCTGCTGCCGAATTTGTGCGCTAATCTACCGTCCGGGAAAGCTGGAATGCTTCTAAAATTTACCGGCCCGATTTTTTCGCCGCAGGGTGCCTGCGCTTCCGGCAATCATGCCATCGGCATCGGTGCGCGTATGATACGCGACGGGGATTGCGATTTTGTCCTGGCAGGAGGAGCGGATGCGCCGATTTTGCCGGAGTTGATTCACGGGTTTGCCAATATGAATGCCACGATCAAGGTTCATCCCGGGGACCGTGCATACAACGATCATGCACAGGTGTCCCGTCCGTTCAGCATTGACCGTAAGGGTTTTGTTCTTTCGGAGGGCGCGGGGGTTGTTGTTCTGGCGGCGGAAGAGGTCATAAAAGCGCACGGACTGATGCCGCGTGCCGAGGTGCTGGGCGTAGGATGGACATCCGATGCCTATCATTATACCAGCCCCAATCCGCACACCATTGTCCGGGCGATCAGGGAAACGATTGAAGATGCCGGTCTTGAGCCGGCGGATATTCACTACATCAACGCTCACGGCACGTCCACGCCCAAAGGAGACAAGACGGAAATCAAGTGTCTGCGGGAAGTATTCGGCAGGAACATCGAAAAGATTCCCGTATCGTCCAACAAGTCGCAGCTGGGCCATACGCTGGGCGCGACCGCCGCCATCGAGGCGGCTCTGATGATTGAAGGAATGCATGAAGGCATTATTCTTCCGACCATCAACCATATACCGGATCCGGAATTGTCCGATATTGACGTGGTGCCGAACTTTGTCCGCAGGCAGAAATATGAAATAGCGCTGTCCAACGCGTTTGGCTTTGGCGGAACAAACTGCTGCGTGATATTTCGAGGAGTATAATATGAAACCAAAACCCTTTGTTCCCGAGATGTACAAAGATGATGAGAAGTATGTCCGGGATCAAACCACAGGGCTGATCTGGCATCGGACAGTGCACAGAACGCTCTATGCCGATACCGACCGCTCACAGGTCGTCTATCATTCCAATTATCTGCGCTATTTTGAATTCGGCCGCACCTCGCTGATGCGTGATGTTGCTTATCCTTACAGGGAAATCGAAGAAAGCGGCTATGTCTATCCCATTATCGATTTGGGGATCACCTTTTATCAGTCGCTCTATTATGACGACCTGATGTACATTCAGACAAGACCAGTCAACCTGGAACGCGTGCGGCTGCAGTTTGACTATGTCATAACACATGCGGAAAAGGGGCACATCATTTGTGTCGGATACACGAAACACTGCGCGGCCAACTCCGCGGGAACGCCGGTTGCGGTGGATCCGAAAACGGTTAAGTTATGGCAGACCTTCCCCAACAAACGATAAACAAGCGCTTCCCGGTGATGCTGGAAATCATCCCGTATCTGCGGGATCATCGTTTTGAAGGGAATGCCGTTTTCCCCGCTGTGGAGGCTCTGATCACTCTGGCAAGATGTGTGAAAAGATATTATCCTCAGGCCATGCTTCACGACCAGAGTTCGGCGCTTTTTCCTAAAACACTTTCCATCGAGCGGGCCGGTGAAAGCCTTGATGCGCAAATTGAAATAGAAGATTCGGCGGACAGCATCCGTGCTTCGCTTCAGACATCTATAAAAATAAATAACAGTGCCATCAGCAGGACGCTGGACCATGCGAAAGTGACGTTTGCCAAAAGGGTGGTTTTATCCAACACCGCCATGTCCTTTCGAACAGCCAGGAAAATGGAAAACCTCTGTATTCAAGTTCCCGCAGTTTCAATATATCGCGAATTGATTCCCTTTGGTTTATCCTATCAAAACATTACCGGAGATCTTACGGTTTCGAAAGAAGGCGCGCTGGCGGATATTTCGGGCGGCGGCGGAGAAGCGGATGATACCACACTCGGATCGCCTTTTGTCCTGGATGCCGCGATGCACGCGGCCTGCGTTTGGGGCCAGCGGTTTGCCGACATGGTTTCCTTTCCGGTCGGCTTTGACCGGAGGATTATTTATAAGACAACAAAAAAGGGCAGGGCTTATTGCGCCCGGATCAATCCGGTGAATGCGGGACGGGAGGAATTAACGTTTGATGTCTGGATTTTTGATCAAGACGGACTGATCCATGAAAGCGTAAGCGGTTTACGGATGCGCGACATTACCGGTGGTCGCATGCGGCCGCCCATGTGGATTAAGGACGGAATATGATAAAAGTCATCCTGGTTTGCCTTCTGGCGTATCTGGCCGGTTCAGTTAATTTTGCTGTTTTGTTTTTCAAATTAGTTGGCAGGGATGATCCGCGATCGCGTTTCAGCGGCAATGCAGGAACGACCAATGTTTACCGTCAGGCGGGCATGTTATGGGCCGTGCTGATTCTGGCGCTGGATATCGGCCGCGCGCTGGCTGTTGCTGCGGCCGCTCGCCATTATATCACAACAGATGGCGGGTGGCTGATCTGGGCGGGGTTTTTTCTGATTCTGGGAAACAGCTTCCCCTGTTTTTACGGATTCCGCGGAGGCAAAGGTGTGGCAAGTTATTTAGGGTTTACAGCACTGATCGTCCCGGGGGCGGCCCTGCTTGCGGCGATTGTCTGGGTTTTGGTTTACGCGGTGAAACGCGTGCCGTTTGTCGCGTCGTTTTTCATGGTTGGCGTATTGTCCGTTGGACATTCCCTGTCTTTTCACTGGGCGCCGCCTGCAACCGCCGCCGCCGGGGCAACTTTTGCGTTGATTATTTTTAATCACCGGATGAATATCAGGCAATGCCGGAAAGACAGACGACTTTCCGCGCAAGAGCAATAAAAAGGAGCTACAAAACGAGTATTATGGCTCGATGTGCTTTCAGCGCTTCATATAAATTCGTACGATGGGATTCACTTTCCACAGTAAGTTCAACATTCAGGGAAAAATATTTAGCCGTTTCACTTTGACGTGACGGGGATATGCGGCACTGACGATCCTGGATAATTTCGTAAACAGCACATTTCATTTCGTCCCGGTCCGTGCCGATGATTTTATAAGTCCATGAACATGGATATTCCAGTTGAAGATTTTGCTTTTCATTTTCAGACATCAGCGGACACCTTTTTTATTACAGTATGCCGTTTCATTTCCTGTGGATAACGCGATCCTGAAGGCATCAAAGTCAGTCCAAAAGATGAATTTTCTGGTTTAATTATCCGGAAAAGCGAGTATAGTCAAGCGGTTTTGTCTGCAGGAAGCATTTTGTGTTTTTTTAATATTATCAGCAATTCGCTTTGACAAGGTATGGCGACTCTGGTAAAAATTTCTTAATCTGGCCGTTGCGGGATGAGCATTAATGCTCCGCAGCTCGCTATGAGACGGTTCTTTGCTATCAGGGGTTATATTGTTGTCAGACAAGAAATATGAAACCCAAACTGTCAAGGAGGATGTGTTTATGAAAAAAGTATTTATTTTCGTATGTGCGTTTGTGTTTGTTGCCACGATGGCATTTGCAGCGGGGCCCAGTAAGTATCAGGTTACAGGGCCGGTTCTGGAAATTAAAGGTGATGTGATTGTTGTTAAGAAAGGCAATGATAACTGGGAAGTGTCCAAAGACGCCGCAACCAAGATTACAGGTGATCTGAAAGTCGGCTCCAAAGTCACAATTGAATATAAGATGACTGCAACCAAAATTGACGTCAAGGAAGATAAGAAGGCGGACAAGAAAGCGGACACCAAGAAGAAGTAATATGACATTTAAAAAACATGGCGGCTTCTCCGGGATAAATGACGGGAGCAGCTGCCATGGACCCTTTTTGCATTGCAAAGTGAATTGATTGAGCTTGGCTTGAAGGCGAGTCGTCCGCCTGCAGCGTTGTGCAAGAAAACGTCTCCTTGTCTTCATGTTTTCCCGATTTTCGTAAAATTCCTTCCTTCAGACATTAATCACTACATCGTAGCGAGAAAACATATTCGACTAGCTATTGGCAGTCAGGGCAAAAGGAGTCATTTTTGCAGGCGTTCCTTTTGCAATTTGTTGTTTTATGTTATAAAAATATAATCAAAAAACAACAGTACTGTCGGGGAATTATAAGGAGAATAGAAAATGGAATCTTTTTTTGCGGGTTTTGTTTTGTTTGTGATTATTATTACGGTTGTTTCTATAGCCATTTTTGCTGTGCTGGCCCGCTGGATATTCCGAATAAACGACATTGTGGATCAGCTTGAGACCATGAACGACAAGCTCAATTCCTTAACATCCTTAAACACCAAATCCCCCTTGAGTGGTCCGGATATTGAAATTCACAAAAGCGCGCCAAAGGAAAATGAAATGGAAAAAAACGAGTTTCCAAAATAATAATCCCTGTATTCTGTAAAGCAATATTCCGCTTATCGTCTAACGTATGCGCCATGCATGACTTCCGCTGCCATGCGGTTTATTCCGAAAGAAAATCTGGAGCGGGAAGGATACGGAAAGTATCTGAAGCTGTTCACTTCGGAACGAGAGGGTAAGATGTCAGGTTGAAGAAACTGCCGTTTCTGTGCAGGAATGTTCCAGATCCAACAGCATGAGTTTGAGATCGGATAATTTTTTCATTTTTTTCTGCACAAGCGGAGAATCATGTTCCTGTTGCAGATCGTCATCCGTGACGTATTGATAAATGGCGCCGATGGTATCCCGGATATGGTGAAGAAATTTTTCCGCGCTGATATTTCCATAAGCAACATGATATACGGAAATATTATCGGCAATTAAATTTTCTGTTTCGTTGCCGGCTTGCCTGAGCCATTCCAGGGTCATTCGGCAGATCTGCGGTGTGATAGCGGGAGTAAAATCCCAGAGGGCGAGTGCCACCGTATATTTTATGAAAGGGATGTTGCTTCTGCACAGGACAAGGTTTTCATACCGGGCAATAACCATATTGATTGTGATCAGTAAATTTTGAAACGTGTCTTCAATCTTGTTGTCTGTGGCGATGGGTTCATCTCTCAGCCAGCCGATGCTGCGGAATATGCGCATGCTGATGCTTTTGAAAATACGGTGTATGCCGGTTTTTACCGCATCTCTGCTTTTACCCGCCGGAATTTTCCCCGCGCACAGCAGTTCGGACAGGCACAAGGTGTAACCGAACATATAAAGAGAACTCAGGGTTTTCCCCGTTGCCGAAGCCGTCATGTTTTTCAGAAAAGCATCATTGGCTTTCGCGAGCTGATTAAGCAGATCATGCTTTTGTATTTTATGCCTGTCCGCCGGACTTTTCTCGCGGAGGTATTTTAAATATTTTATGCATCTGCCGAAATGCATCACGCCGATTTCATGCCAGATGTCACTTTTTGGTTCGCAATAATTCACAATAAAATTCCCTTCCGCTTCGGCGCGCTCGAAAGACAGTTTGGCGGAAAGAAAATCCGAATGTGTTTGCGCGATGTTTGAATAGATCAGCATCCGCATTAATCTGGCCACCAGGTTGAGCGGGCTTGTAAGCAGCAGGTTGGCGAGAACCGCGTCCGCTTCGTATGGCATCAGACGCGCACGCAGAACTTTGGCTATTTCCGTCAGGAGCAAAGCGCTTTGCGGAAAGCGATGCATGGCTTTGATGGCCCCGAAAGAGCAATAGCCCGCCTGTTCAGGGAAATGCAACGTCCTTTTAAAGTCTTCGTAAGAGGGGTCAAAAATGGATCGGGGAAGCATTTTTTCTTCCAGCAGGCAAGGGATATAATCGAAATAACTATAAGACAGGAAGTTACTCACTGACCAGATGTCCCCGCTGTAGCCTGTTGAACGACGGGAATTCTTTGCGTATAGTTCAAAGCCCGCCTTGACTGAGGCATACAGGGCGCACATGTGGGCAAAATCAGTAAGGTAAATGCCCGATTCGGCATTCAGGCTGAATTCCAAAATTCGCTGAATGGTTAAATTGGCTTCTGTCATGATACCCGCGTGGATAATGATGATCAATTTTTTCTGGGGGGTACTGTATTCGGACAACAGCCAGCGGGCGCTCATCTGATGGGCAATGGCCATGACGTTGCGGATGGCTTCATTGTAAAGCCTGTGCTCTTCCATTGGTCCGGGCTTTTTAGCGGTCCTTAAATTGAAAGATGTCGCGCCGATCATTTCTATGTTTTTTTTATGAAGGTGCTGTTCCAGGCGGAGATAAGTGATGCATGAGGAAAGTTCGTTTTTCAGCCAAAGCACATCGGATGGAAAGATGATGGAACCCTGTCCCTGAAGGTGAAATGCGATGGTTACGCCGGAGTTTTCCTGGATGGCTTCAAACCGGTCTGCGGAAAAGCAGGGCAGCTGCAGAAGAAGATCGTAATGCCAGTTCAATTCCGGATGTTTCTGTGCCAGTTTGAATGCCAGAATTCGCAGAAGCGCACGCTTTTTCGGTGTGTTGATCACAAATTTTTTTTTAAGTCGGGTAATCATGGGAGCTTGAACTTCGGGAAGCGACAACTCCCTGGCCGTTACCTCGATCTGTGCAATCAGGGCATTCACGGATAAATTGCCGGAGAGGATGTTCAGAACATCCGAAAAGGTCAGCCCGTCAGGAAGTTTGTCTGTAACATCGGTTTTGCCGTATTTTTCCAAGAACGCCACAAAAGCCGTTTCGCTGGCCGTTTCAATGATCGAATGGTTAAAAGCGTATTTGATGATGCCGGGTATCGCGCGCCGGGAAATTTCCCGATCGTTTTCCTTGAAATCATAATAACTCACGACACTGGGAAATGCATGAAGCAGAGAGTTGATGCTCATGTTTTTTTCAGGCATATTTCTTTACTCTTTTGGATTTATTGATTTTGTGTTTTCCTTCTTACACAAATCCGAAAGGGTTTCAACTGGTATTTTTCGTTGTGCGCCGCGTCAATACTACGGACTAACGCATTGTGGAAGGATGCTCCGCCAAGATATGAGCGGAAATCCTGTTGACGTTGTTCATCGCATTTTCCAGGTCAATGGTTAACAGACGCCGGTTTTCCATGACAATCTTCCCGTTAATGATGCTTGTTTTTACATCTGCGCCGCGAGCCGCATAAACAAGATGGGAGTATGGATTGTAAAGCGGCGTCAGGTGGGGCTGATTCATGTCCAGGATGATGATGTCAGCCAGTTTGCCCGCTTCGATGGAACCGATCAGATCTCCCAATCCCAGAACCCGGGCTCCGCCTGAAGTAGCCATTTTCAAAACGGATGGAGCATTCATAACGGTGGGATCAAGCGACATTGCTTTATGAAGTTTTGCTGATGCATCCATTTCCCTGAACATGTCCAGAGCGTTATTGCTGGCGGAACCATCCGTTCCCAGGCCGACCCTGATGGCTTTTTCCAGCATTTGCGGGACAGGAGCAACACCAGCGGCCAGTTTCATGGAACTGACAGGATTATGGGAAACGCTGACGCCGAGATCGGCAAAGACAGCAATGCCTTCAGGATCAAGCCAGTTACAATGCACCGCAATCGTTTGATGATCCAGAACGCCCAGATCCAATAAATGTTGCACTGGTTTCCTGCCGTAGCGTTTTTCAATCGTATCCGTCTCGTCTTTGTTCTCCAGAAGGTGGATCAGGTAAAGTATTCCGGCCTCGCGGGCCGTCGCCTTCACATTCACCAGAGTTTGCGGTGAACAGGTATACGGAGAGTGGCAGAAGAAGGCGGGTATAATCATCGGTGCGGAGGATTGCCAGCGCTCGACAAACCGGATTCCCGCAGACATCATCTTGTCGAACCGGGGATTGTCGGGCGTGGCAAAATCAGCGAATCCCTGGGAAACCACCGCACGCATACCGCAGACCTTTGCGGCTTCGGCAATCCGGTTTTCAAAAAAATATCCGTCGCAAAACGTTGTGGTTCCGGACAGGATCATTTCAGCCATTGCCAGGATTGTGCTGTCGTATACCATTTCCTTATTGACGAAACGCGCTTCCATCGGGAAAATATGACGATTAAGCCAGTCCATTAGAGGAAGGTCGTCTGCCAGTCCCCGGAAACAGACCATCGGCAGGTGCGTGTGCGTGTTGACCAGTCCCGGTAAAACAAGGTGCCCCTTCGCGTTAATGGTCTTATACGCCGGTATGCGGCGGTTGCTGTCCACCAGTGCAATGAGGCTTCCCCGTATGCCGATGGCGGCATTTTCAATTATTTCCATTTTAGCGGACATGGTCAGTACCGTTCCGCCTTCAATCGCTATGTCGAACTTTTCTGTTTCCATGGTTACCGCTCTTTTCCATCCATTCAATTCGATTCTGCAGCCGATGTCAACACGCTTTCCTGTCCGGTTATTGAAAAAATGAGATGTTAAATAAAACGACCACGGAAAATCAGTTAACCGTCACTTTGGATGCGGATTTTCGGGATTTACACATAAAAAAAACTGTGTCAAGCGGAGTTGTCGTTTTTGATCCCTGAATTTTGCAGCTTGCGGCAACTTCAAGAATATCATTGGGTGCCGCAGGGATATTGCAAGCATAGACAAAGCGCTTCTTGTCAGTTTGCGATTTGTGATTATTTTTTATTTATTTTAATCTGATTGATGTAATGCAAGCCGGTAAAAAAAGAAGGATGAGTGATGGTGATCGTCAGTGTTCGGGTCTGTAAATTATAAATCAGCATGATATTCTGGGGAGGATCGGCGGGGGGCATATTGCGGCGTCATCAGGCAGACCGCCAGTAAGAGACAAATACACGACCCAAAAGATGTTGTTTCGTGATTCTTTCTCCTGATGCTGAATCGTTATTTTACTGTGTACATGGGCGACGTCACGCTGTCCTTTTTAGTACAGGTTGCCGTTACCTGGAAAGTGTCCTCTTCGATAGCCGGGATTTTATAGCTATAGGAAAATTTATCCCCGGTGGGCTGCGATTCATACTTGTTGATGCTCACAACAGACCCGTTTTTCTTGATTTCGATATATTTGATAAAATGAGAGCCCTTCAGCATTGTGTCATGGGCGATGTTTACGATCAGTGTCTGTGTGTTTTTGTTATATATCAACTGAATGCTCTCGGGTGGTGAAGCGTAACACGACGGCTGGTAGCCGACAACTACCGAAAAGAAAACCAGTGCAATAACAAATGACTGAGTCAATCCGATATTTTTATTCATCTTTCTCCCTCCCTTTTATTATATGTCAACCGGCATTTGAACCCGGAATGTGTACCTTTTGATTATTCGTTTATTCTCATTTTAAATCATTATTCCCTCATCATCAGACGTTTCCATTTCATCAATGTCTATAATGTCTTTACAAGGTACACAGCAAAAGACATGCCTAAATTGATGAAACAGCGGAATCCCTTTGCCATCAAGGGAATGATCTTGCGAAGATCTGCTGGAGTAATCCCTGTTGCGCAAGATGACCGGTTCATTTTGATCCACTGATGGATACCCCAAACCTTAAATATCAAAGGTCCGGACACCCAAAAACATCTGCAAAAATGATTTAGTTATTGAAATATAATGTACAATTCTATAGTATTTCCAAGCTAAAATCCCGGAGGTAGCTATGGACGCGTTAATTCTTGCACGCATTCAATTCGCCTTGACCATCGGATTTCATTTTCTCTTTCCCGCCATGACGCTCGGCATTGCACTGATCATACTGATTTCCGAAACACTTTATCTTGTAAAAAAAGATGACGTATATCGAAAGATTACAGATTTTCTTGCCAGACTGCTCGGACTGATTTTTGTCATCGGTGCGGTTACCGGGATTGTCATGGAATTTTCCTTTGGGACCAACTGGTCGCAATATTCACGTACGGTAGGGGATATCTTTGGACCGATTCTGGCAGCCGAAGGCGTCATTGCCTTTTTTCTTGAATCTGTTTTTGTCGGCGTCCTGATTTTCGGCAGAAAAAGGGTTTCACCAGGTGTTTACTGGATGTCGGCCCTGCTGGTTTTTCTGGGCGGGCATTTTTCCGCCTTTTGGATAATTGTGGCCAACTCCTGGATGCAGACACCTGCCGGATATGAAATCAACGCCGCGGGAAAGGTTATTCTCAGCAGCTTTTTCGAAGCGGTTTTCAATCCATCAACCGTCGCCAGATTTCTTCACACGGTTATGGCCACCTGGATCACCGGTGCCGTCATGGTTTCCGGCATTGCCGGCTACTATGTGGTCAAAGGACTCCATGGCGAGGCTGCCAGAACCATGCTGAAACTTGGAATTATTCTTTTCGCGGTTACGCCGCTTTTACAGCTTGGAGCCGCACACAGCCATGCGATTCAGGTTATCGATATGCAACCCGTGAAGGCGGCGGCCATGGAAGGGCATTTTCAGACCACCCGGGGCGCGAATATTTACGTCCTTGGATATGTCGATGAGGACAAGGAAAAAACCTACGGTATTTATATCCCCAAAGGGTTAAGTTTCCTGTATAACTTTGACTTTAATTCGGAAATAAAAGGCCTGAAGGATGCTCCAAAGGAAAACTGGCCGCCGGTGAATCTGGTGTTTCAATCCTATCATATCATGGTGGCGCTGGGAGGAATCTTCATCGTTCTGGGACTTCTGGGCGCATGGCTGTTATGGACGGGGAAAATTTATACCGCAAGATGGTATTTGTGGTTGCTTCCCTTCCTGATTCCACTGCCGCATCTGGCTCATGAAACGGGATGGATCACAGCGGAGGTCGGCCGCCAACCCTGGATTATTTATGGCTTGATGAAAACTGCTGCGGCTTCGTCGGTGGTGGTGTCGGCCGGTCAACTAATTTTCAGCCTGGTGATGTTTACGCTGGTCTATCTGCTTTTGTTTGTGATGTTCG
>JBDKUG010000114.1:0-15336 GCA_039679815.1 Smithella sp.
ACCCCGGATCGGTCGATGCGATGGTTACGGGCTGGATGGACAAAAAGGTATTGACCATGCTTCATCCAAAATGGGTCAAGGAGATGGAGCATGAAGGCAAGCTGGTGGCCTGGGGTGAAGAAAAGAAGTCCGACTCCCACGGACATCACGCATAGCTGAAAATATGTTGTGATTTTTAAAAAAGGGCCCGGGGTTGAAACGCTCCGGGCCTTTTCTTGTTCTTTTTAACTTTTAATCCTATTGCTGCGCGACGAGCGTTATTTCTCCGCACCTTATTGCGAGATGGTTGATTATCCCTGTTAAAAATTTGATAATGAAAATAATTGACAAATCCGGCGCTTGATAATAGCATTTAAAAGATTTTTAATTAATTTTCGCGCATAAGGCGCTTTTTTTATTTCATCGTTCTTGATGCCCAGAGGTTTTACATATAAGTGAATAAGGATATTTCAAGAATAAAAGCACTTAAAATTATTGCAAATTTCTCAAGATCCGCCGTGCTGGTCGTTGGAGATGTCATGGTAGATCATTTCATCTGGGGAAAAGTGTCACGCATTTCACCCGAGGCGCCTGTGCCGGTGGTTGATGTTCAAAAAGACTCCGTGATGCTGGGCGGAAGTGCTAACGTTTTAAACACGATCTATGCCATGGGCGGCAGAGTTTATATGGCCGGTGTGATCGGTAACGACGACACAGGCAAGGAGTTGCTCCGACAGCTCAAAGAACGAGAAATCGATAAAGCCGGCATTGTGATTGAGAAGGGCAGACCGACGACACTCAAGACAAGGATCGTTGCTCACGGTCAGCAGGTGGTCCGGTTTGACTCGGAAAGCAAAAAGCCAATTCCTAAAACAAGTTGTGATAAAATTCTTGCGTATGTGAAATCGCTGCGCGATAAAATCGGCGCCATTGTTATTTCCGATTACAGCAAGGGTGTTGTTTCCAGAGAACTGATTGACGGCATCAGAAGCATTATCAGGGATTCAAAAATCTTCCTGTGTGTTGACCCGAAGCAGAGTGATTTTTCGATATACGAAGGAGTCCACGTGATCACTCCCAATCATCATGAAGCAGGACGAGCGGCAGGTCTGGAGTTCGTCAACGGGGATGATTTATTAAAGCTGGGAGAAACACTGCTTGCAAAATATGATTTTCAGGCTTTGCTGGTGACGCGCGGAGAAGAAGGCATGAGCCTTTTTGAAAGAGGGTCCAGGATCGCCCACACGCATTTTCCCGCGCAGGCCAAGGAGGTATATGACGTCACAGGGGCTGGAGATACCGTCATCGGTGTGCTGGCTCTTTCGCTGGCAGCGAATGCGAATCTGAAAGAAGCAACGTCCCTGGCAAATCATGCGGCAGGCATCGTTGTAGGCAAGGTGGGGACGTCAACCGTCTCCAGGGAAGAACTGATCAGTGTATTATGAGTGAACCGACACAGGCCCTGCCGGTTAAACTGGTTTTCAGTGTTTTTGCGCAGGCGGCCGGTATGTTAAATGATACCGTCCGCCGGTTGTCTGTCCTTTATGGTCAGCCTGATTTCATAAGCGGGCAGGTCCCCTTTGATTATACGGATTATTATCATCCGGAAATGGGCGGAAAACTTGAGCGGCGTTTTTTATCCATGGAAGCATTAATCCGGCCGGAAAGTCTACCGGATATTAAGCTTGCAACAAATGAAATCGAAAAAGAAACGGCTGTTGATCATCACAGGACGGTGAATATTGATCCGGGATATCTGTCGCAGGCGCACCTGATTTTAGCTACTGGCAAAGGATATACTCACAGGCCTTATTTGCGCAGCGGGATTTATGCAGATTTGACGCTGATCTACCAGGGAAAGAAGTTTTGTTCCATGCCCTGGACATATCCGGATTACGCAGACGAGAAACAACTGGCAATGCTGGAAGCCATCCGGGCGCGATATCTTTTGCAGTTAAAAATAACTTGAGCTGATATAAAACAGCATAATTTTGCAAGAAGGTTTGATATGATTAAAAGTATGACGGGCTACGGCCGGGTGGAAGGTCTTTGTGACGGACGGAATATTATCGTGGAAGCTAAATCGGTCAACCATCGGTTTCTGGAAATTGCCCTCAGGATGCCCGCTTCGCTTTACCCGCTCGAAATGGAGTATAAAAAGAAAATAGCGGAAAGATTCAAGCGTGGCCGTATTGATGTTTCGATCCGGTTGGAGGGCGAATGCAGCGATACGTCAAAAGTGAATTTGAATATGGACATTGCCCGGGGCTATTTTGATGTTTTGAGCCGGTTGAAAACAGAATTCAATATACAGGAGCCCGTTAGCATCAAAAGCCTTATCAGCTTTCGCGACATTTTCACACTGCCCGCGGAAACCCAGCTGGATGCCGATTTTTTAAGTTCGGTGGGGAAAATGTTGCAGGAAGCGTTGTCGATACTGGTCAATATGAGACAGGATGAAGGAATCGTGCTGTTTTCGGATATGCAGATGAGACTTCAGGCCATTGGCGAAATAATGGGAAGCATTCGGTTGCGTGCGCCGCAGGTTGTGCTGGAGTATCAAAAACGTTTGTCAGAAAGGATTAAGGAACTGACAGCGGGACTGGAACTCGACGCTGGCCGTCTGGCCCAGGAAGTGGCTGTCATGGCGGATCGATGCGATATTACCGAAGAGATTGTTCGTATGCAAAGCCATATCGGTCAGTTCGAAACCCTGCTGCGAAGCGATGAGGCGGAAGGAAGGAAAATAGACTTCCTTCTGCAGGAAATGAACCGTGAAATTAATACGATCGGTTCCAAAGGGAATGATGCGGAAATTGCCCGTCAGGTCATTGAAGTTAAAAGTGAACTGGGCAAGTTGCGTGAGCAGGCACAGAACATTGAGTAAAGCATTGATAGATAAGGGTTTAATCATTGTGATTTCAGCGCCTTCCGGCGCGGGGAAAAGTACCATTTGCCGGAGGTTGCTTGCGGCATATCCGGAAATTGAATTTTCCGTTTCTTATACTTCACGGGCACCGCGCCCCAATGAGATCAATGGGAAGGATTATCATTTTATTTCCCGTGAAGATTTTCAGCGACGGATGGATGAGGGTGAGTTTGCCGAATGGGTTGAGAATTACGGATATTTTTATGGTACATCCGTCAAAGCGATCAATGATGTCCTGAATCACGGGAAAGACCTGCTGCTGGATATTGAGCCGCGCGGCGCGAAGGCTATTAAAAAACAGTTTCCGGAAGCCGTTTTCATATTTGTGTTGCCTCCCGATATGGATGAGCTTATGAAACGTCTTGAAAAACGGGGGCATGAAAGTCAGGAAGCCATAAAAACAAGGTTTGCCCGGGCAAGTAGTGAATTAAAAGAAGTTTTATGGTATGATTATTCGATTTTTAATGAAAATCTGGAAACAGCTGTGCAACAGATGATTTCGATTTACCGCGCGGAGAAATGTAAAACAAACCGTCTGCGTGGTAAAATTGATCGTATTTTTAAGTTATATTAATGCGGAAATGTTGAGGAGGTATTGTATTCATGGCGAGAGTTACAATAGAAGATTCGTTAAGGGTGGCCCAAACGAGATTTGGCCTGGTATCGCTGGCTTCCCAGCGGGCGCGTCAGTTGCTCAAAGGTTCCAAACCGCTGATGGAGAGCAAAAACCGGGAGATCGTTCTGGCACTGAGAGAAATTGCTGCGGGGAAGGTTGTTTATGCCCATCCCGAATTTTTGAAGGGATCTCAGGAAGATTTTAAACCGATTCCGGATAACACAGAGTTCATCGGCGATGAAGAGTATCTCGAATAGTAACCCCAAAGATAAGCTGATATTTGCTCTGGATGCCGCTGGCTATGAGGAGGCCTTGTCCTGGATAGACCTTCTTTCCGGCCATGTCGGCATGTTTAAAGTAGGCAAAGAATTGTTTACATCGGTTGGGCCGAAGATTGTCGAAACCATCAAGCAAAAGGGGGGCAGGATCTTTCTTGACTTGAAATTTCATGATATCCCCAATACGGTGGCCAGAGCCGCTGAGGCCGCAGTGGCCTTGAATGTTGATATGTTCAATGTTCATGCAGCCGGTGGCAGCAGGATGATTCGGGAAACTGTCGATGCCGTGGCCGCCTGTGCCGGGAAACGCGGCGTCAAAAGCCCTGTCGTTCTGGCAGTGACCGTGTTGACCAGTCTGAATAACAGCGATCTTTTGGAAATCGGATTTGAAAAAAGCACGGATGATCTGGTGATACACCTGGCGAAAATGGCTTATATGGCTGGAGCATCAGGCGTTGTAGCTTCGCCCCGGGACATTGCCGCTGTTAGACGGGACTGCGGTGAAGATTTTGTCATCGTAACACCCGGCATTCGCAGTGCTGACGAACCCGTGAAAGATGATCAAAAAAGGACGCTCAGCGCCTTTGAGGCGATTCGGGCAGGAGCCGACTACATCGTTGTCGGCAGGCCTATCCGAAACGCCAGAGACCCGCTCACCGCATGCCGCCGGATCGTTGACGAAATTACCGGTGGTCTGGCTTCGCAAGAAAGCGCATAATCATTTTCATCTGCTGACAAAAGGCAAAATATGGAAGCAGTTTACGGTATTAACCCCATTAAAGTGCTTCTTGCCAGGCAGGGCACGCCCTTGAAAAGGATTATTGTTGCCGAAGGACGCAGTGGCCCGGCTGTTAAAGAAATTGTTGATATTGCCCGCCAGAAAAAAGTACCCGTGGAATGGAGGCGTCGTCACGACCTCGATGAGTTGACGGGTCGTACGGACCATCAGGGAATTATCGGTTTTCGTAATTCCTTTGTATATGCAGACCTGGATGTATTGCTCAAAAACCGCAACCCTTGCATGTCACACGATCTTATATTGATTCTGGACGGTATCCTCGATCCACAGAACCTTGGATCCATTATACGCAGCGCTCATTGCCTGGGTGCCAACGGTGTGGTTATCCCGACGGATCGTGCGGCTTCTGTTACGCCGGCGGTAATGAAAGCGTCTGCCGGCAGTGCCGAGCAGCTTCCCATTGCCCGTGTGACGAATGTGTCCCGAACGATTGACGATCTGAAAGGAAGAGGATTCTGGGTTTTTGGTGCAGAGGCTCATGGCGGAAAGGATATTGGGGAACACAATTTTAACGTTCCTGCGGTTTTGGTTATGGGAAGTGAAGACCGGGGGATCAGGCCGCTGGTGAAGAAAAAATGTGATTTTCTCCTGACTATCCCTATGGCGGGGAAATTTGACTCTTTTAATGTTGCTGTTGCCGCGGGGATCATTCAATATGCAATTCTTCTCCAACGCAGGACGAAAAAATCGTATGGCCAAGGGTAAAATCAGACGGTTATTTTTTCTGCCCCTGCTGTTTTTCACAGATTATGTTTCAGCATGCCGGTTCCAGGGTGTTTCATTTTTGGAACAGGAGATCAAAAAAAATTGGTTTTTGAATTTAACTTGTTGAAACTACATGGAAGATAGTTTATGATATAAGTCAAACAAGCAATCCCTTAAAAGAAAGGACTTTCAACTATGCCGGTTTTCCTTTGGGAAGGAACAACGAGAAAGGACGAGATAAAAAAAGGAGAAATGGAGGCGGCTGATGAAGCGGCTCTCCGCGCTCTTTTGAGAAAACAGGGATTTAAGTCCATCGAGGTCAGGAGCAAACCTAAAGACCTGGCGGAATATCTTCCTTTCCTGGCAGGTAAAGTGAAAGAAAAGGAAGTTGTAGTTTTCTGCCGGATTTTTTCCACGATGATTAATGCCGGTTTGCCGCTGATTCAATGTCTTGATCTTCTGTCCCAGCAGGAGCAAAACAAGACTTTTTCCAAAATCATCCGAACCATCAAGGAAGATATAGAAGGCGGCACCAGCCTGACGGACGCACTGAAAAAGTATCCCAAGGTATTTGATGATCTTTTTGTGAACCTGATCGCGGCAGGCGAAGCGGGCGGTATCCTGGATGTTGTTCTGGGGCGCCTGTCCAATTACCTGGAAAAGGCGATGAAGCTAAAAGCCAAGGTCAAAAGTGCCATGACTTATCCTATCGCAGTTCTGGTCATTTCTTTTGCAGTTGTTGCTTTGCTGCTGATCAAAGTTATTCCGACATTTCAAAAAATGTTTGAGGGTGCAGGTCAAGAGCTCCCGGGGCCTACTGCTGCGGTTATTGGAGCCAGTCAATTTGCCCAGGATTACTGGTGGGTTATCGTTGCCGTGATCGTTGTATCTGTGATAGCCTTTCGTCAATTCTATAAAACGGAAAAGGGCCACTGGATCATTGATTCTGCCATTCTTAAAGCGCCAATTTTTGGTCCGGTCATGAAAAAAGTGGCGGTGGCCAGATTCTCACGGACGATGGCGACCATGATGAGCTCCGGTGTGCCGATTCTGGAAGGCTTGAATATCGTAAGCAAATCAGCAGGAAACGTGGTCGTGGAAGATGCATTGATGAAAACAAGACAGGCCATCAGCGAGGGCCGGTCTATTGCCGAACCGCTTTCGGAAACAGGCATTTTCCCGCCGATGGTCGTCCAGATGATTTCCGTCGGGGAAGCCACAGGCGCACTGGATTCCATGCTCAATAAGATTGCCGATTTTTACGACGATGAAGTGGATGCGGCCGTCGAATCCATGACCGCTCTTTTAGAGCCGGTGATGATGGTTTTCCTGGGAGGTATTGTCGGGGGTATGATTATTGCGATGTATCTGCCGATCTTTAAGATGGCGTCCGTTGTGGGTTAGAAATATTGGCATAGGAAAAGAATGGTCGGGATGGCGCGATTTGAACGCGCGACTCCTGCGTCCCGAACGCAGTGCCCTACCAAGCTGGGCCACATCCCGACACGGGCAGGAACGTTATAAAATTTATTGCCAAATGTCCACATGTTTTTATTGAATCTGATTGATTTAAACAGAAGGTGCCCGACACTTGATTATTTATGATGTAAAATGTGAGAACGGCCATAAGTTTGAAGGCTGGTTTAAGGACCGCCAGGCCTGGATTGAACAGAACGCCAGGAGGCTTGTTTGCTGTCCTGTCTGTAACAGCTCGAATGTGGAAATTGTTCCTTCTTCTGTTGCCATTATGGGGAAGGATACAAAAATGTCGGACAAAAAAAATCATCCGGATATTTCCCCGGACCGGACCCTGCAGATATTCCACCAGTATATTGAAAAAAACTTTGAAGATGTCGGAGATAAATTTGCCGAAGTTGCCCTGAAAATCCATTACGGCGATGAAGAAAAAAGAAACATTAAAGGTACAACAACTCCGCAGGAAGAAACGGATCTGAAAGAACAGGGAGTTTCGTTCATAAAAATTGCTCTGCCCAAAATGGACAGCTGATCAACGTTTATCCAGGATGAATCTTTGCCCCGTTAAAAGCCCTTTACCGACAAGGGAGTGACTTGTTTTTGATCCATAGGGTATGTTATGATAAAAACATATGAAAGCATTATTGATCGGATAGGCAATACCCCTCTTGTCGAAATAACAAGACTCAATCCCAACAAAAAGGTTAGGATTCTTGCTAAATTGGAGTCCGCCAACCCGGGCGGTTCCATTAAAGACCGCACAGCCCTGTTCATGATTGAAAACGCTGAAAAAAGAGGTGATTTAAATCATGATAAAACCATTCTGGAAGCGACCAGCGGTAACACAGGCATAGGTCTCGCCATGATCGCCGCAGCCAAAGGTTACAAGCTTTGTCTCACGATGTCTGAAGCGGCAAGCGAAGAGCGCAAAAAAATATTGAGGGCGCTGGGCGCCGAACTGCATTTTACCCCGGCGTCGCTGGGAACCGACGGTGCCATTGAAGAAGCTTATCGCATGCTGCGTGAAAATCCCGGCAAATATTTCTGCACGGACCAGTTTAATAACGAGGATAATATTACCGCCCACTATTTCGGGACCGCACAGGAAATCTGGGACCAAACCGGAGGTCAGGTGACCATGGTCATATCCACCCTCGGCACAACCGGTACAGCCATGGGGCTTTCCAAAAAACTCAAGGAACTTAACCCGGGGATTCAGATTATCGGTGTGGAGCCTTATCTCCAGCACAAGATTCAAGGACTCAAAAACATGCGCGAGTCTTACCGTCCGGGGATTTTTGACAAGAAGCGTCTTGATGAGAAAATGAATATCCTGGATGAAGACGCTTTTGAGATGTCGCGCAGGCTTGCCCTTGAAGAGGGCATTTTGGCGGGAATGAGTTCAGGCGCGGCTATGTTTATCGCCGCCCAGAAGGCCCGTCAAATGGAAGAAGGTCTGATCGTGGTTGTTTTTCCGGACAGCGGTGAGCGATATTTGAGCACAGAGTTATTCGCGGTCAAAGAAGAACTGGCCACGGTGAACCTTTATAATATTCTGAAACGCCGGAAAACCCTTTTCCGTCCGCTGAAATCGGAACAGGTGTTCATGCATACGTGCGGTCCGACCGTCCATGATGCGCCTCACCTGGGAAATTACAGGCGCCTGGTTGTATCCGATCTGCTTTCTCGATATCTGCTTTTCAAAGGATACAAGGTTAAACATGTTATTGATATCGTTGATATCACTGATAAATCCATTCGAGGGTCAGAAAAAGCGGAAATGGATTTAGAGGATTATTCCAATAAATATCTGCAGATTTTCCTGGACGATGTTCAATATTTAAATATCCGCCCGGAAAATATATATATAAAAGCTTCTGAAACTGTTGATGCCATGCTCAAGATTGTTGAAAAGCTGGTGGATAGAGGATATGCATACGAAAAGCTTCATTCGGTTTATTTCGATATTTCCAAACTGGCCGATTATGGCCGCTTTTCCAATATCGATCTGGCCAAGACCCGATTGGGACAATCGATTGATCTTGATGATTATGAAAAAGACAACCCGGCGGACTTTGCGCTTCTGAAAAGGGCAAGCCTCAGTGAGTTAAAAAGAGGGATTTATCATAAGACGCGGTGGGGCAATGTCCGGCCGGGCTGGCATCTGGAATGCGCGGCAGTGTCTCAGAAATACCTGGGAACGGCTTATGACATTCACATCAGTGGAGCGGATGAAACGTTTCCCCATTGTGAAAATATTATCGCGATCAACAGGGCGTTTTCCGGCCACAGCGGTGCGCAGTACTGGATCGGGGCTGAATTAATCCTGGTGGACGGAAGAAAAATGTCCCGTTCTCTGAATAACGCTGTGACTATTGCACATCTGAAAGAAAATGGTTATCGAGGCAGGGATATCCGCTTTTTTCTGCTCGGAATGAATTACCGAAAACCGATCAGCTACTCTGAAAAGGCACTGCAGATGGCAAGGAACACTGTTAAAAAAATTGATACGTTTATCCACCGTCTGCAGGTCATTGATAACAATGCTCAAGATGATCCTGATGTTGATCAGATGATTTACGATCTTCATCTTGACTTTGAGAAGGCTCTAGATGACGACATCAACATCTCTGGCGCCCTGGCGGCTCTTTTTGGTTTTGTTGGTAAGATCAATGTGCCTTTGGCGCAGGGGAAAATCAGTGGTCCTGACGCGCGGAAAATTATTAAAGCACTGGAAAAGATAAACGAAATACTGGGAATTATGGATGTTGGAGAACAAACACTGCATCGCGATGTTGCCGAGCTTGTTCAAAAAAGGGAAGGCGCCAGAAAAGCCGGGAACTGGCAGGAAGCGGATTTGCTGAGGGATCAGCTGGTTGCGTTCGGAGTTGAAGTCTTAGACAGTCATCAAGGTACAATCTGGCGGTTTAAATAGGCATATGGGGAAAATAAGAAAATCTGTTATCGCCGGTTCCTGGTATCCGGGGGATTCGTCGGTTTTAAGAGACGATATTACCAAATATATTCAAAATGTACCCCAACGGGTACTGGAAGGCGATGTAACGGCATTAATTGTACCTCACGCCGGTTATGTTTATTCCGGCCAGGTGGCGGCGTATGCATATAAACTGCTCCTGGGGAAACGATATGATTCGGTTATTCTTGTGGGTCCCAGTCACCGGGTTGCTTTTGGAGGTGTGTCCATATATAGTGAAGGAGGGTATGAAACACCGCTGGGTGTGGTTCCTGTTGATGAAAACCTGGCCGGCAAGATCAAATCATACAGCAATATAATTGTTGACTTCCCTGCTGCTCACTTGCAGGAACACTCCCTGGAAATTCAGCTTCCTTTTTTACAGGTAGTTTTGGGGGATTTTTCTTTTGTGCCGCTTGTGATGGGGGATCAGAGCGCCGAAACCTGTTTTGCGCTTGCAGATGCAGTCTTTCAGGCGGCTAAAGATCACCGCGTACTTATCGTCGCAAGCAGCGACCTGTCTCATTTTCACGGTTACCAGGAAGCAAGATCATTGGATGGGATTGTCATCCAGCACATTCAAGATCATGATGTTAGAGGACTTTTAGAAAGCCTGGCTTTTAACAAAACAGAAGCCTGCGGTGGAGGACCGATAGCGGTGGCCATGCTGACTTCACAAAAACTGGGTGCCCGTCACTCTCTGCTTTTGAAATACGCCAATTCCGGTGATGTAACAGGGGACAAAAGTTCAGTGGTTGGTTACGCATCAGCAGTTTACTATCGATAAGAAACAGAGGAGAAAATGGAATTAACAGATCAGGAAAAAACCACGCTTCTGGAAATCGCCAAAAGGGCAATCGTCGCAAAGGCCGGAAATAGAGAAATGCCAAAATTGACGACAGATTTGCCGATTCTTAAGGAAAAGAGAGGTGCCTTTGTCACCTTAAAGAAACGGGGGCATCTGCGCGGCTGCATTGGCTATATTAAAGCTGTCAAGCCTCTTGGAGAAACGGTTCAGGAAATGGCTGTTGCCGCGGCTTTTCACGATCCGCGTTTTCCGTCTGTCAAAAGTGAAGAGATCAGAGATTTGAGTTTTGAAATCTCTGTTTTGAGTCCTTTGCAAAAGATTAAGAATATCGATGAAATTGAGGTGGGAAAGCATGGCATTTACATTGTCCGGGGTTATAACTCCGGTTTGCTCCTGCCTCAAGTGGCGACCGAGTATGGCTGGGACAGGGATAATTTTTTAAAAGAAACCTGCTACAAGGCCGGCCTGCCCCCAAGAGCATGGAAAGATAAGGAAACTGAAATATATATTTTCTCAGCTGATTATTTCGGCGATAAAGATTAGATCATTCTGTTTTCATTCCCGGATATTTGTGTAAATAATTTAAAAATTTACTTGACAAAAACAAGTATAAAAATTAAAGTCCGCAATTCGCACGAAGCAGTGTAATGGTTTTGTTGCGTTTAAAGCAGGGAGGGCTTCCTGCGAAACTATTTGAATTAGAAGGATTTGCTGGCGTAGCTCAATCGGTAGAGCAGCTGATTTGTAATCAGCAGGTTGCGGGTTCAAGTCCCATCGCCAGCTCCAGTTTGAGTTTTGTAACTGGAGGGGTTCCCGAGCGGCCAAAGGGAGCAGACTGTAAATCTGCCGGCGGAGCCTACGGAGGTTCGAATCCTCCCCCCTCCACCATTGACACGGGTAAGCGGGAGTAGCTCAGGGGCTAGAGCGTCAGCCTTCCAAGCTGAGGGTCGCGGGTTCGAATCCCGTTTCCCGCTCCAGGTTTTTTATATAAATACCGGTTGTAATGTTTTTAAAAATGCCGCGCCCACGTAGCTCAGTTGGTAGAGCACATCCTTGGTAAGGATGAGGTCACCAGTTCAATCCTGGTCGTGGGCTCCAGTGAAGGAGAATTATGCGAAACAATATTATTTTAGCCTGCACAGAATGCAAGCAGAGAAATTATACGACGACAAAGAATAAGCGCACGATGCAAAACCGCCTGGAAATGAAAAAATACTGCAAGTTTTGCCGTGGACATAAACTGCACAGGGAAACAAAGTAGCTGAAACGGGACAGGCCAGTAGCTCTAATGGATAGAGCGCCGGACTCCAAATCCGGATGCTGGGGGTTCAAGTCCCTCCTGGCCTGCCAGTTTTCCTCGAAAAAGGGTTGAAGATATGGAAAAAATCAAGTTGTTCGTGGATAAGGCAATGCAGTTTGTTTCTCAGGCGAAGGCCGAGTTGAAGAAGGTCACCTGGCCGACAAGGAAACAGACATTGGCTTCAACCGGGGTTGTTATGGTGATTGTTGCGATAACGGCTGTTTATCTGGGAATTATTGACTTCATTCTCGCCAAACTCGTAAAGTTTATATTAGGTTAACTTCATGGCTTTTAAATGGTACGTCGTACATACTTATTCAGGATTCGAGAATAAGGTTAAATTAAGCCTTCAGGAAAGGATTGAACTTGCCGGTGCGCAGGATTCTTTTTCCGATATTCTTATTCCGGAAGAAGATGTCGTAGAATTGATTTCCGGGGAGAAAAAAACCTCCAAGCGAAAATTTTTCCCCGGGTACATTCTTGTGCGTATGGAAATGAGCGATGAAAACTGGCATATTGTAAAAAACACGCCGAAAGTGACCGGTTTCATAGGCAGCAAAGATAAACCTTCTCCTATTCCGGACAAAGACGTTGAGAATCTGAAGGTAAGAATTGATGAAGGAACGCTGAAACCGAAACCGAAGTTCAAGTTTGATGTCGGAGATCATGTAAAAATTATTGACGGTCCTTTCACGAATTTTGACGGTGTCATTGATGAAGTCCGGCCCGAAAAAAGTAAGTTGCGAGTGATCGTCAGCATTTTTGGGAGACCGACGCCGGTGGAGCTGGATTTTATCCAGGTAACACAGGGACAATAAAGGTTCATGGATTCCAAGGCGCATAGTTCAGGCCTAAAAAATTTTAGATCAGGTGATTGTTATGGCAAAAAAAGTTATTGCGAATATTAAATTGCAGATTAAAGCGGGAAAGGCGACGCCATCGCCGCCGATCGGGCCTGCGTTGGGACAGCACGGCGTTAACATTATGGAGTTTTGCAAGGCTTACAATGCTTTGACGCAAAATCAGGAAGGCATGATCATTCCTGTCGTTATCACGGTTTACGCGGACCGGTCATTCACTTTCATCACCAAAACGCCGCCGGCTTCTGTACTGCTCAAACAGGCCGCCAAAGTCGCCAAGGGTGCGGCGGATCCCAAAAGAGAAAAAGTGGGAACCGTTACGGCCAAGCAGGTTCAGGACATTGCGCAGCTGAAATTCAATGATTTGAACGCCGTCAATATTGAAGGCGCGGTCAGGATTATTGCCGGTACGGCAAGGTCAATGGGAATTGAAATAACAGGTTAATAAACGAGGTTTTTATCATGTTAAAAAGAGGCAAACGCATAACAGCTGCTAAAACTAAAGTTGAGCCAACCAGGCGCTACACGCTTAAAGAGGCTACGGAAATAATTGTATCAATGCCTGTCACCAAATTCGACGAGACGGTGGACGCCGCCGTTCGTTTAGGCGTCAATCCGGCTCATGCCGATCAGATGGTTCGGGGCAGTGTCGTGCTTCCCAATGGCCTGGGAAAAACAGTGCGTGTGCTGGTTTTTGCCAAGGGCGATAAGGAAAAAGAAGCTTTGGATGCCGGAGCGGATTTGGTCGGCAACGATGAGATCATTGAAAAGATAAAAGGCGGTTGGCTGGAATTCGATCGTGTGATCGCAACACCGGACATGATGGGTTCCGTCGGTAAAATCGCCAAGATATTAGGCCCGAGAGGATTAATGCCTAATCCTAAAGTCGGAACAGTTACGTTTGAGATTGCCAATGCCGTCAAAGAGCTCAAGGCAGGTAAAGTGGAATTCCGGGTGGAAAAAGCGGGTATCGTTCATTCGCCGGTAGGAAAGATGTCTTTTGGTGCAGAGAAATTGCGTGAAAACATCAATGCGCTTCTGGAAACCATTATCAAATTGAAACCCGCATCCAGCAAGGGAACCTATATTAAAAGTATTTCGATATCCAGCACGATGGGTGCAGGTGTGAAAGTTGATCCACTGGATATCAAGAGTGCGAGTTAAATCGTTGAGATGAGCATTCGCGAACGGTGCCTCAAATGGACGGGACGCGAATGAGAGAAAGTAGTAAAGGTCGAAGACAGCAGGTACGGAAGTTTAAACGGAAGAAGGCCTGCCGAGACTCGTTAAGTTAAAATAATTACTGATGTTTCGGGGTAATCATTTTTCTTGAAAAACGGGGGTCGGCGTTTCGGCGGATCAACCGTTTTTATTCTGCATGCGGCTAAATTCTCCGGCCTCACGTAAAAAATAATTTTGAAAGGAGGCTGATATATTGGATCGGAAAACGAAAGAACAAGTTGTCTCCGAACTTCAGGAGAAACTTAAGCAGGCCAAGTTGGGTGTGCTGACCACTTTCAACGCAATGAATGTTGAAAAAATGGAAGCCCTGAGAAACGCTTTGCGCAAAAACGATGCGGAATTAAAAGTTGTAAAAAACACCCTGCTGGGCATTGCTTCCAGAGAAACAGGCTTTGCGGTTTTATCGGATCATTTCAAATGGCCCGTTGCCGTTGTCTTGAGCTATAAAGATCCGGTAGCGCCGTCGAAGGCGTTGATTGAATTTGCCAAAAAAAATCCCGAACTGGAAATCAAAGTCGGCGTTTTAGACGGCAAACTGCTAACAAAGCTGGATATTACCGCCCTGGCTGAATTACCAAGCAAAGAAGTTCTTCTGGGTAAACTGGTTTCTGTCATGGCGGCGGTGCCGACATCGTTTGTTACTGTTCTGAGCGGTGTTCCAAGAAGCTTTGTGCAAGTGCTCAATGCCTATTGTGATAAGAAAAAAACTTTAAACTAATAAATACATAATTAAAGAGGGATAGAAAAATGGCTGATCAAATAACAAAAGAAGATGTCGTCAAATTTATTGAAAACATGAGTGTGCTGGAGCTCTCCACTCTGGTGAAAGAACTGGAAGAAAAGTTTGGTGTTTCCGCTGCCGCTCCGATGATGGCCGCCGTGGCGGTTCCCGGTGCCGCGCCTGCAGCTGCTGCTGAAGAGCAGACAGAGTTCAATGCCATTCTGACCGGATTTGGTGCAGAAAAAATTCAAGTCATTAAGGTGGTCCGCGCAATTACCGGTCTGGGCCTGAAAGAAGCAAAAGATCTGGTGGAAGGTGTGCCCAAGGCTATTAAAGAAGCCGTTTCTAAAGACGAAGCGGCTGACATCAAAAAGAAAATTGAAGAAGTGGGCGGAACCGTCGAGATTAAGTAATCTCATTGCCAATTTTATATTGAATGTATAATGTAAGGATACTATGGGCGACTTTAGAAGAAATTTTGGCCGTGTAAAGAAAATACAGGATATACCCAATCTGATTGAGATCCAGACGCGATCTTACGAAAAGTTCCTACAAACCGATGTGCCGTTGGCGAAGCGGCGCAACATCGGCTTGCAGGGCGCTTTCAAAAGCGTGTTTCCCATTTCGGACTTCAGCGGAAAATGTTCTC
>JBDKUG010000208.1:0-4136 GCA_039679815.1 Smithella sp.
GACGCAATGATCATTGCCCAAAAAAATGTTATACATACCATTAATGGATATAGCGCACAGTCTCCCCCTGGTTGGAATGGAATGTATGATATTTTTAATGAACCGGAATATTATTTTTATATGATCCGCTGGATTCAGCAGCACCATCTGGAGAATGACCAACTCTGTTTTTTGGATTTAACGACGGGTAATTGGTTGACGGGAAAGAATTTGCGGTCCTCATTACAGGAGCGCTTGATACTTATGAGCTCACCTTTGGAAAATGCGAACTTTGCTGTGCATCTGTCGGCTGAGGAAGTCCCATTCCAGTGGCGAAAAAGTGAAATGAGGCAGTGCACACTTCGAGTAAAAAATAATGGGAAAGTTATCTTATCCAGTGTTGGCAATGACTTCAATAACCCCGGTAAATACGCTATCCGCTTGTCTTCCCGTTGGGTAGATGCTGGCAGTGCAGTGCCTTTGTCCGAGTTTGAAAACCGAACTTCGCTGCCTAGGATGATCAAGCCAAGCGAAGAAATCACGATGAATATGATAATCAATGCTCCATCAAAACCAGGGAAATACTGGTTGGAGATTGAAGCAATACAGGAATGGGTCGCCTGGTTTAAAGATAAAGGATGTCCGGGGATACGAATTAATGTGGATGTGAGGTAAGTTACGTCGTATTAAAAATTTGTATGAAAAGGTATTCCGGCAGTGATTAAAAGTGAAAACTTCTGTTGAAAATGATGGATGGGTAACAGGACTTTCGCATGGGTTAAAATGCTGATTCATGTGCCGCTTGGGTTTTTTCGTCTTGCGGGTGCTATGCTTCGCTTGTTTCCACTATCGTCATGTGAAGTCGCAGATGGCCTAGTGGATGAATACGAATCTGGTTTTTTAATCATGCATAAGCTGTGCGTGACTTGAATTTTAAGCCACGACCATTTCAAACAGGGTCAGAAGATCTGCTTTCATAAAGGAGTGCTCATGGAAATGCCAGTTTTTAAAATGTTGTCCGTTGTTGTTCCTGTTTACAATGAAGAAAACTATCTTGAAGAAGTACTTCGCACAGTTATTAAACAACCCCTTCCCGGTGGACTGGATCGGGAATTGATTCTGGTGAATGATGCCTCGCAGGACAATACCTGGGATGTCATTCAGTCATTACCTGCAAAATTTCCTCAAGCACGGTTTCAACTGATCAATAAAACAGTCAACGAAGGTAAAGGGGCTGCCCTGCGGGACGGGTTTAAGAAGGTTTCGGGAGATATTGTGATTATTCAGGATGCGGATCAGGAATATGACCCCGCTGATTACCCAAAGCTGTTGCAGCCCATTCTGGACGGAAAGGCCGATGTTGTCTTCGGCAGTCGTTTTATCGGTGAGCCTCACCGGGTGATGTATTTCTGGCATCAGTTAGCGAACAACATCCTCACGACGCTTTCCAACATGCTGACGAATCTTAATTTGACGGATATGGAAGTGTGTTATAAGGTATTTAAACGCGAAGTGATCGATCAGCTTAACATTAAAAGTCCACGGTTCGGGGTTGAACCGGAGATCACCGCCAAAGTCGCCCGTCTTCGTTTAAACGGTAAGCGGGTGCGGGTTTATGAAACCGGTATTTCCTATGCCGGACGCACTTATGAAGAAGGCAAAAAGATCGGCTGGAAGGATGCCGTATCAGCCATTTTCCAGATTATACGCTTCCGGTTTATGGACTAAACATTTATTGATAAACTCATTATAGTCTTCATGATTTGAGATTATTACAATTCCAGTCGTCTTCCCGGCGAAGGCCGGGAGCCAGTTTAAAGAATTCCTGGATGCCGGCTTTCGCCGGCATGACAAATTGACTTGGTTGTGCAAAGGTCTCTGTGTAAAGGTTTCGTATTATGATACATCCTCAACTGAAAAATCCTAAATTCTATTTCATGATCCTGACAGATATCGTCATTTTTGTTCTGGCACTTAGCGGAGCTTATCTGATTAGATTTGAAGCTCTTCCCGAAACGATTCCCGTCCAGCAGGTTTTTCATTTGCTTCTGTGGATTGTTCCCCTGAAATTTGCAATTTTCTTTTTCTTTGACCTTTACCGCGGCATGTGGCGTTACACAAGTGTCGGGGACTTCTGGGCGCTGGTGCGCGCCTGCCTGGTGTCAACGGTGCTGGTGATGGTGATTATTTGGGCCACAAAAAGTTTCAAGGGGTATTCCCGAGGCGTATTTTTAATCGACCTCTTGTTGACTTTTATCCTGACCGGTGGCGCCCGCATGGCGATCCGATCATATTTTGCTGTCCGAATGAGTTCCGAGCCAATCACCCGGATGCGTGATAAAGTTAAATTGATCAGGGTACTGATTATCGGTGCAGGGGCGGCAGGGGAAAAAATATTAAGGGAAATCCTGGATAACTATACATTGCATTACGACGTGGTCGGCTTTATTGACGATGACTTTACAAAGCAGGGGCGCTCCATTCATGGTATCCCTGTGCTGGGAAACGTTTCTCATCTGCAGAAGGTTCTGCAAAAAGAAGATATCCAACAGATCCTCATTGCGATTCCGTCCGCCAGCGGCGATCAAATCCGGCGAATTGTGGAAGCCTGCCAGAAATGCAACACCTCCTATAAAATACTGCCGGGCATCGGTCATCTGATTGACGGCAGGGTCAGCGTGAAACTGCTTCGCGACATCAGCTATGAAGATCTGCTTGGGCGCTCGCCGGTTCAACTTGATACGGAAGGCATCCGCAATTATCTTGATGGAAAAACCATCCTCGTCACCGGCTGTGGCGGCTCCATCGGTTCCGAATTATGCCGGCAGATCGTCAAATATCAGCCGGGCAAGCTAATTCTGCTGGACTCGAGTGAATCCAACCTGTTTCAAATTCAAATGGAAATGCAAAACGAATATTATTACCGTCACGCTGAAGCCGTTCTGGGACAAGTCCAGGATGAGGTCTTGATGAATAGCGTATTTGAAAAATTTAAACCTATGGTTGTGTTTCATGCGGCGGCCTATAAACATGTGCCCATGATGGAGAAAAATCCCTGGCAGGCCGTCACCAATAATATTATCGGCAGCCGCGTGCTGATGGAGACAGCTTTGAGGCATCAAGTGGATAGGTTTGTCGTGGTTTCGACTGACAAAGCTGTTCGACCGACCAATGTGATGGGAGCCAGCAAGCGGGTGACTGAATTGATTATGCAAAGCCTGCAGGGGAATCACACCAGATTCATGGCTGTGAGGTTTGGCAACGTTGTGGGTTCGTCCGGGTCGGTCATCCCCTTTTTCCGCCGCCAGATTGAGCAGGGCGGACCGGTGACGGTAACGCATCCCGAGGTGAACCGCTTCTTCATGACCATACCCGAGGCGTCGCAGATGATCTTGCAGGCCGGCACGATGGGAGAGGGTGGCGAAATTTTTATTTTGAGGATGGGAACGCCGGTTAAGATTGCTGATATGGCGCGCGACTTGATCCGCCTTTCGGGGAAAGAGCCGGACGTGGACATTAAAATTGTGTTTACCGGTTTGAGGGAAGGTGAAAAACTGTACGAAGAACTGATCACTGTTGGTGAAGATATTCTGCCAACCGGCCATAAAAAGGTTATGGTACTGCGTTCCAGCAGCCACCTCAATGAAGCGGGCTATCTGCAGGAAGCCAGAAAAAGACTATATCGTGATATTGACGAACTGGCGGAGCTGGCGGCGCGTCACGATGCCAAAGGCATTAAAGTGAAACTCAAGGTAATTGTGCCCGAGTTCACACCACAGGAAAACGAAGGCGTGCTTTAATTGATGGATAGTGGATAGTGGATAGTGGATGGTGGATGGTGGATGGTGGATAGTGGATGGTGGATGGTGAAGAAGTCCTTCTTCTTTTCAGGCCTTCCAACTCAGAAGGGTGCGAGGCCGTCCTTGCCGGTATAATAAAATAACTTATGCAAAGCGATCAGACAGATATGATCCAGCTAGATGAAGATATTTTGAAACCTGAGGTATCGGAACTCTGTAAAATTCTGGTGGACATCCTGAAACGAGGCAAAGACGTTGATCCTGCGAGACTCTCTGCCTTGACATCCGAACAATGGCAAGAATTTCTGACCATTGCAGCCACCCAACGGGTGACACCCCTTTTTTTTCATCAATTGA
>JBDKUG010000056.1:0-9761 GCA_039679815.1 Smithella sp.
TGTAAACAATATGTTTACATATGTCAAGGACAATAAAAGAATAAATTCTCCAGTCAATGAATACCAATCGTAAGGGAGCATGCACGTCAAAATTGCCGGATGCTTTGTTACAGGAAGGAATTTCTAGTGTCGATCTTTGCAACCGCCCTTCAAGGTACTTTGTTTTATAGCAGTTTAATTTTATCCATTAATCTATTTTTCCAACATTATACAGGCGTAGCACACTCGGTCAAAACAAAATCTTTTCCGCATACTGCTGAAAAGAGCCGGTTTAGTTGGTCAAGTGTTGGCATTGCCTTTCCTTGTTCATATCGGGCATATGCGTTATGAGATTTCATACCCATACGCCGTGATACTTCGGTAAGCGTTAATCCACTTTTCGCTCTTTGCCATCGGAGTAAATAGGCAATCAAAGTGCGCTGATCCTCCGTACCAATCTCAAAATAATCATTATGACCGGGATAAACCTTCACCTTGAAACCATCTTTATTCACCACTGACTCAATGGCATCGGCAATCATTTCGAATGCTTCTTTTTTTGTGTGCCCCTGGGTGAAGACTCCAATAATAGGAACGTCCACCGCCCAATATTTGCCTTGTTTACTGACCTTTCCTTCTAATCGCATGATCAATCTTCCCTTGCTTGTTTTATAATGCTCTGAGCCGTGTATTCATTTATTTCGACGTGACGTGGAACGGGTATTTCCCTTGACCCATTTGTCCAAACATCGTGTCGGCCTCCATGCCTGAGAAAAATCCATCCCATTGATTTAAGCTTCTTCTCAAGATCACGTCTCTTCATGAGTTATAAATTACACATATAAGTGTAAATGTCAATAAATAATTCATCTTTAATTATTAAACTGCATAAGGATTTGCATTCGTAATCAAGCATATTCCATCAGCATGCAGCTGCCAGGTAAGCATCGACAGAAAAATGATACGCATGATCCATGCGTATCATGGCGCTAGATAAGCTAAGCCCTCCCTCTCTTTCGAGCCGTAATTTTCATATCCAAAAATCTACAACCGCTGATCAGTTGTAAGTGACTTCAGTGCTTAACGATGTCTTCGTGAAATGTTGTTTTTACTTTTTCTGTTCACTATGCAACCTTTCGATTGATAATAATGTATTGATTTATTCAGAACAATCCATTAATTAATAAATACATCATTTCTAATAGCTTTATTCAGGGTTCAGAAACTTTGGTGTTTCTGGAGGATTTTTTGATGGTCGGGCCGCCATCTGATTGAGAAAATCAGGGAGCGGCTTTTTTTATGTGATCAGGCCGCCCGCTGATAATTGAAATCAGGCAGCGGCCTTTTTTTATGGAAGTTCAAGGTGCAGATCCATTTCGAGATTGGTGAATTACTGGTTATTGGAGTTCTGGCTATCCTTGCTCTTTTCTGGTTGATTCCTGTTATTGGAAAGAAAATCATTAATCGTTTAAAGAAAAAAGATGGAAAATAATATTGGAGGACTTTTAAGATGAAAATCAAAAAAGACGAAAATCAAAAAAAAATCAAGATAGGCCTGTTCGGTTTCGGGAAAACAGGCCGTATGGTGGCCGATGAGTTTTTTAAAGACGGCCTCTTTGATTTGGAATGGGTAGTCAGGCGCACTCACAAAGATAATCACAAGTATGCCACTCGCCTTTTGGGACATGAAGTTGATGATGCACCGATTTATTCAGTTGAGGAGATATCGCCCATTTTTTTCCAAAATAACACCGTTGATATTATCATCGATTTTTCGAGTGCCAGGGCCCACAAACAATACGCATCCGCCGCTGATTTCGGAATTAAAATTATTTCCGCTATTTCGAAATACAAAGCAGAGGACGTGGAAGACTTAAAACAGATGGCTGAAAAAACAGCGGTGCTTTATTCGCCAAATATAACTCTGGGCGTTAATTTTCTTTTGGTTACATCACAAATCCTTCAAGGGATAGCTCCTCATGCTGATATCGAAGTCGTTGAAGAGCATTTTCGCGACAAGAAAGAACAGTCCGGAACTGCTTTAAAAATAGCTGAAATTCTGGGACTGGACAAATATAAACATGTCAATTCCATTCGTGTGGGAGGAATTGTAGGCAAGCACGAAATCATTTTCGGATTGCCGAATCAGACCATCAGGCTGGTTCATGAAAGCATCAACAGGGCGGCATTCGGACAGGGTGCAATTTTCGCATCCAAGTGGCTGGTTAACGCGCCCATCGGCATGTATTCGATGGAAAATATTATTGTCGACATGTTTAAGAGAAGCATCCCCGTTTACTAGCTTATTCAGGTAGCAGCGTTCAGTACAATTATGTTCCGGGGACAGCCCTGCTGTGTATTATCGCAGCCATCAGGAGTGCTGCAATTGCAGGCTTCACCCGCCTCTAGCGCAGCGCTCGCCCCGCAAAGCGACTAGTTAACGAAAATGTTGGCACGAGTAATAACGACCACATGATGTTAATGCTAAATTTCAATGTAACTTTCAATTATATCAACATCGCAACACTCACACTTTTAAGTAGATGATACTCATTTGCTAATGCCAGAAAATTAGACAGCAATGGTGGCTTTATCTATGAAGTAGCCTCCTGAAGTCAGCAAAACGTCAACCATTAATGTAATACAGCCTTTCAATTCGTGATAATCAAAATTTGCTGAACTCCTCCTAATTCATCATTGACATAAAGAAACGCTTTCCCTATAATTCTTATACGCGAGAGCATCTTCCAACCATGGATATGAAGGGTTTTGGAGTCCGAAAGATGTCGTGGTTCTGACCTATCTGACATACACTGTTTCCTGATAATAAGAGACGGGTTAATCCGGCAAGCACTTTGGGCTAAAACTATTTTTATCGCCCGACGATTTAGCCATTAGTTTTGGGTATTTTAAATTTTGGGAGGGCTGGATGCAGGACAGAAATCTGGTGGTCGGTATTGATATCGGCGAAATGAAAACGCCCTTTGGATTTGTGGATCGTGAAGGCACTATTTATAATGCCACGTCTATGCCAACTCAGGCAGATGAGGCTGCGCAAACCTTTGTTTCCCGGCTTCATCGGCGAATCGAAGAGATCAGAGTTAGCCTCCCATCCTCGCATCGTTTGTGTGGAATCGGTATCGGCGCCCCGAATGCCCACCATGATCTGGGAACCATCGAAAAAGCCGTCAACCTGAACTGGGGTGATACCGTCGATTTCGTTACGTTAATCCGAAAATATTATGAACTGCCCATTTCCATCACCAATGACGACCATGCAGCATCCGTACGAGATATTCTGCTTGTGCCCTCAGGACGATACATGAGTGAATTTCTGTCTGACCACCAACACGGAAGGAATCCCTATGAAGAACTCTCTTGAACTCGGTTTGATCGGCAACTGCCAAATTGGTGCCCTGATTAACGAGCGCAGCGAAATTGTCTGGAGCTGTCTGCCCCGATTCGACGGTGATCCGATTTTCTGTTCTCTGCTTCGTGAGCATGCCGACGGTGAAGGTGCCGGCTATTGCACCATCGAGCTCCTGGATCAGACATCAGCAGAGCAATTCTATCTGCCCAATACGGCAGTCCTGGTGACCCGTTTGACAGACAGCCGCGGTGCCGTCATTGAAATCACGGACTTTTCACCCCGTTTTCATCAGTATGGCCGAACGTTCATGCCGATGATGATCATCCGGAAAATCCGCCGCATCAGCGGCAATCCCCGCATCTGCGTGCGTGTTCGCCCTTTATGTGAATATGGCAGTCAAGATTGCACGATGACCCACGGCAGCCATCATATCCGTTATGTGGCGCCATCCTGGATTCTGCGGCTGACCACAGACATCTCCGTGACCGCCGTGCTCCAGGAACTTCCCTTTTTCCTCGAAACCGCCGCCACACTTATCCTGGGTCCGGACGAAACCATCACTGACGCCATCGATGATCTTTCCCGCCGTTTTCTGAATGAAACCATCAACAGTTGGCGTGATTGGGTCAGAGACCTGTCCATTCCCTTCGAGTGGCAGGAAGAGGTTATCCGCGCAGCCATTACCTTGAAGCTGAACACCTTCCAGGACACGGGTGCAATCATCGCAGCAATGACCACATCAATTCCGGAGGCTCCGGATTCCGGACGCAACTGGGATTACCGCTACTGCTGGCTGAGGGATTCTTATTTTGTCGTGAATGCTTTAAACCGTCTCAGCACAACGAATACCATGGAACGTTATTTAAACTATCTGATCAATGTGGTTGCCGGTACAACTAACGGTCGTATCCAGCCTGTTTATGGCATCGACGGCAGGGCACAATTAAATGAGTGTGAAATGACCAGCCTGCCCGGCTACCGTGGGATGGGTCCCGTGCGGATTGGCAACCAGGCTTGTGAGCAGATCCAGCATGACGTTTACGGCTCAGCCATTCTGGCTGTAGCGCATGTCTTCTTTGATCGGCGTCTGGCACACAGGGGCGGTGTTGCACTCTTTACACGACTGGAGCCACTGGGTGAAATGGCGGTTACCGTGCATGATCAGCCGGATTCGGGCCCATGGGAGACGCGTAAAACTTTGCGTGTGCACACTTTTTCCGGCATCATGTGCTGGGCGGCTTGCGACCGGCTGGCGAGAATAGCTGTTTACATAGGTCTCGCGGATCGTGCTGTTTACTGGCGGAGCCAGGCAGACAAAATCCACAAGACAATCTGCCTTCGAGCATGGAGCGAGAAAAAGCAGGCTTTTACCGCCTCCTTTGACAGTGATTCGCTCGACGCCAGCCTTCTACTGCTACACGATACCGGATTTCTGCCCGCCGATGATCCGCGCTTCGCCCAAACCGTAGCTGCCATTGAACGGGAACTCAAGCACGGCAATTATATTTATCGCTATGTCGAAAATGATGACTTCGGCGTCCCGGAAAACGCCTTTGTGGTCTGCACCTTCTGGTATATCTATGCCCTGGCCGTCCTAAACCGGGGTGATGAAGCCCGCACGTTGTTTGAAAATCTTCTGTCGAAGCGCACCCGGCATGGTTTTCTGGCCGAACATGTTGATCCGCGCACGGGTGATCCATGGGGGAATTATGTTCAGACCTACAGCATGGTGGGGCTGATCAATTCGGCCATCCGGTTGAGCAAGCGCTGGGATAGCGCGTTTTAGAAGGGAGATGTATTTATGAGTTTTCAAAAAATAAAGTCTTCCCGATCTTTACGGCTGACGTTGCGCTTTGTTATTCCTTTGATTGTGGTCATGACGATTCTGGCCTTCATGATCGTGCCCCTGGTGGATAATCTGACACTGAGGTGGTCTGTTCGCGACCTGGACATCCGCTCAAAGCTCATTACCAATGCCCTCCAGGAACCCCTCTGTGAGCATCTGGTTCAGGGAAACAAAACGAAGATCAATTCCCTGCTTACACAGGCAACCCGGGACGAACGCCTCTTTGCCCTGGGTTACTGTGACGGGCAGGGTAAATTACTCTACCATACACAGATATTCCCCCGAGACCTTGGATGCGCCCTGCCCAGTTCATCCGTCCACGAATCACCGGCACTTCTCCAATTGCCGCAGGGTCTAGTTCATGTGGCAATCAATCCCGTATCCATTGACGGTTCGCCTTCCGGATCTCTCGTTCTGGTTCACGATATGAGCTTTGTCCAACGCCGCAGTGAGGATACGCGTAAATATATCGTGGTTCTTTTTGCCATCCTTTGTCTGGTGATATCTTTTATTACCGTGCTGGTTGCGCATCTGAGCTGGCGGGGTTGGATGACCGGTGTCCGTGCGCTCTTGCGCGGTGATGCGCTGATCAAGCCTTTTGATAAGTCTCCCAGCTCCGAGCTGCAACCTCTGGTTGGCGATCTGCGTGCCCTGCTGCGCACCATGGATACGGAAAGACGCATTGCGGACGACGTCACCTTTTCCTGGAATCCAGATGCCCTCCGAAACCTGCTCTATAAACAGTTGGCCGGAGAGCAGATCCTTGTCGTTTCCAATCGAGAACCGTACATTCACATGAAAACGAACGAAGGCATTGAACTTCATCGTCCGGCCAGTGGACTGGTAACAGCGGTGGAACCGGTCATGCGGGCCTGTTCGGGAATATGGATTGCTCATGGTGGCGGCACGGCCGATTATGAAGTCGTGGATAAAAAAGATCATGTCCGTGTACCACCGGAACACCCTGAATACACGCTCAGGCGTATCTGGCTTTCACAGGAGGAGGAGAATGGCTATTACTACGGGTTTGCCAACGAAGGGTTATGGCCACTATGCCACATTGCCCACGTGCGTCCCATTTTTCGGACTGGCGACTGGCAGCAGTATGTGGCAGTCAATCAGCGTTTCGCCGATGCCGTTGTCAAAGAAGCGGAAAGGGATGATCCCGTTGTCCTTGTGCAGGACTACCATTTCGCCCTGTTGCCGGACATGCTTCGCAGAGCCCTGCCCAAAGCGACTATCATAACGTTCTGGCATATCCCATGGCCCAATCCGGAATCATTTGGCATCTGTCCCTGGCGTGAGGAGTTGCTCAAGGGTATGCTGGGCAGCACGATTCTCGGTTTCCACACGCCTTTTCACTGTAAAAATTTTCTGGAGACTGTGGATCGTTATCTCGAAACCCGTGTTGATCATGCGTCATCAACCATTTCTCACGGGGGAAATCTAACGCTGGTAGAAGCTTATCCGATCTCTATTCAGTGGCCGACACCCTGGGAGGATAGTCAACCGTCAATCGCCCAGTGCAGAGCTGAAATCCGTAAATCGCTTAAAATTAGTGATCATTGTCTAATTGGACTCGGTGTGGATAGACTGGACTATACCAAAGGTATCCTCGAACGCCTGCGGGCCGTCGAGTGCCTTCTGGAAACCCACCCGGAGATGATCGGACGGTTTACCTTTATCCAGATTGCCGCTCCGTCACGCTCGGTCCTGGAAGAATATCAGGCCTTCGATGCCCGTGTCCGTGCCCTGGCTGCGCAGATCAATTTGCGGTTTAAAAACGGCAACTATCTACCCGTTCATCTGAAAGTCGAACATCACGAACCGGAAGATGTCAACCGCTACTATCGTGCCGCCGATGTCTGCATGGTAACGAGTTTGCATGACGGCATGAATCTGGTGGCCAAGGAATATGTGGCTTCCCGCGATGATGAAAGGGGTGTTCTCGTACTCAGCCAGTTTACCGGAGCGGCTCATGAGTTGTACGAAGCTCTGATCGTCAACCCTTATCATATTGAACAAACAGCCGATGCCCTCTATCAGGCCCTGACCATGCCCGAATTTGAACAGCAGGCGCGGATGCGCAGTATGCGGTCCATGATTCGCGATTTTAATGTCTACAGATGGGCGGCCCGGATGCTTCTGGATGCGGCACGTATCAGACAGCGAAATAAACTTGCGGACCGGATTGGAGTTCAGTTATGAGTCCGGATCAACCATCGACCTACCTTTTCTCAAACTCAGCCCTTGCCGCCATGGAAAGTTTTCTTGACCGGACAACCCTTTTTGCCTTTGATATCGACGGCACGCTGGCTCCCATCGTATCGGATCCCGGCGCCATCGGAATTCCGGACACCGTGCAAAAAGAAATTGCCATACTGGGCAAACGGGCTCAAGTTGCGGTCATCACCGGCCGTGCCCGCTCAGACGCCCTGCAACATCTCTCAATCGCACCGCACTACCTGATCGGGAACCATGGCGCCGAAGGGCTGCCGGGGTGGGAGTCCCGAACGCAGGAGTTTGTCCTCACGGTTAAAGGGTGGCAGGATCAACTGGCCGAACTGTTGCCAACCGAAAATCGAAGGGGTATATTTATCGAAAATAAAGGCCTGACAATATCTATCCATTATCGCCATGCCGCCGACATCAGTTCCGCACGTAAGCAGATCCTTCGTGTGAGCAACCGATTGGTCCCGCAACCGCGGCTAACAAGCGGTATATATATTGAAAACCTTCTTCCGAAAGACGCGCCGGACAAGGGTGTTGCGCTTACGTTACTGATGAAGCATGCAGGGTGCCCGAAGGCATTTTTCGCCGGGGATGATGAAACGGATGAGGATGTGTTCAGCCTGGGCCATCAAAATATTTTCACCGTCCGCGTGGGAAGGAAAACCGGAAGCCGTGCCCGTTTCTACCTGCGAAACCAGCAGGAAATCACCCGGGTACTGCGAGAAATCATCAGAATTATCAAGTAATTCACGGAATCTCCCCATAAAGCTGGCCACGGACTCTTTAAAACAGAAAAGCGGATGCCCCGTGCGGGTCTTGAAGTTTAAGTTTACGGGAAGCCCGTAAAACTTTTTAATTACTTTAAGTCAGTTTAATATCATTGTTGTTCGGCACATTAACTTCAGTTGATAAAATGAGTTTGGGAGGTGTTTTTTGAGCGCCGAATATTTTAACCAAGAGTTTCATCGATCTATCAATCTCTATAAGATTATTTGTTGAAATTTCTTCCAATCCTTCAACAAGTAATCCCTGCGCAACTTCCGGGGCCGATTTAATCAGATTATTTCCTTTACCTGTCAACTCAATCCAAACAACACGGCGATCGTTTTTAGATCTACGTCTTTTGACTAAATTCTGTTTTTCTAAACGATCTATAATTCCAATTACGGTAGTAGGATGCAGATATAACTTATGGGCAAGATCTGAAACATTGACTGGTGAATTTTCATTAATCGTTTTTATTGCCCAAAGCTGAGGACCTGTTAATCCGGTTTCTCTTTTAACTTTTTTGGATTGTTCATTTAAGATCTGGAATACTCGTCGCAAATTGTCAATAATATTTGATATAATTAACGATTTATCCCGCATGTTATAACCTCAAAGAACTCTTGCATTTGCGTATATAAAAGGTCTACATTAACTAGTGTCGGACAAGGAGAACAGGACTCCTGGCTTCCTCCATTATCTTTTCAGAAATCTGGCCCATGAGCCGTTTCATAAATCCTGTTTTGCCATGAGAAGGCATAACAATTAAATCGACGCCTTTCTCTTCCTGTTCCCTAAGGATTTCCTCAACAGGTTTTCCTTCCCTGATATCACTGATAACTTCTATCTCCTGGAATTCGGAAAATTTTGTCAGTTCTTTTTGCATCTTCTCCTCCACTCGAAGGATTTCGGCATCCTCAGCCGCCTTGACTGTTGAAAAATCTAAACAATAATCAACAGCGCACTGTTCAATCGGTTCCGCAACATGCAGCAAGTAAACCTTGGCATTGTATTGCTTTGCCAATTCTAATGCCTGCTTTAACGCTTCATCCGAGGAATCAGAAAAGTCTGTCGGTACAAGAATTCTTTTTGGCGCAAACATGACAATTACCTCCTTTCATGTATTATCACCATTGTTGATTCGTTGACTCACACCAACTCCTTCATATTTAATTATTTTCCCCCAACTGATTCCTGCCACCTCCTTAATTAATTGCTATACAAATCATTTGTTTACATATAAAAAATGCACAAATTGTCAAAAAGTCAAGGCCGGCCGGGTATTGACACGGAGAGGATGGATTATTTAGTTACTGAAAAAGAAGCGCTTTTCACGTTAATTGAGAAAGGTGGATTCAAGGTAAACAGGTCATGTCAGACGATGACCCAGGAAGGAGTAAAAGTTAATGAAGAAAATATATTTGTTTGTTGTTTTAGCAGTTCCCAATTGCTGCCTCCGGGATAACTCTGCAGGTAAGCATCGACAGAAAAATGATACGCATGATCCATGCGTATCATGGCGCTAGATAAGCTAAGCCCTCCCTCTCTTTCGAGCCGTAATTTTCATAT
>JBDKUG010000129.1:0-4416 GCA_039679815.1 Smithella sp.
TGTAAACAATATGTTTACATATGTCAAGGACAATAAAAGAATAAATTCTCCAGTCAATGAATACCAATCGTAAGGGAGCATGCACGTCAAAATTGCCGGATGCTTTGTTACAGGAAGAAGATAGCGATTCTTGAAAGTCTGTGTACTTGCTGCCAGGGACAATCCGTCTAACTACATGAAACGGCCTTGATCCTTGTCCCTTGATCCTTTCGCCTTTATCCTTTTTCCTTCTTCCCGTACTCCGGATCTATCTTCACCAGTGCCGTGACAATGAATCCGGGGATTGTCGTCAGTAATATCCAGTAGTAAAAATTGATATACCCCAGTTTTTCCTGAATCCAGCCGCTCGACATGGCGGGCAGCATCATACCCAGGGCCATGATGCCGGTACCGATGGCATAAAAGACGGTTTTGTATTCCCCCTGCGAAACCATGATCATGTACATCGTGTAGGCGGTAAAACCGAAGCCGTAGCCGAACTGCTCGAAAGCCACGGCTGAAGCGATCAGCCAGATGTTCTCGGGTTGTGCATGGGACAGATACACAAAAATCAAATCCGGCAGGTGCATGATGATCACCATTGGCCAAAGCCAGAATTTCAGACCGTTTCGGTAAATGACATAACCGCCCAGAAGTCCGCCCAGCATGAGCGCCACGACGCCGACGGTTCCGTAGATCCAGCCGACCTCGGCGGTGGATAGTGCAAGGCCGCCTTTTTCACGGGCGTCAAGGAGAAAAGGGGCTACCATCTTTACCAGTTGCGCTTCAGCGAAGCGGTAAAACAAAAAGAAACAGATAATAATAATTATATCCTTGCGACGGAAGAACAGGGTGATGATGCGGAAATATTCGGCCACAATACCCCGGCCTTTGTCCAGGGAGGCGCTGTGATCGGTTTGGGGATAAGGCAAAATGAAAAAATGATAAAAGCACAAGGCCAGAAAGAACGCGGCGACAACAACAAATGTAATAGACCAGGCGGAAGCCACCGGGTAGCCGTGTTTTTGCAGGGTGCCGGCCAGAATGACCAGCCCGCCTTTGGATGCGATGGTGGCCACGCGGTAGAAAACTGTCCGCACACCGACAAACGCAGCCTGCCCGGGGGTGGTCAGACCCAGCATGTAAAATCCGTCAGCGGCAATATCGTGGGTGGCGGAGGAAAACGCCATGATCCAGAGCATGGCGAGCGTATAGCGGACGAAGTCGCTGGCGGGCAGCGTCAGGGCGACGCAGGCAAACGATCCGCCGATGGCCAGCTGCATGGCTATAATCCAGAAGCGCTTGGTGCGGAAAAGATCGACGAAAGGGCTCCACAACGGTTTGATGACCCAGGGCAGGTACAGCCAGCTGGTGTACAGGGCAATGTCGGTGTTGGAGAGTCCCAGGTTTTTATACATCACCACGCTGACGGTCATGACGATCATGTAGGGAATGCCTTCCGCAATGTAGATCGAAGGCACCCAAAACCAGGGATTCCGCTCCGTGTTCACACGCCTGTCTTTGTTGGCTTCGTTTTTATTCGGATCAGACATTTAATTCTCTTAACTGGTTTTTATGTACTTTCCCCAGTTTTTCTTTATCGATGAAGTGTTCAATACAGTTTTCTTAAAATCGCGCCTGTAAAGTAATGTGCCAAAATTTTCTCCGCTGAATGCCCTTGAGACGCCATCACTGCCGCGCCGATCTGACACAGGCCTACCCCGTGCCCCCATCCGCCGCCATGGAGGATGAAACGCTTGACCCGGTCGTGCATATCATGTTCAACGGCGACAATAAATGCGCTGGAGAGTAAATGGCTTTCCGAAAGCCAGCGACGGATTTCCAGCTCTTTGCCCACGATGACGGTTCTTTTTGACCCGATGATTTTCAGCTTACAGATTCTGCCGGACGGGCCTCTTTCCACCGGTATAATATGTTGCAGATCGCCAAAATCTATGCCGGATTTTTTACAAAGAATGGCTTCAAGTTCCTCCCGTGCATAGGTCGCCTGCCAGCGGTAGAAATGCAGCGTTTCCCGGTCAAAGGCCGGCAGTATCCTGCCCAGCAACTCTGCATCGGCCGTGTTGCAATAGGCGGACGGCCGGGACGTCAGCCAGTCCATCGCGTCCTTTTCCGATTGAACCGGCGGATGGGCGCATACGCCGTCGGAGATGCTTTGCAGATAGGCCGGTGACCGGTTTTCCCATGCAGACGGGAAAATTTCCGTTTGTCCGCCACAGCATTTATAATAACGTGCGTCGCAAATTTCACCGTCATAAACAAGAAACAAACCCCGTGTGGCATCTATGGCGCGGGCGACATTTTCGGAGATAATTCTGGTGATGCCCTGGTACCGCTGGCAGTGGTCGTCGGCACAGACGTCAAATCCTTCATGATCGTTGACATCCTGCCAGACGATAATTTCATTTTCATCATTCATCCGGGTGGTTTGCCGGGGAGCTTTCTTTTTGGCCAGCATGGCGACCAGCCAGCTGCGAGCTGTTACGGCCTGCGTTTTGAGAAACTCCAAAGGTGCTTCGGCGGACATTTCCGACGAGATGACGGAAGCGAGATAGTCTTCCAGGGGAACGACATTGATGAGGTGAAAGTCATTCCGGCCCGCAATGGAAAGCAGGAGGGCGCCGCGAAAAGATTGTTCCTGGATTCTCTGCCAGTGAAAGTCAATGCCGATTTTTACGTTCAGTACGGTAAAAAACGCGTCTGATGATGGGCCGGGGTTGAGTATTAATTCTTTCTGGCGGATGATTTCCCGACAGGCGCAATCGGCAAGAACGATCTGCCCGTTTTCGGCGCGGACGGATAATTCGCCGGTCACCGCGCGGCCGTCCGGCAGAAAAAAAGTACCTTCCAGTTTCAGTCGGGATTCCGGACATTTTTGCAGGAGGGCAACTTTAATTTTCGGTTCGCAATCGAACATTCATTCGTCCGGACGGTTTTTGATATCGCTTGTTTTTTTAAAGACAATATGATGATAAGTCAAGCAAGTTGTCACCATGGATGTTTATCCGGTTCAAAGAATCCGATTTTCAGCAGACCTGACGGGGTCGGCGGACTTCCATGACAGCTTTTTGTTGAGTGGAAGACAGCAGGTCTGTTTCACTTATGGCTTGAATATTATTGGTTTATCGTATATAAAACACAAAACAAAACTATCGGCGAATGGCGGATGGCTTATGGCGCATGTTTGGCCCATTGGCGGCGGAAAGGGCGGTTCCGGCAAAAGTTTCATTACCAGTTCGTTGGGACGGCTGTCGGCGGAACTGGGCAAGAAAACTCTGATCATCGATCTTGATCTCGGGGCGGCAAATCTGCACACCCTGGTCGGTGTGCCTGATCCGCAAAAGGGATTTTCCGACTTTATTCGCAAGAAAATTCCCCTTCTGGAAGACACGGTCGTGGAGACGCCTTCTGCAAACCTCTTTCTGATCAGTGGCGCTCATGATAATTTCGATATCGCCAATTTGTCATACGAACAGAAAATCAGAACACTCCGCGCCATCGCGAAACTGGACTTCGATCGAATTCTGCTGGATTTGGGCGCCGGAACGTCGTTCAATACGCTTGATTTTTTCCTTATCTCGCAAAACGGCATTTTTATCACAACACCGGAACCGACATCCGTTGAGAATGTTTACCGGTTGATCCGCGCTATTTACTTCCGGCGAATCCGCTATTGCTTCAATGTAACTGATTTCAAGGAGCTGGAAGTGGAAGCGGACCGGCAATTTGGCGACGGTTCCTTTAACAAGCCTGACAGTTTGATGAAAGTGATTGCCCGGACAAATCCGGAAAAACATACACAGCTGAACAATGAATTCGGTGCATTTCGTTTCAAGCTCATTATCAATCAGGTTCGCAAACATGACAACGTCGCTCTCGGACTGCAGATGAGCCGGATGATCGAGAAACACCTGGGACTGAATATGGAGTTCCTGGGGAATGTGACCTATGATGACCATGTTCATGATGCGATTTGTCAGCAGGTTTCATTTCTGGAACGCTATCCTTACACAAAAACAGCCTCGGATCTGCGTGAGCTGGGAAAACTGATTGTTGAGTCGGCGGGCAAACAACTGACGCTCCGCTACATGTGACGGGAAAATACAATCTTCGACGCAAAAAAATACAGCTGGAGTGTAAGCATGCGGAAGGATTTTGACCAATTAAACTATTATGAAATGCTGGACATTAAGCCAGACGCGGTTCCGTATGAAATACGGCACGCCTATAACGCGGCGCAGCAGTTGTATCAGTCCGGTTCTCTGGTGAGTTATTCCTTCTTTTCGGATGGAGAGAGGAGGGCGATTCTGTCTCTTGTCGAAAAAGCGTACCAGACCCTGATCAACGACCAGTCAAGAAAAGATTATGATGACGATCTGATTCGCTCCGGAGAGCTTGAAGCGAGGGAGGAATCCG
>JBDKUG010000124.1:0-2672 GCA_039679815.1 Smithella sp.
CGAGAAATCCTTTTGACCGCATCATGATGGCAATTCCCCTGCTGTCTTATGGGTGAGCATAAAGGGAAAGACACTGATTGTCAAAACAATTGTGTCATGCTTTTGGAATTCATATCTGTGTTTGCAGTTCGAACGGCCGCCGCAATGGTGAGGAAAGGATTGATAGATAATGTTTCAGATCTGCAACGTCAATAACGCACGTAACTGTAATAATCATAGACGCTGTCAAGGCTTTTTTCTATTTCCGATGATTTTGCAATGCAAAAAACGATATGTTTTTCTTTGGGTGTGGCTTTTTCAAGATATTCAAAGACTGATAAATGGGGGTCCGCGATCGCTACGGTTAATTTCCTGGCGCTGTTATTTAAAACCACAATACGATTTTCCAGGGCGTATTTTTCTCCTATGGCTTTTTGCATAGTACGGGATACGGTATACCCTTTTAAAGAAACAACAGGCATGCTGAAGTGAGCAGACAGAGCATGGACATAATCTTTCTCGCTTATCATCTTGCTTCTGGCCAGCAGGTGACCCAGATGTTTGTGTATGCCGAAGTATTTTTGCTGCTTCTGCTGGTTGAGAATGTCATTTAACTGCTCCCGGGTTATGATATTCAGTTCAATGAGAATTTCTCCCAGTTTTTTCCTCTTGTTGCTGTAGTAGAGACCTTTCATGATTTTGGACTGGGGAAGGCCCATTTCACAGAGTATTTGTCCTAGATATTTTTCGGGTTCCCGTTTTTTCAGATCCATGGCTGTATTTAAATCAGATTCCGATATGATTCCTTTTGACATGAGAATCTGACCAATTTTATTGGACGAAGACTCCGCCTCGTGAATTTTGGATTCCAGCTTCTTTGTTACATTATTGAGACTGCTTAATGCTTTGCTGATATTCATATAGGAATTGGCCTGTATGAGACCCATTTCACGAAGTATTTGTGCCGGTGGTTTGTCCGGCTCTCGTTTTTGCCGTTCCATGGCTTCGCTTAAATCGTTTATCGAAATATTTTTTTTTGAAACAACAAACCTGCAATTTTTTTCAGACGAGAACTCAGCCTGTTTCATTCTGGATTCGAGCTTTTTTGCCGCGTCGTTCAGGGTGTTTAACGCATTATTGATTTGGGCACCGGATTGTTGAGAGGCTATTTCATGAAGAATACGTTCCGGCGGTTTGTCCGGTTCACGTTTTTTTCTTTGCATGGCTTCGCTTAAATCTTTTATGGTGATGTGTTTTTTCAGACTTGGAATATGAAACATAGGCTTCACATACTTTTCTCTGTAAGATGATCACCGACGGTTACTTCTCTGACGAATCATAATTCCCGTTCAGATTATTTCTCGGATCTGCCGAATTCAGAACCTGTTTCGGGTATCCATCATTCAGCATTCAACAGGAGAACAGGATTAAACTCACAAAACCGTGAGACAGATACAATAACCATCTTAAAAACTGCGTCCGATAGAGAAATATCCGGTATTTCTCTTGCAGTCCAGCATAAATAAACCTTATAATTAATGCAAGACAAATGCCACGAATCTAATTATAAACCAGAAACTGACGTAAATAGATTTTGAGCTTATATTTGAAAATGCAAACAGTGAGACAATGACACTGGGATAACTGGCAGTCCGCATGGAGAATTTCTTACAAGTAGTTGCTTTTGTTGTTTAAAATTTTTTTCATAATAAAACAAATACTTTTGAAAAATCTTAATGGATTGACCATCGCGAGTGCCGCGTACCATTCCCGTAACCTGCTTATATATCATGAGATATATATATCATTCCACAATCCGGGATTTCTATACGGAAGGGCATGTGTTGCAGCAATAAAAAAATATGCGGTAAAACGATCGATGCCATGCTGATACAGTCAATGGTAAAATAAATCACCAGGAAAAAGGTAGTAATGAATTGTTGAAGCGCTCTGGAGCATAAATTGAATAAATCGAGCTATTATATTTAAGGGATTGACCATCATTTTTTGGAGATGAGCCAGTTTTTTTTGTAGGTGCGCCTGATGTGCATCTACAAAGAAATAAAACGATCTAAAGTGTAAGGCAGTTCATTATCAGTAAATTAATAATAATTTAAGGGAGTTCAAATCACCGGGACAAAGCCGGCCGTCCATGATGGGTTTTTTTACTTAAATTCCGGTATTTTTCAGCACCCGCATGGTAATGTTCGCTGGACATACCCTCAGTTCCCTATCGTCAATCGTTTTATTTCCGGGCTTTTCTGTTCAACGTAATTCCATAAGTCCATTGACACTCCATGCCGTCGGGATGTAGATACCGTGAACTTGCATTCCCGTTGGCAAGTTCATTCGTTAAAACGGTCAATCTGATCGCATTCGTCACTTCTCCGCCTTCATCATCTACCTTAGCCTCATTGACAAAGACAAGTTCATTTCCCGACAATGTACCGTTGAAGGTACAGAGAGATGCCGGACTGCACACTCTGCCTGATTGAAAAACAAGAATGTAAGGACGAGCTCCGCTGCCCTTGCTGATCGTCAATGTGCCCGACGCCGTGCTTCCGGCAGGGCACATACCCTGTACGGTCGGCATTGTTGCGTTATAATTCCATGTGCCCGTAATCTTGATGAGTTTCGGATTAATCGGCTTGACGAGAGGTACAAGGGGAATATCACTTTGGGAAAGGGCTGAA
>JBDKUG010000317.1:0-8332 GCA_039679815.1 Smithella sp.
ACCTGCCACGGTGTCGTGCATATCCGTGGTTTGCAATAGGGTCATCCGAACGATCTGATCCTCTGGCTCCGGCTCCGGCCAAAACCAGAAAGGAGCATCACTGCCGCCAGAACAACCGGTTATGAGAAGCGTCAGAGCGAAAAATCCGGCAAACAACAACTTGAACCACTGCGTTGATCTCTTTTTCATGGGCCCTCCTAAGAAATAACGGAAATAGAAAAATTAACGGTATCGTTTCACTCTCGGCAGATAATGCATTTTAATTATTAACACGTTACCGTGGATATCTCAAGGATGTTATTTCCGCGTTTTTGCATCTGCGGCATGATAGGAACTTCTCACCAGCGGGCCGGATTCCACATATTCAAAGCCTTTTGAGAAAGCAATCCCCCTGAATTCGGCAAATTCATCGGGATGATAATATCTGGCAACCGGCCAGTGTTTGAGCGTGGGCTGCTGATACTGCCCGATGGTCAGGCGCCGGCAGGAAACAGCTGCCAGATCATCCATCAGACGCAGGATATCCGCCTTTTCCTCGCCGAATCCCAACATAAAGCCGCTTTTTGAAACAACCGCTTTATCCGCAATGCAAGACAGCAATTCCAGTGAACGATGATAATTCCCCTGGGGACGCAGGCGGGGAAATATCGGCTCAACCACCTCCATGTTGTGGTTGATCACATCGGGGCCGGCGGTGGTTACTTTTTCGAGCGCTCCGCGGCTGCCCTGAAAATCGGGAATCAGGACTTCGATTTTGCAGTCGGGTATGGATTGACGAAGCCTTGTAATGGCCCCGGCAAACACATCAGCGCCTCCATCGGGCAGATCATCGCGCGTTACAGATGTGATAACAACATAATGCAATTTCATCTGCCGCACGGCGGCAACCAAATTATCGATTTCGTTTTCGTCTGTTTTCTGGGGCACGCCATGGGCAACATTGCAGTAAAGGCAGTTTCTTGTACAGATATTCCCGAGAATCAAAAAAGTGGCGGTGCCGCTTGCAAAGCATTCCGCCATGTTGGGGCAGGCCGCTTCCTGGCAGACGGTGTGCAGTTTCAGACCGGCAAGGGTTGACCGGATTTTGTGGCAGCCGTCGGCGAAAGGCGGCCGCACTTTCAGCCAGGAAGGCTTGCGTAAAGACGGTGTTTTTTGCTGTGGTCTGTTCATCATACTGAATTTCATAATTATCTCAGATTACGCAATATCGAGATATGTTGTTTCTCTGTGCCATTTCGAAGGAGCGTAGCGACGAGAAATCTTAATTTTTCAATACTTTTTTTAAGATTTCTCCCTTCGGTCGAAATGGCATTAGAATGTCTTTTTTTCCCTATTGCGTAATGTGGGATTATCATATCAGCTTACATAAAAAATGAATGAATGCCTTGATGATACCAAAGCGTTCATACACGTTTCCCGGAGACCAGTTCCGCAAAATAATGAACTACCACGCACTATGCAGCAAGCGGCATAGTGGCGGTTTCGCGCTTCACAGCCGCAGCAACACGGCTCCACGCTTCGGATGGTTCCCACCCGGTTTGTATGAGTCCCTTGACCAGAATATTGAGAGCGGCATTATAGTCCCGATCCTGCACAAAACCGCAAGATGGGCATACATGTACCCGCACCGACAATTCCTTTGGGACGTTTTGTCCACACCAAAAACAATTTTGCGACGTGTGATGGGGAGCTACTTTGATGAATTGCGCACCAGCTTCTTCCGCTTTGTATGCTATCAGAGAAAAGAGCGTCCCAATGCTCGCATCCAGCAACGACCTGTTCAGGCCGGCTTTTTGTTTGACATTTCTACCCGGCTTCTCGGCAGTTCCGCGAGCTGACCGGGTCATGTTCGACAACAGAAGTTTTTCCACAGCACCAAACGAATACAGGCAGACGATAGCCGCCGCAAACTGATGAAGGAAGTCCTTCCGTGTTCTTGCCACTTTCCCGTGCAGGGCGGAAACCCTGCGCCGTGCTTTGCCTCTTCGTTTAGATCCCCTGGTTTTCCGGGAAAGGGCTTTTTGCGCGATAGAGAGCTTTTGCCGGGCCTGTTTCAGGGTTTTAGGGCTGTCGATGAAATCGCCGTCGGAAGTAACCGCCAATGACGAACACCCAACATCTATTCCGATCATACGACCCGTATAGGACTGATTCCGCCGCAATGCCGATTCCGGATATTGTACCGCGCATATAGCAAACCACTTTCCGTCTTGTCGTTTGATTGTCAGAGTCCGGGGCGTACCCGCCGTAAGAGGCATCCGTGGCTTTCCACGCATAGGGATTTCGCCCAGATTAGAGACTCGCAATTTGTTCTGCTTGATGATCTTCCACCCGGCAGGATCGGGATAACAAAACGAATCGAACCGGTCTTTGCTTTTGAATCTTGGATATCCCGGAGCGTTCCCGGTTTTAATACGTCTGAAAAACGCTCGGAAAGCACGATCCACCCGTCGCACTGTTTCCTGCAAGGCATGACTTCCCAACGGGATCAATTCGGGCCGGTATTCCTTTACGGCTGGTAAATCGTTCTGTTGGTGATTATAGGTGATGGAAATACCGCACTTCCCGTAAGCGTCCCGGCGTTCCTGAAGGGCGGCGTTATAGAGTTCGCAATGCAGCGCCAACCAGCCGCCCAGGGTTACTTCCTGCGACTTTGTCGGGTACAGGCGAAACTCTATATTTCGTATTGACGTTTCCATGTAGATATAGTATCATAGTTATCATGCAAACACAAGAATTAAAATCACAGGCTCATTGCGTATTTAGGATTTACTATCACATAGTTTTCTTGACGAAGTACCGAAAAAACGCACTTTCTCCTGCAATATTGGAACGCTTGAAAGAGCACTTTCTTAGACTATGTGAAAACGCAGGATGTGAGCTTGTAGAGTTTAACGGAGAGGCAGATCACGTCCATTTACTGGTCGAAACCCACCCTGGAATTGCCCCGAGCCGCCTTGTGAATACTCTCAAGACCATCAGTTCTCGAGAGATTCGCAGAGAGTTTGCCGCCGATCTCGCCAAGTATTACTGGAAACCCGTTTTATGGCATCGGGCATATTGTGTTTTATCGGCTGGTGGAGCCCCTCTGGAAATATTGAAGCAATACATACAACAGCAAGGCGGCTAACCCCACCCTGCAAACGAGGATGGGGAATGCGCCGCATTAATCAGTTCAAACGAACGGTTGTAGGTTTTTTCCGCATCCCTCGGGAAAAAACACCCCGGCAACTGCCTTTTGGTTAAATGATATGAAACGCAATCACAGCAGATGCCCTTGCGGCTGCATGGATCGTAAGAGCAATTGCATTTCTTCAGGTTATGATCCTTTTTGCATTCCATCGAATGTCCTCCCAAAAAGGCCTGCTTTTTTCATCTTTTCCAGCAAACATCCGGTTTGCGCGCGGCGAGGACTTCGTCGAGCCGGCTAACGGGCGTGGAAAGCGGTGCGTCTTTCACCCGCTGCGGATTGTCTTGTGCTTCCCGGGCGATGGAGATCATCGCTTCACAAAAAGCATCGAGCGTTTCTTTGCTTTCTGTTTCTGTAGGCTCAATCATAATGGCTTCATGCACAATGAGCGGAAAATAAATGGTCGGCGGATGATAGCCAAAGTCAATCAAACGCTTTGCCATATCGCTTGTATGCACGCCATTTTGCTCGACCTGTCTATTGCCTGAAAAGACGCACTCATGCATGCAGGTGCGGTCGTAGGGAAGATCAAAATACGGCTTTAATTTTTCTTTGATGTAATTGGCGTTGAGCACAGCCATTTCAGTGACGCGCGAAAGTCCTTCGGCGCCGAGCGACCGGATGTAAGCATAGGCCTTGACGATCACATTGAAGTTTCCATAAAAGGCCCGCACCCGTCCGATGGTATCCGGAAATTGTTCCGACCAGCCGTATCCGGAATCGCTTTTGACAATCCGGGGCACCGGAAGATAATCCACCAGTCCTGCACCCACTCCCACCGGACCGCTGCCGGGGCCGCCTCCGCCATGCGGCGTGGAAAAAGTTTTGTGCAGATTGAGCTGAATGACATCAAAGCCCAGGTCTCCCGGCCTCGTCTTGCCCAAAAATGCATTGGCGTTCGCGCCGTCACCATAGAGCAAACCACCCTTGCCGTGAACGATGGCCGCCACTTTTTCGATATTGCGTTCAAACAGGCCCAGCGTATTGGGGTTAGTGAGCATCAGGGCCGCGACATCCTCCGTCATCAGTGATTCCAGATGTTCAAGATCAACGCCGCCGTCCGGGTTGGACCGCAGTGTGACGGTCTCAAATCCGCACAGCGCTCCGGATGCCGGATTGGTTCCGTGAGCAGCATCGGGAATCAGAATCAGATGCCGCTTTTCACCCTTCTTTTCAAAATATTTCTTGATCATCATGACACCGGTGAGTTCGCCGTGCGCTCCTGCCGCCGGCTGCAGGGTGAAATCAGCCATGCCGAAGATGCTGCTCAAGAGTTTCTGCATGTCATACATCAACTCCAGATTCCCTTGGGCAAAAGCATCCGGGGCTTCGGGATGAACGCCTGTGAATCCGGGCATGGCCGCAACATTTTCGTTAATCTTCGGATTGTACTTCATGGTGCAGGAACCCAGCGGATAAAAACCCAGATCCAACCCGAAATTTCGCCGCGACAAATTGGTGTAATGCCGCACCAGGTCGATTTCGGCCACTTCCGGCAGGTCCAGGTCGTCCCGTAGATATTTCCTGCCAATGATATGATCAACATCAACGACCGGCACATCGCCTGCGGATAAATTTGCGGCGCTGCGTCCGGGCTTGCTTATTTCAAAAATGAGTTCCATGGATGAACCTCTTATTTAATAATCTCGATCACGCGATCTATATCGTTTTTGGAGAGCATTTCCGTTGCGCAAAAGACCAACGTGTTTTTCAGCTCCGGGTAATCCTTCTGCAGATCATAAGCTCCAATGATTCCTTCCGCCTGCAGCTTCTCATTGACGGCGCGGGCATCGGGGCAGCAAAGGGTAAATTCGTTATAGGTCGGTGCAGTGAAAACTTCTTTCCATCCGGGAATCTGCAAAAGTTTGCTTTTCAGGTACTGCGCTTTATTCACGTTGAGTGCCGCCAGTGTTTTCAGATTCGTGCCCAGCGCGGCAAGGTAGATGCAGGCCGCCAGAGCGCAGAGAGCTTCGTTGGAGCAGATGTTGGATGTGGCCTTTTCGCGGCGGATATGCTGCTCACGGGTCTGCAGCGTCAGGACAAATCCTCTCTTGCCGTTTTTATCGACCGTTGCACCGGCCAGCCTTCCGGGGATACGGCGCAGGAATTTTTCGCGCGCGGCAAAGATTCCCAGGTACGGCCCGCCGTAATTGATCGGGTTTCCGAAACTCTGTCCTTCGCCCACGACAAAATCGGCACCGCAGGCACCAGCGGGCTTTAAGATGCCCAGGGATGTGCCGTCAGTAAATCCGGAAATAAGCAGCGCGCCTTTCGCATGGGCTGCCTCCGCAATGGGGGTGATGTCTTCAAGGCATCCGAAGAAATTGGGGCTTTGCACAACAACGGCGGCAACGCTTTCATCCAGAGCGCTTTGCAGGCCGGCTAAATCCAGCTGGCCGGAGGCCACGCAGGGAACCTCAGTTACTGTATAACCGTTCGCCCAGCAATAGGTCCTGAGAACCTGCCGGTATTGAGGATGGACAGAACGGGCGGCAACAATTTTTGAGCGGTTGGACATCTTCGCGGACAGCACAGCCGCTTCCGCCATGGCTGAAGCGCCGTCATACATTGAGGCGTTGGCAATTTCGGTACCGGTAAGATGGGCGATCATTGTCTGGTATTCATAGATCGCCTGCAGAATGCCCTGACTGATTTCCGCCTGGTATGGCGTATAGGCGGTATAGAATTCTGAACGTCCCACAATATGACTGACGACAGACGGGATAAAATGAACATTTGCACCGGCGCCGGTCAATGTCAGACGCGGCATTTGGTTTCTCGCAGCGATGGCTGACATCAGTGCGATCGTTTCCTGTTCGGAAAGACCGGATGGAACATCGGGTATTTTCTGTAGTCGGAATTTTCCCGGAATATCGGCAATCTGCTCTTCAATGCTTTTCACGCCGATTGTCGCCTGCATCCGGGCAATGTCATCCTTTGTGTGCGGGCAGTAGTCCATGCTCAGTGATTCTCCTCTTTGATCAGCGAATCATAATCAGCTGCGCTGAGGAGAGATTTGAGTTCGTCTGTATCGGCAAGTTTTAATGTGGCAATCCAGCCTTTGCCGAAGGCGTCCGAGTTGATCAAATCGGGAGCGTTTTCCAATTCATCATTCACTTTGATCACTTCACCGCTGACCGGCGCGTAAACATCAGACACGGATTTGACGGATTCGACAACGGCAACCGGTTCCCCCTGCACAACTTTCTTCCCGATGGGGGGAAGCTCCACAAACACGATATCTGTCAGCATTTCCTGGGCGTAATCCGTAATGCCGACCACGGCCGTGCCGTCACCATTGTCTTTGACCCATTCATGATCTGTGGAATACAACCTGTCAGTAGGGTTTGTTTTGGACATGTCGAATCTCCTTGGAAAAATTATTCTGCCTTTTATAGAAAAGGCCCGGCGTTCAGCGGGCTGTCAGCCTTTGATTTATTGATTGCGCATCATTATTTCGCGCGGTACTTTTTATTTCGGCCTTTTATAAAAAGGAAGTTTGACCACTCTGGCCGCACTTGCCGTGTCGCGAATAATGATGGAGATCTCCGTATCCGGCGCGGTAAATTCCATATCGATAAACGCGAGGCCTACTGCCTTATTCAATGTCGGCGCAAAGGTGCCGGATGTCACCAGGCCGATTTCTCTTTCACCGCTTTTGACTGCATAGCCGTGCCGTGCAATTCCGCGTCCGGTCATTTCCAGGCCGACAATTTTTTCCCCAATGCCGCGGTCCCGAACAGACACGAGGGCGGATTTGCCGGCAAAATCCTTATTCCAATCCACCAGCCAGCCGTAAGGAGCTTCCAGCGGACTCATATCCTGCGTCATATCCTGGCCGTTGAGCATCATACCTGCTTCCAGGCGCAAGGTGTCCCGGGCGCCCAGTCCCGCCGGTTTCATGCCGAAAGCCTGTCCAGCATCCATCAGCCTGTCCCAGATCAGGCTGATTTTCTCAGCCGCGGCATAAATCTCAAAACCGTCTTCGCCGGTATAGCCGCTGCGGGAAATGATTGCGGGAATGCCCGCCACCGTCAATTCGGCAAAATGATAAAAACGAATATTTTTTAAATCCACATCCGAAAGCGTCTGCAGAATTTCTTCGGCGCGTGGTCCCTGCAAATCCAGTTTGCCGGTTTTCTCGCTGATATCTTCCATCCGGCAGTTAAATTTTTTCTCCTCCAGGATAGCTTTTATCCTGTGGAAATCCGTCTCGCGGGTTGTCGCATTGGTCACCAGCATGTAGAAATCTTCCGCCATTTTATACACGGTTAAATCATCGATGATGCCGCCCCGATCGTTGAGCAGTGCGGAAAGCTTGACCTGACCGATTTTTTGTCCCGCGAGATCACGGGTCAGGGCGAACTGGAGAAGATCGGTTGCCTGCGGCCCCCTGACTTCGATTTCTCCCATGTGGCAAATATCAAAAAGGGCGGCGCTGGTGCGGGTCGCGTTATGCTCGTTGATCACATTCGTATATTGAACGGGCATGGCCCAGCCGCCAAAATCAATGATTTTGGCGCCCAGGGCAGCATGTTTCTCGTATAAAGGGGTTTTTTTCATGAATAGTATTCGTTTCCTGAATAAAGAATGGTCTATTTAAAAAGCTTGTCAATCAGAGCCTGTTTGTTTTTCGGGTAATAAAGATTGCCCTCATAGTCCACAATCAGCGTGCCGTCGAGATGATCGATCTCATGCTGCACAACCCGGGCGGTGAAGTCCAGATAACGCTTGCTGATTTTTTCACCTTTTTCGTTTAATGCGCGGACTTTGATTTCGGGAAAGCGGCTGACTTCAATTTGAATATCCGGACAGGACAAACACCCTTCCGCCGCTGCCACCTTTTCACCCCGCGCCTGGGTGATGCGGGGATTGATCAGCACGTCATAGTCATCCGCACTCATCTTTTTCTTTGTGTTTTCCACGGTTTTATTCCGGAAAATGATCATTCTTTTATTGATGCCGATCTGCGGTCCCGCAAGCCCGGACGCATCATCGCGACAGGTAAAGGATTCCACCAGCGCCTGAATTTCCTGCTTTGCTTCCTTATCCAGCGGTGATTTGAATTCAGCCGATTTTTTTCTCAGGACAGAAGTGTCAGCTTCGTTGACACCTTCATCATTCCAAAGGGTTAACACTCTT
>JBDKUG010000097.1:0-14387 GCA_039679815.1 Smithella sp.
CTCAAGCCGGCGACATTAGTTGTCCGGGAGGAATGCTGGAGTCCCGAACAGATGAAATGTTGAGCCATATTTTATTTAAAACAGAAATGATTCGCACGGCCGATAACAGGAGTCTGAATACCCTTCCGGGCAAAGACGAACAAACGGCCGCTCTGATCAGGCTTTTTCTGATGAATGCCCTTCGGGAATCCTGGGAAGAAATCGGCCTGAATCCGCTCAACGTATGCTTTCTCGGCGCCCTGCCCTCTTATTCCCTGACATTTTTCTCACGGACGATTTTCCCCGTCGTCAGTCTGGTCAGAGAACCCTTCGATTACCGGCTGAGTGACGAGGTTGAAAAAGTGATGGAAATACCCGTGGACTATTTCTTTCAGAGTTCCTTCTACGCGGTGCTGGAAATTGAATCCGGCTCCGGGAATTCTGATCCGCGCTACAATATGAAATTCCCGTGTCTGGTTGTTCCGGATGGCAGCGGCCATGATGACATCCTTTGGGGTGCAACATTTAACATCATTGTGAATTTTCTGCAAACGATAACCGGCAATCCGTTGCCCGCATCGCCGCCGTCACGCACAGTAAAAAAAATGCTTTCCCCCCATTACGCTTCGGGTAAACGCTGATATGAGTATTTTATCCGTCAACCATGCAATTGTCGATACGGTTGTTTTTGATTTTGACGGGACGCTTGCCAAATTAAACATCGATTTTAACCGGATGCGAAGAGTTATCGCCGAACTTGTTTACGGGTATGGAGTTGATCATCAGGACCTGCAGCACAAGTATGTTTTGGAAATGATCGATGAGGCGACTGCAATCCTGCAAAATGATTCACAACGAAAATCTGAGACGTTTAAGGAAGAAGCCTGCCGCATTATTGAAGACATTGAAGTGGAAGCGGCGGGCCGGGGAGAATTGTTCGAAGGAACAAAAAAACTGCTGACCGCACTTCGGGAACATTCAATTCAAGCGGGAATTATCACCAGAAACTGTGCCCGTGCCGTTCATCTTATATTCCCGGACATCTCATCATACTGCTCGGCAGTGGTCTGCCGCGACCATGTACGGCGCGTCAAACCGCATCCCGAACAGCTGAATCTGGCATTGTCACGCCTGCACGCCAGCCGCGGCAGATCTTTGATGATCGGGGATCACCCGCTGGATATCGAGACGGGCCATAATGCAGGCACATTGAGCGCCGGTGTCCTGACCGGGCGTTTTCGAAAAGAAGATTTTCTGGCGGCAGGGGCTGACGTGGTTTTTCAGGAAGCAACCGATATCACCCATCTGTTGAGATGAACACATGTCGGTCGAGCATCATTGGTTGACTTATTGTCGTTAATTATATACGAAGTCACGCAATTTTTCATAGAGGTGCACAACAGATGACTATTTTGATCCAAGGAGATAATGATGAATCCCCATGTTTTTCGTGAGTATGATGTGCGAGGAGTCGTTGACAAGGATTTAAATGAAGAATTTATTGTCAACCTGGGACGTTCCATCGGCACTTATGCGTTTCAGCATAAGGTCAAAACCATGACGGTGGGGCACGATTGCCGTTTAAGCTCCGAAGCCTATCAACGGTATTTGATTTCAGGCCTGAATGCCGCCGGGATAGACACGATCGATATTGGTCTCTGTGCGACACCCATGCTCTATTTCTCCATCCGTCATTTTCATGCAGGCGGAGGCGTCATGATCACCGGCAGCCATAATCCACCGGAATTCAACGGCTTCAAGATCTGTATCGGATACGATTCGATCCACGGCCCGCAGATTCAGGAGTTGAGAAAAATCATTGAAACAGGAAAATACCTTTCCGGCAGGGGAAGTCAGCAGCTTCAAGACGTCACCGGGGCTTATCAGAATTTCATCCTCGATCACGTTAAAATCACCAGAAAGCTGAAAGTCGTGCTGGATGCAGGAAACGGCGTCGGAGGAAAATTTGCCGTCCCCGTTTTGGAAAAAATGGGATGTGATTTAACATGCCTCTACTGCGACCCTGACGGCCGCTTTCCCAACCATTTTCCTGACCCCACGGTTGAAGACCACTTAAAAGACATCATAAAAACGGTTACCCAACAAGGGGCTGACCTGGGAATCGCCTTTGACGGAGACGCAGACCGAATCGGTGTAATCAGCGACACCGGTGAAATTATCTGGGGAGATAAACTGCTGCTTCTTTTCGCCCGTCACATTTTGAAAGATCATCCCCAAGCAACCATTATCGGCGAGGTCAAATGCTCACAGGTTTTGTACGACGGTATTAAAAAATGTTCAGGACGCCCGATTATGTGGAAAGCGGGGCATTCACTCATCAAAGCCAAGATGAAGGAAGAAAAAGCAGTCCTGGGCGGAGAAATGAGCGGCCATTTATTTTTTGCCGACCGTTATTTCGGATATGACGATGCCATTTACGCCGCCGCAAGACTTTTGGAAATTCTTTCCCAGACCACTCAGAAGATAAGCGAACTTCTTTCCGATATTCCACGAACGTATGCAACCCCGGAGATACGGGTGGATTGTGACGACGACAAGAAAGCGGAGGTTGTGGAAAGAATAAAAGCCCACTACAGGAATACACCCGATGTCGTTGACATCGATGGCGTCCGCATTCCTTTTAAAGACGGCTGGGCACTGGTACGCTGTTCCAATACTCAGCCGGTCATCGTGCTTCGTTTTGAGGCGTCAACCGCTGAAAGTTTGAAAATAATACGCAACGAAGTGGAAAGCCTCCTGGAACTATAGGCGGGAAATCCTGATATTCCTGACAATATCATCCAGCTGGCCTAATGCGTATTCGATTGAACCGGTGTTTAAAACATAAGCGTCGGCAAGAGCGATACATACAGATACGCCGTAGTCGATCTCCCGCCGGTCCCGAACATCAAAACGAGTTTCATGTTCCTCCTTTTGATCCATTGGAAATTTTTATATATCATAGACAATTTTTTTGAGATAATACAAGAATAATGCCCGTTGATTTCTATCTAAATAAATATATTATTTTTTATAAATTTTTTATTGAATATTTTTTAATATTATGCAATGTTTAGACAAATGTTTAAATTGGTCGATGTAAAGTGTTGTTCAAATCAACCTTGAATAAAGGAGTAGTCATTATGAAGATTGCGTACCGCTTTTTATTTGTTCTTTTGATCAGCATGTTTTTATTTGGCTGTGGCGAAAAAACAGCCAGCGTGGAGGGAAAAATTGTCGACGGGAAAGGACAGCCTGTGTCGGGTTGTACGGTCATGTTCAAACAAGTCACACCCACTCAAGGGTATGAACAATTCGAGACCAAAACCGGTCCAGACGGCATCTTTCGTTTAACCGGAGCCGCCCCTTCATCTGATTATGTTATTTCGATCCTTTCAGACAAATGGAAAACAAATGTAACGTCAACTATTAAGACTCTCGAAGCAGGTAAACCACTTGTTTTAAGCACACCGATTAAAATTCGATATAATCAAATGAAAGACGGCTCAGTCGTTGATACCAAGACAGGACTTCAATGGTTGATCCACCCCGTTTCGGAAATCACCGCCGGCAATGTTCTGGCCACCGTACAGGGTCTGAAGAACGGCGGATTTATGGATTGGCGTCTTCCCACCCGTGAGGAACTTGCCGCTTTTCAGATGGAAAAAGAGGCCGGTAAAGCACCTACCGGTGAAGCGGGCATGATTAATAAAACCTGTTGCGCCTGGGTAATCGATACCGCTACCCAGGAAGTTGACTGGAAATTCTACGTGGAAGACGAAAATGAGTTGTGGGCCAGCAGCAAAGAAACACCGGACAACCGAATTGTTGTCGTGAGAAGTTTTTCTGCAGCACCTGCAGCGGTGCCTGGTGTTCCTGCAGCACCGACACAGGTTGCGGCGCCGGCTGCCCCTGCGTCTGCAGAAGGCACACCTGTTATAAAACCAACACCTCCCGGCATCAAATTTGCGTCCAGAAAAGCCTGTGCTGACAAAAGAAGAGCTGCCCAGGCAGGTCAAGCCGTGCCCGGCACAGCACCTGCACCTGCAGTAACTGCAGCAGCTCCATCAGCGCCTGCGGCTCCTGTAGCCCCGGCACCGGCCGCAATCACGCCAAAACCTGCTGCACCGGAACCGGTAGCAGCTGCTCCTAAACCGGAGCCTGTTGCTGCACCTGTTCAGGCTCCCGTTTCTGTTGCATCCGCGGGATCCATCACCGTCTATTTTGATCTGGCCGGCAAGTCATTAAATGCTCAGGAAATTGGCAAACTGAAGGAATTCGTAGCGAAAAACCAGGGAGCAAAAGGCACAATCATCATTGATGGTCATACCGACGCGGCAACCGGAACCAGCGCGAGTAACCTGATCCTGGCCATGCACCGTGCGTCACATGTCGCAACACTGATCAACAATATGGGGATTGGGAATAACGTGAAATTGGAATTAAAAGCCACGGGTGACTCGAAACCGGCAGCATCAAATGATACTGTTGAGGGTCAGCGTCTGAATCGCCGTGTTGAAGTAACGTTTAGAGCACAATAAGAGACACAACTTTAAACTGAAAAAAGCCCCCTGAAATGACATCAGGGGGCTTTTTTTATATTCGAACTCCGGCAGAATCCGTCTCAGCGATCATTATCCTTCAGAAGCAAAGCGTCTCAACCCTCTTCCGGATGAAGAAGAGAAGAGAACTATTTTTCCCGCCGCATAACATGCACGGCGGTGGCTTTGAAAGACACGGCGATCGTTGAACCTTCACAAATACCCAAGTCTTCGCAGGAAGAAACCGTGATGTAAGCGACCACAGGAAAGCCGCAGTCTAATATTATTTTATAGAAGAATGCCTGACGAATAATTTTCTGAATTCTTGCTTGAAATACATTACGGGCACTGATTTTTTCAGGCATGACCGGTGACACGGTGATATTTTCAGGCCTTAAACAACAGTAAACATTTTGTCCCGGCAAATAATTACCCACTGCTTCAATAATTTTTCCGGCAATGGAAATGCCCAACAAACCTGCATTGCTGTTTTCAACGGTCCCTTCCAAGATCGTTTCCGTACCGACAAAGCTTGCTACAAATTCGGATTCCGGCTCATTAAAAATTTTAGCGGTCGTTCCCGACTGTATAATTCTGCCTTCGGCCATAACCGATACATCCTGGGCCAGACGCAAAGTTTCTTCACGATCGTGCAACGCCATCACGGCGGTAATTTTTGTTTTTTCCAGAATATTCCGCAGGTCTTCAATAAGTGTTTCCCGGGTCGGAGGATCAAGGGAATTAAACGCCTCGTCCAATAAAATCAGTTGCGGTTTTAAGGCAAAAGCACGAGCCAGTGATACCCTTTTGGACTCACCGCCCGAAAGCGTTTTAGCCGATCGTTTCGCCAGAAAACTGATGCCGAAATATTCGAGTGACTCCTCGACGCTCCTTTCAATTTCACTACCCGTTAGATGGCGGAATTTCAGCCCCAGGGCAACATTTTTATAAACAGTTGTATTGAGCAGCAGAGGTTCCTGAAAAACAACGCAGACGCTCCGGCGCATGTTAGATCGACGGGCACTGCTGTCTACAGGCATCCCCTGATAGCGAATCATCCCCATGATCGGTTTCAACAAGCCCGCCATGGTCAAAAGAAGTGTTGACTTGCCCGCTCCGTTTGGTCCGATCAGGGCAAGGATTCTGCTTGTTTCAACCTTCAGTTCATTGATGTCTAATACAGTTACGCCGCCACGCCGAACGATTAAATTTTGAACGGTAAGAATATGATTCATCGCAGTCGCTGCCTTTGCTGTACGTGGGTTAGCAGGAGATTAACCAGAAATGCCAGGATCAAAAGGATAATGCCCAGAGCAATCGCGATATCGAAATTTCCCCTTCCGGTTTCCATAACAGTTGCAGTAGTGAGAACGCGGGAATATCCCTTGATGTTGCCGCCCACCATAATGGAAGCGCCGACTTCGGAAATAACACCCCCGAAACCGGCCATAACCGCAGCAAGAAGCGGTAGTTTTGATTCTTTAATCAGTATCCATGCCATCTGTAATCGGCTGGCGCCGAGCGACAAAATCTGCAGACGTAAATTAGCCGGAAGACTCTGAATCGAAGCCAGTGATATCCCCATAACGATGGGCGTTGCAATAATCGCCTGCGCTATAATCATGGCGTAGGGAGTATAAAGAATCTCCAGAAATCCCAGCGGCCCGCTGCGCCAGATCATGATCGTCACAAACAGACCTACGACAACAGGCGGCAGCCCCATTCCCGTGTTGATCAAACTGATCACAATCCGTTTTCCCGGAAAGTCAGTTAAGGCAACACCAGCTCCGATGGAAACACCGAAGAAAAGGCTGATAAAAGTGGCTGTCCCTGATATTTTCAAAGACAGCCACGTAATACCCATAACTTCAGGATCAAAACTGATGATTAACTCAAAAGCTTTTACGATCCCCTGAACAATTAATTCCACACAATGCCCTCAGCCGTTATTTTCCTAGATCTTCCACTTTTTTGCCCGCATCCGGGAAAAACAGGGGTGACCCGTATTTATCAACGCCAAAGGTTTTTATGATGTCCTGAGTTTTCCTGGAGACCATAAAATCGGCAAAGGCTTTGGCGCCTCTGGCATTGGCTTTCGGCCATTTGGAGCTGTTTACTTCAATCACATGATAGATATTGAGCAGCGCCGCATCACCTTCATTTAGAATATCCAGTGCCAAACTTTTCCTGGTTGCCAGATAGGTACCACGGTCAGCCAGGGTATAGCCTTTTTTCTCGGAAGCTACATTAAGCGTCTGCCCCATTCCAAGACCGGTTTCCTGATACCATTTCTGTCCGGCAGGTACAATTCCAGATTTCTTCCACAAGGTCTTTTCTTTTGCATGCGTTCCTGAATTGTCACCACGGGACATAAACAGCGAACTGGAATTCGCAATGAGCTTCAGTGCTTCGGATGATGATTTCACGCCTTTAATTTTAGCGGGATCAGCAGCAGGTCCGACAATAATGAAGTCATTGTGCATGACCAGACGACGGTTGACACCATATCCTTCTTCAATGAATTTCTTTTCAGCATCCGGCGAATGAACCAGCATGACGTCAGCCTCGCCTTTTTCTCCCATCTTCATGGCCTGACCGGAACCTACGGCAATCGTTTTAACAAAATACCCTGTTTCTTTTTCAAAAATGGGAATCAAAACATCGAGCAGTCCGGAATCCTGGGTACTGGTTGTTGTGGCCAGAATGATATTCTTTTGCTTGGGTGCCGCAAAAACATTCGCTGCTCCCGTTACGACAAGCACTGCTGCAATCAGTATCGTGATAACGCATTTACTGCTTTTGAATATTTTCATAATTCATCTCCTTTATGTTTTTATTTCTTTTGTGTCTTTTGCCATGCCAGGGAATTGGGGAAGAACAACGGTGAACCGTATTTGTCTTTGCCGAAATCCCGGATGATCTTCTGTCCTTTTGCGGGCAAGGTCATCCATTTAACAAACTTCATGGTGTCTTTTTTGTTGACCTTGTTACATTTTGCCTGATTCACCGGTATTAATGAGATGTAGTTCAGGAGCGCTTCATCGCCTTCCACCAGGATAACCAGTTTGATCGAATCCTTCAATGACAAATAAGTGGCCCTGTCAATCACGGTGTAGGCTGCCTGCTGATCGGTATATTTTAGTGTGGCAACGTTTCCTTCCGACCCTTTTTCATAAACCACATACCATTCACCTTCAGGCTTAACGCCGGCTTTCTGCCAGAGTTCCACTTCGGCCATGTGCGTCCCTGACTTGTCTCCGCGGCTAATGAATTTGCCTTTTTTGCTCATAATTATTTTCAGAGACTCCGTTGCCGATTTTTCCCCTTTGATCGATGCAGGATCTGAAGCAGGCCCGACAATGACAAAATCATTGTACATCAACGGAATTCTCTCGGTGCCAAAACCATCCGCAATAAATTTTTCTTCCAGCGATTTTGCATGCGCCATGACCAGATCGATCTGGCATTTCGTAGCCAAATTCAGAGCAGCACCGGTTCCCGCGCCGACATGACGCACGCGAATACCGGTCTCCTTTTCAAATTGATCTTCCAGAGCGCTGACAATACCGGAATCAATCGGGCCGATGGTACTGGATAAAAAAATGAATTTATCCCCGTCCGCGGCCATTGCAAAACTCGAACTTAGCAGTAAAAACAGCACCAGACATTTTCCAATAAATAATCTCATATCTTCTACCCCTTTCTTTATTTTATTTTTATGGCTGATTTATCTAGGAATAAAGAATTTTGCCTGCATGTGTAAAATCGTAATTTCCTATTTTTTCAACGCGGTTTTTAAATTTCTCTGACTGAAGCGTTTCGATGAAAGCCTGAACTGCAGGCTGAAAAAACGTATTTTTTTCAAGAATCATGTCAAAACGTTCATCGACCAGCGGGTGAAAATCCAGATCCATAATTCTAGCCACGGTGGCAGACGCAATCCCCGTATCAGCCTCTCCAGAAATCAAAGACAGACCAACTTCAAAATGTGTATACACTTCAGCGTCATAACCAACAATATCCCTGCAGGTGATGCCTCTTTCTTTAAGTTCCTGATCCAGCAGAACACGAATGCCCGACCCCTTCTGACGGTTTACAAAGCGTATGTTTTTATGTGTCAGGCTGTCCCAGCCTTTAAAGATTTTCGATTTCGATTTTGCGACAAGAAAACCGATTTGACGATAGAAGAGATTTACGACCACCGGAGATTGATTCGGACAGTACTGTTTTAAATACGGGATATTATAATCTCCCGAAGCAGCATCATAAAGGTGTGAAAACGCAATATCGGTTAGCCCTGTGTTCAGGGCTTCCAGACCGTTGACACTTCCGGTATTGGACGAAAATATATTAAATGCCGGATGATCCTTTTTGATTGCCGTCAGAAGCATGTCCAGCACCGGATCATTGCTGCCTGCCGCCAGAAGCGAACCTTCGATAGAGTTGATCTTTTTTCTGGCCTGCTGAAGAGAATCATGCGCGCTGGTTTGAATCCATTCGTCAATAAGCTTAATGGGGAAAATCCATTTCCCTGTCACACGCGTGCAAGGGATTTTCCCGGCTTTAATGAGAAGATAAACCTGTTTTTCATGAATATCCAGATACTGGGCAACTTCTTTGGTATTCATCAGCTCTTGTGACATCAGGCCTCCTTTATAAACACAAGTTTCTTTAAAACATATTGTTAAATTTATCAATATAATTAGTTACACATCCTTACTTATTCTTACAAAATATCTTTATTTTTCTGTTTACAAGACCATCAATTTTTGTTATTGAACGTAAGTCAAAATTTGGGTCGATAGAAACAACACCGACCTGCAGGCGATAATCAGACTTTTTTTGATTCAGCTGCAAGCCGGTGGATAAAAAATGAATTAAATACCTGTTGTCAGGTAAATAAGAATGAATTCAGGAGGAAAACATGAAGAGATTTTGGTTGGTTTTGCTGTCACTGGGGTTAATCGCAGCCTTCAGCACGTCAGCGATGGCCGTTGATTTAAAGTTCAGCGGCGAATTTTACGCAGCGGGAATGTATCTGGACAAGACAACCTTCTGCAAGGATTGTGGTCCGAGTACCGCTTTTTACTACCAGGGATTAAGAGTTAAAACAGACTTTATTGTATCACCCGGTTTGACCCTGATCACTCGTTTTGACGCCATGGAGAGGCCCTGGGGCGCTTCCAGAACTGTGCCGGGCACGACAAGGGCTGTTGACTCTTACGGAACAATCGCGGAAAATGAGAACATCGCTTTTGACTGGGCTTATGTCAACTATAAGTCACCCATTGGCGTATTCGATGTGGGTATTATGAACTACGGAAGCACGGGAACTGTTTTCGGCAACAGCAGTCAGCCTGAAGGAAGGATCAAATATACCTTTACCTATGGCCCGTTTATGATTCAGCCCACGATTTCAAAAACGAGCGAGAGAAGTTATCTGTACAATAACGCTGCCACTCAATCCGACAGGGACAATGATGTCTATCATCTCCTGGGTGAATACAAATGGAACGACGGCAAGGCAGGCTTTAATGTCAATTACTATCGACAGGCGGCCAACCGTGCTGCAGCAGACCCGGTTACTGGCCTTGGTAATTCCTACACAAGGAACTATTTCCTCTTCACACCTTACGTTATCGCCAAAATCGGCCCTGTAGCCCTGCAGGGAGAATTCAATTATGCAGTAGGCAGGGACAATTTTGAATTCCCGGCTGATGTCAGAGAGGATAGAGACATCCGAAGCATCAGCGGCTGGGTTGACGCTACAGCTGATTTCAAAAAGGTTTACGTGGGCGGCAGTGTTGCCTATGTATCGGGCGATGACCCTGACAGTAACACAATAGAAGGCGGTATCATAAATGGCGGACGTGACTGGAATCCCTGCCTGATCATGTTCAACTATTATGACCGGGGAAAGTGGATCGGTCCTCTCGGCGGTTACGACGGCACCACCGACAACGGCACCATGACGAACGCCTGGTTCTTTCAGCTTCGTGGCGGGTTCAGACCGATTGACAGGCTGGATATTATGGCGTCTGTTTCTTATGCGCGCGCCGAGAAAACCCTTAAACCCGCAAATACTTACACATGGGAAGGCAGAGACTACGGCTGGGAAGTGGATCTAGTCGGATCTTACAAAATCACCGACAACCTGTCCTACATGCTGGGCGCGGGTTACCTTTTCACCGGCGACTGGTACAGCGGAACGACGGCTACCGGTCAGGACATCCAGAACAATTTGATGGTTATCAACAAATTGTCGCTGACGTTCTAACCGGTATTTTTAGAACTAATTTCTTTCAATCCCCGCGGCCGCAATGACCGCGGGGATTTTTTTCTGCCTATAATTTACCCGGGTGAAAAATTATGTGGGTACAGAATATCCATCGTTTGTCGCCTTCCAATATAATAAATATGTCATAAATAATAATATGTTCAATGGTTACAACATTTTGTATACTGTACAGGATTCTGGCATAAAGATTGTAGTGAATCATGTCCAGGAAAAAAGCGGACAGACGGGAAAAAACAGGGATTCATGTTTATCTTTATCGGCTTTTAAACTTATGTTAAAAAGATAATACTCTTTCACATATGGTTTCTAAATAAAAATGAAGAAAAAAATCTTTTACATCTTTTTATTGTTTTTGATTGCCAGTCAAAACCTGTGGGCTGCCGATCCGATTCAAAAAGGCGATGTACTGAGCCTGCAGCAGTGCATTGATATTGCTTTAAAAAATCATCCGGCGCTCAACGCGGCAAGTGGTACAATCAGGCAATCCGAAAGTAAAATAGGCCAGGCCCGTGCCGGATATTTCCCCCAGATCAGCTTTCAATCCGGCTATTCACGCATCGGTCCGGCCGACACATCGCTCAGGAGCGATCCTTATAATCATTATTCCAACACGATGAACCTTAATCAAACTATTTTTGATTTCGGTAAAACATACACACGGGTTCAGATACAAAGCCTTCAAAAAGAATCAGCCGAAGCGGATTTTCAAAATGTAACCGCTTCCATCATTCTCGGCGTAAAGGAATCCTACTACTCCTTTCTCAAAGCCAAGATGAGTGAGACCGTAGCGGTGGAAACGATGAGCCAGTTCCAACAGCATTTTGACGTGGCCAAGGCCTTTTTTGAAACAGGAAAGATCTCAAAAATCGATGTAACCAGTGCGGAGGTTAACCTCAGTAACGCCCGCATCCAATTAATTTCCGCTCAAAACGCCCTGCGCATCGCGCTTGTTAAGATGAATCAAGCCATGGGTGTTATATCCGCTCCAGAATATGACGTCAAAGAGGAATTTCTTGTTGCCAAGGTGGATATTTCTTTTGAAGCCGCTCTTTCACAGGCTTATGAAAACCGGCCGGAAATTCTATCTACAGCCCGTAAGAGAGTCGCTCTGGAAAAGAACGTTGATCTTACTAGAAGAGAGTATTTGCCCGTGTTCTCAGGCAATGCCGCTTACGGTTATGACGGAGACGACACATCCATGGACAAAGCGTGGAATGTAGGCGTTGCATTGACCTTCCCTCTTTTCACCGGTCTTTCCACAAAGTATTCCGTTGATGAAGCCAAGGCTAATCTGGAGGTTGCCGAAGCCAATGAAGAGTCCCTCAGGCAGCAAATCTATCTTGAAGTACAATCCGCCTGGCTGAACCGCAGAGAAGCTTTCGAGCGCATTGAAGCGGGCAAAACCGTTGTGCGCCAAGCCGAGGAGACCCTTGAACTTGCCCGTGGAAGATACGCTACGGGCGTCGGCAGCTCCATCGAAATCACGGATGCCCTGATCAAACGCTATAACGCTAAAATGACTTACATCACCGCTTTGACCGACTTCAACGCTGCCCAGGCCAGTCTGGAAAAAGCCATTGGAGTGAAATAATGAAAAAAATAATTATTGCGGTTGTTGTCCTGATTCTTGTCCTCGCCGGCGTCGTTTATTTTATTACAAAAGATGCTAAGGCACCTAAATATGTAACACAAACAGCAGATCGTGGCGATATCCGCTCGGCCGTTTCGGCCACGGGAACCGTCAACGCCGTCACCACCGTGCTGGTCGGTACGCAGGTATCGGGCACGATTAAGCAGCTTTTTGTTGATTTCAACTCTCCTGTGAAAAAAGGCCAGCTTCTGGCGCAAATTGATCCAGCCTCAACTGAAGCGCAGGTAGCACAAGCTTCCGCCAATGTATCACTCGCCAGGGCCAATCTGGAAAAATCCAGGGTTGCTTTGCGCGACACCCTTACAAATTTTAAAAGAAATAAAATTCTTTACGGGAAGAACTTCATTTCCAAAAGCGATCTGGACACCTCTGAAACCAATTACCTCTCTGCCATAGCCCAGGTTAAAGCGTCCGAGGCCCAGGTTGAACAGACGCAAGCCGCTTTAAGTCTGGCACAAACCAATCTCCGCTATACGCAAATTCTCTCCCCGGTCGATGGCACCGTCATTTCGCGCAGCATAGACGTCGGACAGACCGTGGCCGCCAGTTTTCAAACGCCGACACTTTTCACCATTGCCCAGGATCTGAAAAAAATGCAGATTGATGCCAACATTGATGAAGCGGATATTGGCCGGATAAAGACGAACCAACCGGTTACCTTTACAGTGGACGCTTACCCCGACATGACGTTTAAAGGGAACGTTTCGGAAATCCGCAATTCTCCGACAACCATACAGAATGTCGTGACCTATGCCGTGATTGTCAAAGTGGACAACCCGGAGTTAAAACTTAAACCCGGTATGACGGCAAACGTCTCGATTGTTATTGACGATAAAAAAGATATTTTACGCATCCCCAACGCCGCGCTGAGAGTAAAGATCATGGATAAAGAGCTAAGAGCGGTATCTCCCAAAGGTCCTGGTGTCTGGGTGCTGGATCATAACAAACCGAAACGTGTTCCCCTAACGATCGGCATCAGCGATAATCGATTTACAGAAGTCGTTACCGGAAACCTCAATGAAAGGGATCAAATTATTGTTGAAGTGAAAAGCAATAATCAACAAAAGAATGCCCAACCTCCCGGCCCACCGCAAGGCCGCGGCCCGAGGTTTTAAGATAATGGCTCTTATTGAGACGGATCAACTGGAAAAAAAATATGAAGTCGGTGACAGTGTCGTTTACGCGCTGGATAAAGTTTCCCTGCAGATCTCGTCGGGAGAATTTGTTGTCGTGATGGGACCATCCGGTTCGGGCAAATCCACCTTTATGAACGTGATTGGCTGCCTGGATGAGCCGACGGCCGGCCGTTACCTGCTTGACGGCATCGACGTAAGTGTTATGGACCATGATGCGCTGGCGGAAATTCGTAATGAAAAAATCGGGTTTGTTTTTCAGGGCTTCAATCTTCTGTCGCGCACCACAGCGCTGGAAAATGTTGAAGTGCCCCTGCTCTACAGCAAACAAATACCAAAAGACCGCAAGGATAAGGCCAGAGAGGCGCTTAAACTCCTCGGACTGGAAGGACGGCAGCATCACAATCCCAATCAGCTCTCCGGCGGACAGCAGCAGCGTGTGGCCATCGCCCGGGCCCTGGTCAACAATGCACCGCTTTTGCTGGCTGACGAACCGACGGGCAACCTGGATACCAAAACAAGCATTGAAATTATGGAGCTTTTTGTCAGGCTCAATGAAGAAAAACATATCACCATTGTTTTGGTGACACACGAACCGGACATTTCGGTCTTCAGTAAACGTATCATTCGGTTTCTCGATGGAAAGATCGTCAGCGATAAGGAAAACAGGCCATGATCAATATTCCATCGACCGTTAAAATTTCACTGCGTGCCTTGCGCGTCAACAAGATGCGTTCCGCCTTAACCATGCTGGGCATCATTATTGGTGTCGGGGCTGTCATCAC
>JBDKUG010000138.1:0-14396 GCA_039679815.1 Smithella sp.
TGTCGTTGAAGAAATGGCCATTGCGTCGGGCATTCCCGTCCCGCAGGTCTATGTGATCGATTCGGAAAATAACATCAACGCATTTGCGGCAGGGCTTGAGATCGGCGACTCGGCAGTGGCTGTCACCAAGGGAACGCTGAACAAATTGAACCGTGACGAGCTGCAGGGTGTGATCGGCCACGAGTTCAGTCATCTTTTAAACGGGGACTCCCGGCTCAACATGCAACTGATCGGCATCCTTTTCGGCATCATGTTCATGGGCATCATAGGCCGGCAAATCCTCTCGCATGGACGTTTCAGCGCTAGAATGGGTTTGCCGGTGATTGCGGCCGGGGTCTGCCTGATGGTCATCGGTTATATTGGAACGTTTATGGGAAGGCTGATGCAGTGCGCCATATCGAGACAGAAGGAATTTCTAGCGGACGCATCCGCCGTGCAGTTCACGCGCAACCCTCTGGGTTTGGCGGGCGCCCTGAAAAAAATCGGAGGTTCCACGTTCGGTTCTCAAATCAACTCACCAGGCGCCAGACAGGCCAGCCATTTGTTCTTCAGCGAGAGTCATCCCGATAAACTGTTTGCTTTTCTCGCAACGCACCCGCCGCTTACCCAGCGAATCCGGCTTCTGGACCCTTCCTTCGACGGGAAATTCATAGAAATGGAAGAAGATGCGCCAAGGGCAAAACCGGAGTACTCCACTCCCTTCTGGGGAACGGCACGCTGGGGGACAAAACTCCAGGTGCCACCCGGATCGCCGCTTCTGAGCCTTATCCCCGCGGAAGTGATCAATCATGTCGGTAATCCTTCCAAAGAAAATATCGAGCAGAGCCGGACATTTCTTGATTCCATACCGGAAGAAATTTCCGAAACCGTCAAAAGCCCGCAGGGAGCAGCCTGCGTCATCTATGCCCTCCTGATGGATAACGACGCGGCGCTGCTTAGCTCGCAACTGCCCTCACTGGCAAGGGCGATGGTCGTACGGGGCCAGACGGACAACATCCTGAAAATAGCGGGGAAATTATCAGGCCTTCAGCAGAACCTCAGGCTGCCTCTCATTGAACTGGCCATGCCGGCGCTCAAGGGCCTGACGAGCATGGAAAAAAGAAATTTCCTGCTGATCCTTCATTCCTGCATAAACGCTGATGGGCGTGTCAGCCTCTTTGAATTATCTGTTTTGTGGGTTCTCGAGAAATATCTGAACCCCTCGGAAGAGCTTTTTCGAAACGTTTCGATCTTCTCCATTTCCAGGGTTGGTTTGGACATTGTCGTTCTGCTTCAGGTACTGGCGTGCACCGGACATGCCACTGACAAAGTAAAGGCGGAGGAAGCATTTCACGCGGGCCTTGACAGGATTCCGGAGCTGGCCGCACGCAAGCCTGTTTTTGCTTTTGAGGAAATTGTGTCCTATGCAAGAGTAAACAACGCGCTGACCCGTCTTATCGAAGCATCTTTCAAAATCAGGGAGTCGGTCATCGATGCCTGCGCCCACTGCGCCTTCAAGGATCAGAACGTTACCGTTGAAGAAAGAGAGCTTCTGCGGGTCATTGCACTGGCCCTGCAATGTCCGCTGCCGCCGTTTTTAGAAGCCCCTCCCGAAGAGGATGCCGCCTGGTCAGCTCCGGGTCGTCAGTCCTCATTTGAAGTGGCGTTTGACGAACAAACGTTATTGTGATTGCCAAGTCTTCCGGTCTGTGTTAAAGCCCGGCCATGTCCATCTGGAAAAAGAAAAACAGGATACTGGTAACCTGTCCGAAAGGTGTCGCGCCCTATTTGAAGTTGGAAATCGAGGCGCTGGGTTTTCCGGTTTTGCACGAAATTGACACCGCCGTGTCGACGGAAGGAACCCTGGAAGATACGATGCTGCTCAACCTTCATTTGCGCACGGCTCAGCGCGTCCTGTATCAACTGCAAATATTCAAAGTCATCTCTCCCGGTGCTCTATATGAACGCATCAACGCGATTCCCTGGGAAACGCTTCTGCACGACTCAGGTCCGAACGCTTATGTCTGCGTGACATCCGTTGTTGATAATCCCCTGGTCACCGATTCGCGATTTGCCAACCTCAAGGCCAAGGACGCGATTGTCGATCGGATCCGGGACAAATGCGGAATCAGGCCCGACTCTGGGCCGGAAAAGGACAAGGCCGTCATTCACGTCTATTGGCGAAATGATCAGGCAATGGTTTATATCGACACCTCCGGTGATCGCCTATCGCTCAGGGGTTATCGTAAGATTCCTCTGGCGGCACCGATGCAGGAAACCCTGGCCGCATCCCTGATCCTGGCCACAGGATGGCCTGGCAGGACGCCCTTTGTCAACCCGATGTGCGGCAGCGGCACTCTGGCCATCGAAGCGGCGCTGATCGCTCTCAATCGTGCATCGGGACTCGGGCGCAACAATTACGGGTTCATGTATATTAAAGATTTCCCCTATGAACTCTGGCAGGAATTTCGCAAAAAAGCCCGCAGCAGAGCTTCAAAACAATTACCGTCAAAGATTATCGCCACGGATATTGATGCGGCAGCCGTGCAGGCGGCAGGTCTTAATGCCAAGACGGCAGGTGTGGACCACTTGATTGAATTTATAACCTGCCCGTTTGAAAAAACACCAATACCGGGAGGAAGCGGCATCATCATGATGAATCCCCCCTATGGCGAACGCATGGAACCTTTAATAATCCGAACACAGCATACACCCCGCAGGAAAGAGATCGCACCGGGACAGAAAGTCATTCTCCGCAAAGCCGCTGATCAAATTCATAAAAGCGGCGGCCCAAGCACCCTGCAACGTCTTGAGGTTCTCTATGAGGGCTGCGGCGACTGGTTCAAAAGCATCAGCAGGGGCTACCGTGGCTATATTTTCACCGGCAATCTGGAAATGATCAAAAAAGTGGGGCTACGCACAAAAAGAAGAATGACATTTTATAACGGTGAAATTGAGTGCCGCCTGCTTGAATACGAACTCTATGCAGGAAGCAAAAAACACTCCGACCCGGAGGAACCGTCTGCGCTGCCATCCGTGCACGGCTAGGGCGACTTCTTTTTCGCCTCTTTCTTGCGTACCTTGGCCATTGCTTTCAGCAACTTCTTATCCGGGACTTCCACAGGAGCAGCCGGTTTGTCGGTCAGCTCCGGCACAGAGGTTTCCATGGGCGCAACAGCGATAGATTCCTGTTTTTGTTGATCGTCCGGTGGCAGGGAGGAATCCCGTTTGGTGCGGCGCAGGCGCATTCTCGCGATCATGGATTCGGCCAGCATTCTGCCGAACTGGCCGATAAACCCGGCAACCAAAACCAGAACCACCCATTTGAGAACCGACCACGTGCTAATGTACTCGAGAATATCCGTCATGTTTCAATCCCTGTTCTTTGAATAAATCGCAAAGCCACGTTTGCAATTTATACAGGAAAAACACCCCTGATGACAAGGGCTATTATCCATGCGATGAGGAGTTGAATCCCGCTCACGCGGGACGAGCGTTAATTCTCCGTAGCTTGCTGCGATATGATAACGTTCATTTTATACCTCGACAGCTTACTGCGATGTGGTTGATTTCAATGGCGGGTCATGTTACACATGTGGTCAATCTTCATGAATATCCCGGGAAAAGAAATATGATCATCATTAACACAAAGATTATTCCACTGAAGAAAATTGACGCAATCAATCTGTTCGGGATTTTGATTGTTCCCAAAGGCATGAAACTAAATCGCCGGACAGTGATTCATGAGGCCATCCACACCGCGCAAATGAAAGAAATGCTCTATATTTTCTTTTATTTATGGTATTTTTTCGAATGGTTGATTCGACTCTTGTGCAAAGGGAATGCTTATCGGAACATCTCTTTTGAAAGAGAGGCCTACGATCATGATCACGACCGATCTTACCTGAAAAACCGAAAGCACTTCAGCTGGCTCAGGTTTTTATAAGCGGGTTCACCGGTCGTTCCAATAGACGGTTCAGGAGAATATAGCTTCAGCCGGGGAGGCAACATTCACCATCCCCGGCTGCTGAAGAACCACTACTTACGTTTTGTCACCGTACCGGATTCATCCGCCGTCGTGTCCCCTTAAGGACAGCCCCGAACACCACCCTCATGAAAGGACAATCGACAGGGTCACGGTGACTTCTTTTGCGTTTTTTGTTACCGGGAAAACCCATTTTTTCGCCCGGTCAATCAAACACTTCCGGAATCCGGCATTGGCAATGGCGCGGGAAATGATCTCCGCCTTTTTCACCGTACCGTCAGGATTGACTGTGAAACGAAGTTTTATCGTTCCAGTCGTTTTGAGACCGGCCATGCATTTTTTGATGTCACCTGCTTGAGCCTGTAAAACAGTGGAGATTTCATCGCTTGTCAAACCTTTTTCGGTCACAACATCCGTAAAGCTGATTTTTTGCACCTTGTCTCTTTCTCCAGAAACTTCCGCCTCCCGCACCGCCAGCTTATCTTCGCTCATTCGGCTTTTCATCGTCATTCCCATCCCCCGGACTCTTTGAGCAACCGGTGCTGCGGGATAAGCTCCGGGAGAACCGACCGCGTAATCCGAAACGCCTTCGGGCAAAGGCAACGGCTGCTTTACCGTTGTCCATTTTCCATTTACATTGCGCACTTCGTTATCGACGGCGACAAAGGATGTGTAAGCGGTCAGCAGGTTATAATTCAGGCCCAGTTCGGTAATTTCCTTAACCCGCTTGTCATCATTACGAAGCTTGTTGTAATCAGAAAGCAGCGTGATGCGGTGGCGTGCCCAAAGGTATTTCAGAGCAACATTATCTTTAGAGGCTTTGTAATTTTCCACTTTAATCGATTCCGCATATTTACCTCCACCTGCCACGCCGCTTATCGTAATCCTTCCTCCAGCGTGGCCGCGCCATTTCCCGAAAACCAGCACCGGCCGTTCGGCCAGCACATCGGGAATAAACAGCGGCTCTACATCATAAGCGTTGAAACCGCTGAACACGACCTTGACCTGCGTCAAGACAGGGGACTGGATCATTTTACGGAAACGCTCCGCCTGCACAGACGCCGCATCCGGCCTGGTAATGATGAAAGGTTCACCCATGCCAACATGCGCCATCCCTTCAATGAGATGACGGTTGACACTGGTCCCGATGCCGAAGGCGAACATATTGGCGTTGTTGAGGTTTTTGCGGATCAGGTCAAACGCTTCTTCTTCAACCCGAACATAGCCGTCGGTAACAATCACCACTGTTCTTGAAAAATCGTTTTTCTTTTTAAGCGATAAGGCGCGATGGAGCGCGGGCAATAGTTCCGTTCCGCCGCCGCCCTGCTGGCGTTCAATTGTATCGACGGCTCTTTGAATGTTTTCCCTGGTTGCCGGGAGGGACTCCTCGGCCATCAAGGAGGACCCGCCGGAAAAGAGCAGAACATTGAATCTGTCCGTCGCCCGCAGATTGCCGATCAGATCGGACAGCAGCTTTTTGGAAATGTTGAGCGGAAATCCGTGCATTGACCCCGACACATCCACGATAAAGATATACTCGCGACCCGGGATTCCGGCATTTGTGATTCTTTTTGGCGGCTGCGTCATGAGAACAAAGAAGTTTTCGCGCTCGCCATACAATAGCAAAAGACCCGTCTGAATCTTATCGCCATCAAGCCGATAGCGCAGGATGTAATCACGGTTGCCCCCATGGACTTCGGCCTTATCCAGAATGACTTTTGCCAATGTTTGATTCTCATAAACAGCTTTCACCCTGTGCGAAGAACAGAATAAATCTTTAATGGGCATTCCGGCGTTGATCGCCACATCGATATCAAAAGTGGTTGCAGACAACTCACCCTGATGAAGGTAAGGATTTTCCACCCAGTGTTCAGAAAGCGACGCGCTTGCGGCCTTTTGATTGGAATAGCGCGGACCCACGACAGCAGGGTATATAAATTCATACACGTGATCCGTCGGCACAAGCAGTTCCGTGTAGCGGAGCTCCACCTTGATCTCGTCACCCGGCATGATGTTGGCAACATTCATCTGAAAAACATTGGGACGCTGCTGCTCCAAAAGGGAAGCGTTTTTCCCCGCGTCGCGTGCCTGCTCATACTCCCGGCGCGCTTCAGCACGCTTTCTGATCTTTGCCTCAATGACTCTCTTTCCGATGGTCATTTTCATTCCGTAAACGGCAGCGCGTGTTGATGCCGGAAAGACATAAACGGCTTCCAGCGGTTTACGGCCGTCGTTTTTATAAACCTGTGTTACCAGCACGTCCGCGATAACCCCGGAAATGATGACCGACGCTTTTGTGGATTTCAATGGCAGACGGTCCGCATCCGGATTGCCGCTGTTAACAAAGAAATACGGGGACAACGTTCTGTCTTCCCCCTCTTGCTGTTGCGCAAATGATTGCTGCGCAAACAAAATAGAAAACAAAGCACAAAATGCAAACAACCGAAATCCTGCTCTTTTCATAAGAAACCTCCCTCGCGAAATACATCGCCTTTTACGATTTTAGTGTTTAGACAAATGAAAACAACAAAAAGTTCCCGATTGTTTTACATTCCGGAAAAATGATCGTTCATGTTTGTATCCTATCAAGATTACAAGAGCTTACGGAGGCATTTCTTCAGATCAAACCGTCTTCCTTCTAGAAATGCCGGTTCATGCGGGACATATTAAAAACGCTGGCCAAGGTAAAGATAAACTGACGAATGGCTGCGCTGGGCCTGGCCATAGGCAAGATAAATGGGGCCAAGGAAGGTTTTTGTTCCGATAAAAACGCTGCCTGCCAGAATCAAAGAATCGAAATTAATGTCCGCTCTTTTATTCCAGACATTTCCTGTCTCCGCAGACATGCCGATATACATCGGCATGGTAAGCGCACCAATCCCTGTAGAGAAGATTTCCCTGTAAACCACTAGACGGGCCAGACCGGTATGACGGCCATAAAGTTCATTTGCGCCAAAACCTGACAAATTGAGAAATCCGCCAAGGGGAAACGTGTCCTGAACTTCCATATCGTCATTATCCAGGGTGGTTTTAATTTCGATAGACGGAAGAAAAGTAAATTTCTTCCATGTCAAGGCTGTCATCCACTTGAATGCCAGTGCCTGAACCTCAATATCCGAACCAAGCATTTTCAGATTGTAATTCCAGGTCAAAAAGGCATCCGTGCCGGACAAAGGGAAAACATAGTTATCCAGGGTGCTGTATGCCGCCGAGGCATAAATACTTGCCCTGTTATAATAATCGGCCATCCCCGTTAGCTCGCCAATAAGAACCTTAACATTGCCGTATTCCCTGTTTATGCCCAGGCGTAGCTCACCCCAGTTGCCGAATTGCCTCCCCACGTCAAGACCTGCCTGTACTGAATGCGCCCGGTATTGCGTGGTGATATCGCCATCTTCATTGTAGTCATTGAAGTCTCTGACGCGGTATCCGGCGTTGACGGCAACAAAGTAACTGAGTGAATCATCAACCGGTTGATAAAATTCGGTAAGAATCCGGGAGTTTTCGCCAATGCGCACTTCCGTGCTCCACTCACCCGCCAGGCGATTAATGGCTGTTTTTGTAAACTTTGTGGTCAGAGCGTATTTGCTCGATCCCTTGAAACTGTCTTCCATTCCCAGCCCAAAGCGAAAATAATTCGGACCCCACGATTTTTCCAGCGGTTCAAAGACAATTGCGTTGGATTTGTCTTTTTTCATCAAACGGAAATCCACACGCTCAAACGTATCGATCCCATAGATACGATCAATGTTTCTTTTCAACTGAGACAAGTTGAGTTTCGTACCCGGTTTTATATCAATTTGTGCATCAATCAGGCCAGTCGGCAATGATGTCTTATTGACCACTTCCACACTGTCAATAACCGGCATTTCCCTGTCTTTTTGTCTCTGGACTTTCATATAAGCCAGGTAATCAGCATCTGCCGCGGTAAAACGGGCAAGATGCGGCTTCATCTCCTCGGCTTTTTTCCGGCCTACCCTGACTGCCTCGATGGCCTTGAAAAAATCACCACTGCCGATGTTTCCCATATCGGGAGTGATCAGGATGTCCTCTTCGCGCAGTGACTGGATTTGCCGGACGGTATTGCGCTGGACCAGAATGGACGTCAGCTGGGATGTGATTTCAATTGAAGATGTCAGTTGATCGCGGCTGCTCAGTTTCGTACTGATATCGACTGCAATCACCACATCCGCACCCATTTGCCTGACAATATCGATTGGCAAATTATTGGCAATACCGCCGTCCACCAGCATCTTGTCGTCAATTTCCACAGGGGCAAACAGGGCGGGAATGGACATACTTGCCCGGATCGCTTTCACCAGTTCTCCTTTCCCTAAAACGACAGCTTCACCGGTTTCAATATCCGTGGCGACAGCCCGAAAGGGAATATTCAGCTTATCGAAGTCGTCAATTCCCTCCGTATGAAAAAGAATGGATTTTAACATTAAATTCAGATTCTGTCCCTGAAGAAGCCCCTTGGGAATCTGAAACGTTTTGTTTTTAAAACCCAGATCTGTGTCGATCAGATATTCGGCCGCTTCTTTTTTCCGGCGGAAGGTCAGCTCGCTGGGGGGAGGCTTGTCCTTGAACGCCTCGTTCCATTCCATGCTGGTGACAAGTTTTTCCATTTCGGCAGGTGACATGCCTGCGGCATAAAGACCGCCAACGATCGCCCCCATGCTGGTCCCGGCAATAAAGGAAATGGGTATCTTCATTTCTTCCAGAACCTGGATTACCCCTACATGAGCCATGCCCCGCGCGCCGCCGCCGCTCAAGACCAGACCGATGCGCGGACAGCCGTCCGCAGCAGTCGTCCCGGCACGGGCATCCGCCGTCACAAACAGAAAAACACCTGTGACTATCCCCAGGAACAGAAATGTGACGATCGTCATAGCACCATGCGGCTTGAAAACACGTGGGTTCATGAAAAGTTCTGAACATCCTTCCGTTTGATCGTTATCATCTGCTGATATTGCAATGTACAGTGCTGCGTTTCAGGCATTTCATTAATATGTTATCGTGCGTGGAAGTATCATGACTATAAAAACGAAAATCAATCGTTATCGACGGTTCAAAACCAGATGCATTTTTCAGGAACGATCCCCTGTGGGCCAAATATGACCCCTTCCCTTTCAAGAAGTTCCCTTTTCATTTGCGTGCCACCACCGAACTGCCCGATCTTTCCGTCGGCCCGAATCACACGATGGCAGGGAATGATGATGGGAAAGGGATTATTTGCCATCACTGTGCCAACTGCCCTGGCTGCACCGGGATGTCCGGTGCTTACCGCCAAACCGGAATACGTAGCCATCTTCCCGCGAGGTATTTTAAAAGCCTGCTTTAATACGCTGGCTGAAAACTTCGTAAGACGTTTTAAATTCAGACGGGTCAAATCAAACTTCTTTTTTTTGCCTTCATATAAATCCATGATGGTCTGATCAATGCCGCCGGAAATGACGCGAGGCGTTTGGTGTATGGCAGGATAATCCCTGACTATTCTTCTTGCCATCTTTTCTTTGCCTGGCAAATAAACAGCCTCTATTTGCGGTTTGCCACCGGTTCTGTTCCATACCAAACCGATTTCATCTTTCCTAGCTTTGATGATTTGATAAAACATGGCAGTCGCTCCTTTCACCTTGTTCCTTTCTCCTTTCTTCTCTACCCAACATGCTCAATCAGTATCTTTACGCCGATCGCAATCAAAACCAGACCTCCCAGGATTTCGACTTTCCTGCCGAAGATTTTTGCCAGACCTTTGCCGAAAATCATACCGACTGCCGTCATGATAAAACAGACAACACCGATAATCACAGCCGGAAACAAAACGGACGTTTTTAATAATGAGATACTGAACCCGACGGCCAGGGCATCAATGCTTGTGGCAATAGAAAGCAGCAGCAACGGCCAGCCGCGCGTCTGATCTTCTCTTTCCCCGTCGCTTTCTTCTTCGAATCCTTCCCGGATCATTTTTCCGCCGACCAAGACCAGAAGTCCAAAGGCAATCCAGTGATCAAAATTTTCAATCAACCCGACAACTGTTGAACCGGCCAGCCAGCCGATCAGCGGCATGACAAACTGAAAAATACCGAAAGCAAATGATAATCGGACAACCGGAAGCCACGACCTGGCCTTATTCGCCGCGCCGATACCGATAGCCACGGAAAATGCATCCACACCAAGGCCGATCGCCAGCATAAATATTGTCAGCAAACTCATAAAAACTCACAATCTTATTTTTCTTTTCTCATATAAGAATAAATTTTTTCTGCCACATCCTTACCAATCCCCGGTATCCGTTGCAATTCTTCAAAGGATGACTTCTGCACCTGACTTACGGAACCAAAATGCGTCAGCAGGATTTTTTTGCGCTTACTGCCGACATCGGGAATCGCATCCAGGATGGAACGGAAATCCGTTTTTTGTTTCAGCCGGTGGTGGTAACTTACAGCAAACCGGTGAGCCTCATCCCGCACCCGTTGCAAAAGAGACAGGGCCGCCGGCCGTGACGAAAGATAAACGGCGTCTTTGCGTCGCGGCAGATACACGCGATCCTCCTTTCCGGCCACCCTCCCCCCTGTTTTGTTTTTCGCTCTCCAACTGCCCCGCTCTTCTTTGGCAAGACCGATCACATCCAGTTTTATTTTTAATTCGTTGAGGACAGAGAGGGCAATATTGAGCTGGCCCTTGCCGCCATCGACAACCACCAGATCGGGAAGGGCGTCATCGCCGGTAAACCGCCGCTTCAGTACTTCCCTCATCATGCCGTAATCATCCGGCTGGTCAACGGCTTTGATGCGAAAACGTCTGTATCCTGATTTGTCCGGATCCCCGTCCTGAAATGTCACCATCGACCCTACAGCGTTTTGGCCGCTGATATTGGAAATATCGTAGCATTCTATACGCCGCGGCAGTTTCGTCAAAGACAATTTTTCCTGCAGAATCCTCATTACCGCGGTTTTCTGTGCTTCTTTCTTCCGGTCTGACGCCAGAAGTTCACGGGCATTGGCGCCGGCCATATCGAGAAGCGCTTTTTTTACGCCACGTACGGGAACCGTAAGCCGCACCTTTTTCCCCTTCTGGTCTGCCAGCCATTCGGCAATTACCTTTTCATCGGGAAGATGATCGGAAAGAATAATTTCATCCGGTATATCGGAACTGTCGTAGTATTGTTTCAACACCGAAGAAATAATTTCTCTTTTATCCGCTTGCGTTGTCACGGGAGTGAAGGACTTGCTGCCCAGTAATTTGCCGTTTCGCACAAACAAAATGCAGAATTGATAAATATCCTGATCAACCCAGAAACCAAGCACATCCTGGTCGCCAATGCCTGCCGAATCCACATTTTGCTTTTCCAGGGCGTGTTCAAGCGAATGAATCCGGTCGCGCAGACGCGCCGCTTCTTCATAGTTTAAGTCCTGCGCCGCTTCTTCCATCTGCTTTTTCAAATCGGACATCAGCTCGCGGCGGCGCCCCTGCAGGAAGGATACGGCACTGTCAGCCAGTTTCCGGTAGGCCAATTCGTCGATGAAACCGCTGCAGGGTGCAAGACACCGTCCGATCTGATACTCAAGGCAGGGCCTGGTGCGTAATTGAAAAACCCTGCTGCGGCAGGTACGCAGGGGAAAAACCTGCTGAACAAACCGCAGGGTTTCCTTTGCCGCCGCCCCCGAAGGGTACGGACCAAAATACAGGGCGTCGTCATTCAGCCTTTTGCGCACCAATTGCAGACGCGGATAGGGTTCCTTTGGATCCAGAGACAGGTGGTAGTAAGTTTTATCATCCCGCAGGATAACATTGTAGCGCGGACGGTGTTTCTTGATCAGATTGTTTTCCAGAATCAGCGCTTCTTTTTCCGTGGTCGTCGTGATGAAGTCAATATCATTGACCCGCGCCATCAAAAACGGCGCCATCGGCCTAGTGTCCCTTCCGGTCAGATAAGAAGCAATGCGGCTTTTCAGGTCATTGGCTTTCCCCACATAAATCACTCTGGCCCGCTCATCGAGCATAAGGTAAACACCGGGGCTGCGCGGCGCGGAAAGCATTTTTTCTTTAAAGGCACTGTTTTCTTCCATATTCATTTCACGTTTTGTTCCCGCTCTCTATTTTCCGGTTTTTACCGTAAATCATCCAGGACATTTCTCAAAACATCCGGCTTATTGGTAAAGATGCCGTCCACACCCAGGGCATGTAAACGCTTCATTGATTTTTCATCATCGACTGTGTAGACATTGACCGGAATGCCGTGCCGTTTCAAATCGGCAAGCCATGTCTTGTTGAGCTCGCGTCGGGAGCAGTTGAAAGCATTACCATCCAGTGAAACAACAATTTCGGAGGGCAATTGCGCATCATAATATTTTTTCTCAAACAATACGGCCAGCGACGCCTGTCGATTAAGATGCCTGAGATGCCTGAGGGCACGGGGATCGAAACTGGAGAACACAACATGATCCTGTAGTCCGCTCTGATTGACGATCTGCAGACATTTTTCTTCTATTCCGCCCTTGATTTGCTCTTTCACCGCTTCGGCTTTGATTTCGATATTGACGGCAATCCTGTCTTTGCAGAGGCTCAGCACCTCGGCCAGAAGAGGAATTTCCGCCCCTCTGAACTTTTTATCAAACCAGCTTCCGGCATCAAGCTTTTTCAAATTGACAAGCGCATAGTCGGCGATTCTTCCCTGGCCATTCGTGCAACGTGTTATTTCCTCATCATGGAAAACAACGACCTCACCATCGAGTGTCAACTGAACATCGAGTTCCACCATGTCCGCATCCATGGCGATAGCCCCCTGGAATGAGTCAATCGTGTTTTCCGGAAAATAAGCAGAAGCGCCGCGATGAGCGATGATGGTCAACGGACCGGCAGTCCTGACATCTTGCGCCCTGACGTCCCCATCGTCGCGGGCGTTATATGTAAACAGATGATAAGGCTTGAACATGTTTCTCTCCGGAATGTCTTTTGATGTCAAAAACCGGAATCATTCCTTCTTTTTCACGCTACTGTGTCACCGGCCCGCCGGTGTATGAACCTGTGCAGCGAATTCCTGAACAGTCTGTGTTGAGCATTTCATAAAGAATCGGTCCGGCGTTATTCCTCGCTTTGAAATGACCCACGCCGTCGGCATCACCTCCGGAAAGGGATGCGGGCCGCCACTCGTCAAAGTTGAAATTCCTTTTTCTTGCCTTCTGTCCTGCTCCGATATTCAACTGGGCACGCACATTTTCAGATTTTTCAAACAGCGCCCCCTCATTGCAGGTTCGATATCCCCGTGCGGTCGTGCAGTGAATCTGGTCATGATATCCGGCGTGCAGCGTATAAAATATTGTTTCCGGATGATACATCGGAGCACGCCGTAAGCTCATTGGTCCTTCTGCACCTGTCCAGCGGTTGAATCCCACGACCGACCTTGAATCCGGGTAAAAACCGAAAATATATTTATTGAAAAGATTTTGAGAACCGCAGGTGGCAAGATAAGGATTGCTGAATCCCGCGGCAAGGCACGAAGGAAGCCCGCGGATACCACCCGCTATATTGACAAACCGCCGAACACCGGCCCAGCTTTTTCCCCCTCGATGAAGATTATCCTCATAGGTCAGGGCGGCCAGCGTCATGGACACGCCCAGCGAGTGCGCCACAATATCTACCTCTTTTTTACCCGTGTAGTTTTTGACGGCTTCAATAAACGCGATAATGATATCGTACTTTCGGGGGTTATGGTAATTGCCCCCGGGAGACCTCTGTTCTGCCAGTGACAAGTAGGTTATCCCAAAAAGCTCGCAGTCATTGTAGCCGCGCGCCTTGAATTCCTGATAAACGGAACGGGCCGTTGTTTTGTTGTGATTCGCAGGCGAATCCCAGTTGATCGCCCGGTCTCCGTTACCGTGAATAAAGATCACCGGGGTGCGCGAGGCGCGGCACGCTCCGCCGCCGAAACCGCCGAAACCCGTTTGTGGATTGAAACCGCCTGCAAACTGAAAATCAGGGCCTCCGCATTTCGGGTAGCTAAATGTCCCGCAACTAAGTCCGAAGGCTGTTCCTTCCAAGACCAGAACGCACCAGACTATTGCCAATAAAATGAAACGCCTGCGGCAAATCAAATCTCAACACCCCCGGGAATCAGACTCATGCAGTTCGAATAAAACTCCTACATAAGAATCTTAATCCGGGATGTTTTTTAACATATTTAATCCATGAATTCTTTATCTATTTTAAAGTGCAGGCAGAGATATTACGGTTGGTTTCATCTTATTCTCATTATAGCCGAAAGACCAATTTTAGATTTTGTCCCGATTCCGTCATTTTTGCAGAAGTCGTCTGATTTCTTTACGGCAGATATTCTCGATGACAGTAAAGGTGATAAACCGGGCACTGGAAGTACTTAAGATCGGTTCATGGCCGCGGTCGAAATATCCTTCATCGAAGTCCGGCTGAT
>JBDKUG010000391.1:0-8516 GCA_039679815.1 Smithella sp.
GATCACCACCATGGGGAAATTTCTGGATCCCCTTGCTGATAAACTGATCGTCAATTCGGCCATGATCCTGATGATACCCATCGGCAGGATTGATGCCTGGATCGTGGCCATTATCATTATCCGGGATCTGATTGTTGACGGCATCCGCAGCATTGCGTCTTCGGAAGGGATGTACATCCAGGCCAGCATGCTGGGAAAGCAAAAGACGCTGGCACAAATTATCGCTGTGACCGCCCTGATGATTCATTATCCTTTCCTGGGTCTGGACGCTCATCTTGTGGGCACGGTCACTCTTTATGCTGCTTTATTGCTGACCGTTTATTCGGGCGTCGATTACTTTGCGAAATTCTACAGGGAAACAGGCAACCGCTGAGATTATGGGGGCTTACAGTTCGTATGTTGCATTCAAAAAGCTGTTGCATATATTCATCATCCGCGCAGGTTCATTTTTCTATTGACAAGAAGAGTTTATTTGTTATAACCACCATCGTTCTTAAGTGAGCGGGCGTAACTCAGTGGTAGAGTGCTACCTTGCCAAGGTAGACGTCGACGGTTCAAATCCGTTCGCCCGCTCCATTTTTTTTGGCGGCATAGCCAAGTGGCTAAGGCAGCGGTCTGCAAAACCGTTATTCATGAGTTCGAATCTCATTGCCGCCTCCAGCAATATTCAGGAGTTTTTTTTAAAAGAACTCCTTTTTTTATTTGTCAGCAGCAATATCAAGATAACCGCATGTTCAATCCATTTTTCGCTGATCATTCCACATTGCTGTCTCCGGACCTTTCAAGGGGTCTTCATGCAGTCTGAATGACGCGATCAATAATTTTTGTGAGTCCCGTGATAGAGATCAAAGGGGGAAAAATAATAATTGAGGATCCGGAAAGTTCTTCAAAGAAAGATGAGCCGGCATCATGATTTTTTTAAAAATACCTTTGCTTTAGATGTTGAAAGAGATTAATTATTATGCTAGTTATAAAATGTAAAAACACTGATTTGTAAAAAAACATTTTTTGCGTAAGAAAATTTTTAAGTAAAGCGATAGACAGAATCATTTTTTAAAAAATTCTTTCAGGAGAAATTTTTTGGCCAACTCAAAAGATGTCAATTCCACTGAAAGATTGTTAGATGTTATCCGTGGTTCGCAGGAGCCTTCAACACCCGTAACGGAAGCAGCTAAAGACTCCTCTTCACCCCAGAAAACTTCCCCTAAAATATCCCTCAACTTCCCCTCTGTTCTTGCAGGAAAGAACCGGGTGAGGGTGGGTGTCGATATCGGGCAGGACAATATCAGTTTTGCCAAAATGGCAAAAACATCCGACGGCAGACCGATGCTGGTTGATCAAAGGATCGTGAAAATCGGCGGTCAGATTAACCGGGAAGCTGCGGAATTCAAGGATTTGCTGAGATCATCCCTCGTTTCCTTCGCCGGTTCTCTTTCAGCCTGTGATGTCTGGGCAATGATGGACGCAACGGACGTCAATGTCAATCACCTGAAGATACCGCGCGTTCCGAAAAAACAGCTGGAAAACGTCATCTTCTTCACGGCCAAAAAAGAAAATCCCATCGACGAAAAAGATGTTGTCTTTGACTACGAGATGCAGGGCGAAATTACCGATCAGGGCATTCCGAAATATTCCGTGATGATTTACACTGCCCCCCGGTCCCTTGTGGAGAAGGTCAGAGGATTGTTTTCATCAATCGGTGTCGATCTTGCAGGCATCACCATTGCGCCCTTTGCCATTCAAAATATTTTCAGAACAAAATGGATTGCGGTAGGCGAAGGCACCTTCGCCAGTCTCTTTATCGGGAACGATTTTTCAAGGATTGATATCTACAGGAAAAACAATCTGGTGATGACAAGGGGCGTCAAGACCGGCATTACCAGCATGATGGAAGCAATTGATGAATCCATTGCCGAAACGATGCCGGGAAAGAAGCTGGACAAGGTTCGCATAAAAAACATCCTGCAGGAGCTTTCCGATAATTCCGGGAAGTCGATACAGGATGAAGACGGCATCCGCTGGAACCAGAGCTTGATTCTGGACATGATTACACCGGCGCTGGAGAGGCTGTCCCGTCAGATCGACAGGACGCTGGATTATTACGCGACGTCGGTCGGTTATGAAAAAGCGGAGAAGCTTTACGTATCATCCGTCCTGAGTGGATTTCATCATATACTTTTGAGTTACATCAGTGAGCAGCTGGCAACGCCGACGGAATTGTTTGATCCTTTTGAGGGAAAACACGCAGGTACAGCAGGTGCTTCCCTGTCTACAGCCGACAAAGCCTCGCTGGTCCCGGTGATAGGATTGTCCCTGTCTGACGCGAAATATACCCCCAACGCCATTTACACCTACGTGGACAAAAACAAGGAATTAACAGGCAAGATGATCAATCGCGGCATATTCGCGGCGTTTGCGGCCGCCTTGGTCGTGTGCCTTGCCTTCATCGTCTTTCAGGTGGTTGAAATGGGGCAGCTTGGCGCCAAACGGGCAAAGCTGGAGCAGGAACTGTCGCTTTTTAAACCGCTGTTGTCCAGGGAAAAGGTGAATGCCCTTGTTGAAGACGCGAAGAATCGTTATCAGATCACTCAGCAGTATTCCAAGAAATATAAAGGGATGGCGCTCATCAGCGAACTGTCTTCCCTGACGCCTGAAGATATCAGGCTGATCAACGTCCGGATAGCCGCTCCTTCCGGACAGGCCCAGGCCCAGAAAAAAGACGCCATGCCGGTGAAAGGAACCACGCAGAATGAGATCACTGACGGCGTCAGTATTGAAGGGGTTGTGCTGGGCGAGCGAAACACGCTCGACGCCCTTCTGGCGCAGTATGTCATGAACCTGGAAAGATCGGCCGTGCTTCAGGGGGTAACAGTGGAAAAAAGCAGTATTGTGAATTTCAGGAAGAAGGAAATTCTTCAATTCAAAATTAACGCGAAAATAGGTTAGGGATGATTAATAAAATCAAACAGACCATTCCTGCAAACAGCCTCGGGTATATATTGATCTGCGGAGGGATCATTGTCATCTTTCTGCTTTTGATCATCTTCCCGTTGAACCGGGTCAATGCCGGCCGTGCCAAGGACATCAAAAAACTTCAGGACCAGATTGACGAACAAAAGGGATTGGGGCAGGTTTATCAGCTGGCGCAAAGTGACCCACGGAAGAAATCAGACTTTATTCTGTCCAATCCCGCCGGAACAAGACTGTCCCGGCAGGAGACGGAAAAGTTTCAGAAATCATTCCGTACGGAAGCGGAAAAGGCCAATCTGATGGTCATGTCCCTGATACCGGATCCTGACTCCATGGGCATCGGATCGAAGTACCTCATTTACAACGCGACCGTTAAGGGAGAATTTGCCAATTTCCGAAAACTATTGGTTGGATTGGGCGAGATGCCTTACGTTGAGCAGATTGAGGAAATGAACATGAAGCAGGACAGCGATTCAATGGAGTTCAGCTTGAAAATAGGGATTGCCCTGGCCAATTAACAGGGTGCGGGAAAAAATGAAAAAACTGGAAAAGAGACAAATCATTATTCTGGGCGTTGCCGCTTTGTTTGTTTTGTATGCCATATACGATCTGCTGATTGCAGGGCCGGCGGCAAAAAAAGCCAAGATGGCGGTCAAGCCCGCTGAGATAGAGGCTGTCGTGAACACGTTAAGCGGTAATCTGATGAAATATAAAGCAGGTGGTGTCGATGCCTATCTTGCCAAAAGGGCGGAAACGGACTGGGGCAAAAGCCCGTTTTGGGAGAGGGAATCGTACCGTGTATTTGCGGGAAACAAGGAAGGCGGCGTTGCCGGGGTAAAATTCATCTACTCCGGTTATGTGGATACGGGACGGGAAAAAATAGCAATCATAAACGGGGTGGAATATCAACAAGGGGAAGCCCTTGAAATCGAGGGTTACGAGTTGAAAAGCGTAATGCCGGAAAGCGTTTTGATTGTTAATCGCAGGACAGGCAGTCAGTTATCCGTGCCCATGCAGGAATAATCATTAAGACAGGGAGGTTATTGTCTTGAGAATAAGTGCAAACCCAAAAAGAATCGGTAGCGTGCTGATCGGTTTATTTGTGCTGATGTTCGTAATCGGCTGTGCGGGAGAACGCCAGAGCGCGAAAAAGGATACTTTTTTTGAAAAATGGAACACCCTTGCGGAAAATTCCCAGGGGCACTCTCCTGAGGCCAAGCCCAAAAAGATCGATATTGATCCGAAATCCAGTAAAAAAACCCGGTCAGATGCGGCGATGGGAGAAACCTACGGAAGGCTGCCGACCAAGCCCATCAACCTTACCATGCGTCAGGCGGACCTCAAGGCAGTCCTGCGTGCCATGGCCAAGTCTGTCAATTACAACCTGATTGTGAAAAATGATTTGAAAGACGAAGTCAGTGTTGACTTTCGCGGCGTTCCCTGGAATCAAGCCTTTATCGGGCTTTTGCAGACTCATGGTTTGTCCTATGTCTGGGAGGGTAATGTCCTCCGTGTCATGACCGTTGACGGCATTGAGAAGGAATTAAAGCGGAAGGTACAACTGCGCGATATTCAAACGGTCGAGCCTTTAATGAATCCAGTCGTCATCAAAATCGATTATGCCGATGCCAAGAAATTGGAAAAGACAATGCAGGGATTCCTGACCAAGGACAAAGACGGCAAGACAACCGAGTCTGTCACGCTGGATGAACACAGCAATTCCCTCGTCATATCGGCTACCTCCCAGGACCTGGCAAAAATGATTCCGATCATTGAAAAGCTGGACAAGCCCACGCCTCAGATTCTGATCAAGGCCAATATCGTGGAAACCACCAAATCGGTTGCCCGTGATCTGGGTGTGATGTGGGGCGGTACTTACAACACCGGGAACTATACAGCAATGGGTGGTGGTACAAGAACAAGCGCGACTGGTGATATAAATCCAACAGCCAGTGGTCCTATAGGCATTGGCGGAACAGGGCTAGCGTCAAATTTTCAAGCCTTAAATTTGACTAATGTAGCCTCGGGTTCTTTAGCATTGCTTTTCGGTACGATAGGCGGCAACCTTCTGGAAGTTCAGCTTCAGGCGCTGCAGAAAGACAAAAAGCTCAACATTCTGTCCAGCCCTTCCATTACGACGCTCGACAATCAGAAAGCCTTTACGGAAAACGGCGAAAGAGTTCCCTACACGACGATTGAGCAAGCCAGTACCGGAAGCACTCCTACTCAGACGACTAAATTTGAAGATGTTGTCATGCGCCTGGAAATCACACCGCATGTCATTGACGGTAAGAATTTAAAAATGACAATATCCGTTAAGAAAGACGAAGTGGACATGACGCGAAAGTCCAGCCTGGGAGATCCCTATATCATCAAAAAGAAAACGGAAACGGTTCTGATTGTTCAGGACGGCGAAACCATCGTTATTTCCGGCCTGACCAAGCAGCGCCATTCAACCGGAGATTCCGGATGGCCAATGCTGAAAAACATTCCCATGCTGGGTTACGTTTTTAAATCGGACAGCAAAGAGGAGTCAATGGAAGAAGTCCTGATTTTCATTACACCGCATATTCTGCAGTTAGCCAGTGCTGACCGAAAAATACCCCCGGCCATTCATGATGACGATCAAACCGGGAAAATGGAAAGAAACTAAAGGCGATGTCTGAACAATGGAATATTTTAATCTGCTTGAATTCAAGAAAGAGCCGTTTTCCAACTCGCCTGAGCCCGAGTTTCTCTTTGCCGTGCCACAGCATAATATCTGTTTGCAACGGCTGGAGCTGGCCGTTCGTTTAAGGCGCGGTCTGAATATTGTGATCGGCGCCGTCGGCACGGGAAAAACAACCCTGTGCCGTAAGCTCATCCAGAATTTAGCCATGCCTGTCGCAGGTGATGCGCCTGCTGTTGAAACCTTTCTGTTGCTGGACCCGGCGGTGGCCGGCCGTTTGGATTTTGTCCGGACGGTCGCGTCGATTCTGGGCACTTCGGATATCCTGGAGGGCGACAATGAGTGGCAGATCAAGGAGAAAATCAAAAACTTTCTCTTTGAACAGGGAGTTCAGGAACAGAAAAATATCGTTCTGGTGATTGACGAAGGGCAGAAAATTCCGGATGACTGCCTGGAAATCCTCCGGGAATTTTTAAATTACGAAACCAACAGTTTCAAACTCCTGCAGATTGTAATTTTTGCCCAGCCGGAATTGCGCAAAAATCTTGCAGCGCGCGAGAATCTTCTGGATCGCGTCAACTATCTGTACCATTTGAAGCCGCTTTCTTTCATACAGACGAAAGCAATGATTGAGCATCGGATCTCCCTTGCCAGCATTGAACCCGATCGACGTCCGCTTTTCACTATAGGCGGAATGGCTGCCGTTTATTTGGCCACGCTGGGTTATCCCCGGAAAGTGGTTTCTCTTTGCCACCAGGTTTTGCTCATGATGATGATTCGCGGGAAAAGAAGCGCAGGCTGGTTCCTGGTGAGAAGCTGTTCAGGGAGTCCGGTCGTTCGTGGACCCCGACGGGTTTCGTGGGTAACGCTGGGTCTTTTAACGCTGGCCGTCCTTGCGTTTTTTGTTGTGCAATTCTGGACCGGGATGCCGGATAACGTCGGCCAAACGAAACACCGGCCTGTTCTGTCCGGAATAGGCGTCCCAAAAGAATCTGCAACGATAGATCCGGCCCAGTTGAACAGATATGAAACTAATGTGCAAAAGGGTTTTGCTGAAGTACCCGCGCTGCCTGCCGGCAGTCAATTTTCCAAACAGACAGAAAACATTCCGGAAGCAGCGCCCGCTCCTGAAGTGCATGAAAAAATACAGGAGTATCTCGGTACTATTTCAATAAAAAAAGGAATGACCGTCTGGCAGGTTCTCGGGACCGTTTACGGGAACAACGGACAGGAGATTACACAAAAGTTTCTTGAGGCAAACCCGCAGATAAAAAACAGAGATTTCATACTCCCGGGCACCGTTATTCATCTGCCGGTGGAACCGGGAAGCACACGTCCGATGAAACCGGAAACGATCCTGGTTTCACTGGAAAACAGCAAAAACCTGGAAAACATCTATGATTCATTTCTGGAAAAAAAGAATCTGGAAGGCATTGGGGAAATCCTGTTTGTTCCATTTTGGAATCAGAGGGATGGCAGTTATTTTGCCATTGTTCTGAATCAGAATTTCAAAAGCGTGGAAGAAGCAGGCAAGGCTGTGCGGCGTCTTCCGCTGGAATTGGCGGCATCGGCTCAGGTTTTGTCTCAATGGAGCGGCGACACGGTATTTTTCAACACCCGGCTTGCCGGCAACTGAGGCGAATGCAGCGTGGAGGTTTGATGAGAGTTAAAAAACGTTTAGGTGAAATGCTGGTTGAAAGCGGCCTGATTACCGAAGAGCGTCTGAAACAGGCCCTGATCGATCAGAAGAAAGCCGGTCTGAAGCTTGGTCAATTCCTCACACGCCTGGGAATTGTCAGTGAACAGCAGATAATCGACATGTTGAGCAAGCAGCTCAAGATTGCCAGGTATCATCCGGATGCTTATCCGCTGGACATCGAACTGACACGGTTCATTTCCTATGAAGTCGCGCAAAAATATCAGCTGGCGCCGCTTCGGAAAAAAGGAAGACTGTTGACCATTGCCATGGTTGACCCTTTGGACATCAACGCACTGGATTATATCGAAGTGCTGACTAATTCGGAAGTGGAACCGGTGGTCTGTTCGGAAAGGGAAATCAACCAGCTCATCAATTCCATTTACGGCACACAGTCCGGCCTGGGCAGCATCATGGACACCATGGAAATCAAATCTCAGGAGGAAGGCCAGGAGGAAGAGGGGGTCAGCAAAGAAGAAGTTCAGGTGTCCACCCTGCAGGATCTGGCAGGGGAAGCGCCTGTGGTGCGTCTGGTCAATTCCATCTTCGCGCAGGCAATCCGGGACGGCGCAAGCGACGTGCACATCAGCCCTCAACAGAACTCCGTGCAGTTGAGGTTCAGAATCGACGGAAAGCTGATGGATGTTCCGTCACCGCCCAAAGCGCTCTTTCTGCCGATTGTTGCCAGGATGAAAATCCTCGGGAACATGGACATCACCGTTTCCCGCATCCCGCAGGACGGCCGGTTCACACTGAAACTGGACAAAAAAGAAATCAACGTCCGTGTGTCCTCCATTCCCACCATCTATGGAGAAAACATGGTATTGAGGCTTTTGGACACGAGCGGTGGTGTATATTCGCTGGACCGGCTGGGAATGACTCCACGGGATATGGAAAAAATTGAGAGCGTAACCCACAAGCCCTATGGCATGGTCCTGAGTACGGGGCCGACCGGGAGCGGGAAAAGCACCAGTCTGTACGCCATTTTGAATACGCTCAACAAGCCGGATATCAATATCATGACGCTGGAAGATCCAGTGGAATACCGGATCAACAACATCCGCCAGATTCAGCTCAACCGGAAAGCCGGGATGACATTTGCCGGCGGCCTTCGCTCAATTCTGCGTCAGGACCCGGACGTCATCATGCTTGGCGTAATCCGCGACTCGGAAACGGCCGCCA
>JBDKUG010000032.1:0-6932 GCA_039679815.1 Smithella sp.
GGAAGCAATGATCAGTGCCCCTCTTCTGCCCAGAAATATTGCGGAATAAATGATCACCAGTGTATAAAGCAGAGAATAATTGCTGCCGATGCTGCCTGTCAGATAAACCAGAAAAGAAATCAGACAAATATCGACAACCAATTGTGTATACACATTCAGATAATAATACTTTTCTTTTCCTAAAAGCAGTGTATAAAATACAGACAATAAATACATCATAACAATCACAGCATAAATAGAATACAGCAGCGTCGATGAAACTGGGAGCACGGACCTCAACGTACCGAGGACGAAAACAACCAGTAAGGAAATGGAGAGGATGATCACTCTGCCGATGATCAGCAGTTTGAGCCTCTGCCAGGTTCTTAAATCGTGGTTCATTTTTGGGTTCATGTTTTTCTTCCGAATTTCATCGACTGTAATAATATTTCTTATTTTATAACATTTTATAATTTTTCGCTAATTATTTGAGATTTTACAATTAACCACCTTGCAGCAAGCTGTCAAAATATGAAATGAACGTTATCGTATCGCAGCAAGCTACGGAGAATTAACGCTCGTCCCGCGTGAGCGGGATAAAAGGCGACTTTTCGCTTATGCGCAGACCTTTGCTCTACCCCATGATCGCTCTGATGGCCGGTATCCTGATCGGAGACTGGGTGACTCTGCCCTGCTGCCTTCTGCCGGCCGGAATGATTTTAGTATTACTTTTTTTAATCCTCTGCATCAGAAAGAAATGGAACAGGACCACTTTTCTTCTGATGATCGGTCTCATGCTGATCGCGGGGCTGTTTAACGCACAAAGACAGCAATACCTGTCCCAAAACAATCATCATATTGTTCATCAGGCCAAACAAGGAAAACAGACCATCGAAGGCATCGTGACAGCCACGGACCAAATTTCCGCAGACAAATATTCCTTGATTGTCCGCTGCAGAAGAATTTTAAAAAATCACTCCTATTCCCCGGTTTCAGGCCTGATCCGCCTTACGATCCCCTCTCATCTCAACTTCCGGTATGGTGATTTTATCCGCTTTCATACTTCAATAAAAAGGATTCACAGTTTCCATAATCCGGGAAGCTTTGATTATGAACGCTATCTCAATCGTCAGGGAATTTATGTTGCGGGATTTATTGCAGACAGTGCCGGGATTGTTTTGATAAGGCACAATACCGCAAGTGGAATCAAGCTGCAACTGGAAACGTTTCGCTCGTATTTAAAACATTTGATTTATGCCAATGCCCCATCCCCTGAAAGAGAAATTCTTGAAGCCATGATCATCGGCAATCAAAAAGCGATTCCAACGGACGTACGGGACAATTTTGCAAAAACAGGCACTTCCCATATTTTGTCTATTTCCGGTCTGCATGTCGGCATGGTAGCATCAGCCGGTTTCTTTATAGCCTTGATGTTTTTAAAATCATCCGAATATTTAATGCTCAGATTCAACATTATAAAAATTGCCACAGCTGCCGCTTTTGTGCCGGTTGCTGTTTACGCCCTGGTTGCAGGAATGGGCACAACCGTCCTTCGCGCAGCCCTTATGACCCTGGCTTTCCTGACCGCGCTGCTGATCGGTAAACAAAAAGATCTTTATAATATTCTTTTCTTCGCAGCGCTGGTTATCCTGATTGTTGCACCTGAATCCCTTTTTGAAATTTCTTTTCAATTATCCTTCAGTGCGGTTTTGGCCATCGTCTTCATTATTTCGACATTAAACATCTCGACTGTTGCGATGCCAGCGGCATTACCCGGCGGACTGCATTCCCTGATTCGCCGGGTTTATGTTTTCATTCTGGTGTCTGCCGCAGCCACACTGGGCACACTGCCCCTCATTGTCTACTATTTTAACCGTATATCCACCATAACATTGATTGCTAATCTTATCGCGGTACCGCTGTTGGGCATGCTGACTCTGATCCCGGCCATGTCTTTTATGCTGACAGCCCTTTTCTCACCCTGGCTGGCAGGTTTCCTCATTAAGGCCGCTTCTTTTTTTACCGGCATTGCCGTTTCCGCCATCAACTGGCAAGCTTCCCTGTCCTGGTCGTCCTTCAGCTTCATAAAGCCTAACATCGTGGAAATCGCACTTTTCTATATCATTATCTTTCTGCTTGTTTCACTCAAGGCTGATCAGAGTGAAAAAAAGGCCAAAGAATCTAAAACAAATCATCCCGTTTTGATCAAAACAGCACTTCTCATCGCCTTGACATTGATGATTGCTGATGTTGTTTATCTGACTTTCAAAGACCAATACTCTACAGATATTAGAGTGACATCCATTGATGTCGGACAGGGCTCGGCCACACTGTTCCAATTGCCCGGAGCGGTGAACATGCTGATTGACGGCGGAGGTTCTTATGACAGTTCATTTGATATTGGCAAATTAGTGATCGCCCCGTTTCTTTATGCCAAAAGAATTAGAAAAATCGATATTGTTGTTCTGACCCATCCGCACCCTGACCATCTTCAGGGATTGATTTATATCCTCGAGAACTTTAACGTCCGGGAAGTATGGTGCACCGGCTTAAAGGCGGAAAATGATCTTTACCTGCTCTGGGAGAAAACAATTTCCGAACGCAAAATAAAAATGAAGTATCTTTCTTCACAATCGCCGCCTGTCAACATTTCCGGTGTCCAAATCCATTTTCTCTGGCCGTTGCCTCCAGACAGCCGGGAGGATTGGGAAACGTCAAAGGACGAAATCAATGATTCTTCTCTGGTTATGAAGATCACCTCCGGAACTGAAAGCTTTCTGGTCACCGGAGATATTTCCTCCTGTGTTGAAACCCGTTTAATCGAATCGGGACAAAACCTGAAAAGCGATATTCTTTTCGTACCGCACCATGGCTCGAACCACTCCAGTTCCCCGGATTTTATCCGTGCCGTTTCATGCCGTTATGCAATCATCAGTGCCGGTAAAAGAAACGTCTTCCGTCATCCCCATCCTGATGTTCTGAACCGCTATGCTTCTGCCGGTACTCGCATTTATCGAACCGACAAACATGGAGCAATTTCAATAGAATCGGATGGCAAAACCATGGGCATTACCCCATGGCTCAAAAGAACCCTTCCGGAAGACCGACCTTAAGATTATTTCATTGCCAACTGTCGGGTGATGTGCTAAAAAATTTTGATTTATTTGTGAAACTCAAATTTCGGATGAAGGTGATGCAAGATCCGACATCGAATTTGCAGGGCAAGGGCATCTGACCCGGCAAAATTTAGGATTTGACCATGGAAAAAATTACAGCCATCAAGGGAATCAAAGATATTTTACCCTTGGATTCCCCGGTGTGGCACAGGGTGGAATTAACTGCCCGCAGGTTATTTGAATGCTTCGGCTTTTGCGAAATCCGTGTGCCGATCATGGAAAAAGCCGCCTTATTCCAGCGCAGCATCGGAGAAACCACTGACATCGTCGAAAAAGAAATGTACACCTTTCGCGACCGGAATGATGAACTTATTACGCTGCGCCCTGAAGCCACGGCATCAGTGATTCGCGCCTATATTGAACATAACCTTTCGGCGTCGGACCCCGTTACAAAACTATATACGATAGGCCCGATGTTTCGGAGAGAGAGGCCGCAGAAAGGCCGTTTCCGGCAGTTCCACCAGATTGACGTGGAGTTGTTTGGTGATGACACACCGGCCTCTGACGCGGAAGTGATCTTCATGCTGATGCATTTCCTGCAGAAATTGGGTATTGAAGAATTATCGCTCGAGATCAATTCGCTGGGCTGTAAAGCCTGCCGACCGGTTTTTTCCAAATCCGTTGTCGAGTATCTGAAAGGTTCGGAAGACGTGCTCTGCCCCGACTGCCAGAGACGCGTTCACACCAACCCCCTGCGTGTTTTTGACTGCAAGGTAGAATCCTGCAATGCAATCATTGCAGGCGCGCCGAGCATATTGAATTATCTTTGCGAAGAATGCTCGGATCATTTTTCACGGGTTCAGGATTACCTCCAGGATCTGAAACTGCTTTTTGAAATCAATCCCCGGATGGTGCGCGGTCTCGATTACTACACGAAGACTGCCTTTGAAGTAAAATCCGGTGCGCTGGGAGCACAGAATTCCCTGGCGGGAGGCGGCCGATATGACGGTCTGGTCAGCTTTTTGGGTGGCCCGGATGTCCCCGGCATCGGATTCGGCATCGGCATGGAAAGGCTCATTGACTGTCTGCCACCATCTGATCAATCCTCCTGTCGGACGGATCTTTTTATTGCCGCACTGGGCGCTCGTGCGCAGAAATATTCTTTCGGCCTGACCCAGGAACTTCGCAGAAAAGGAATTAGCGCCGCCATGGATTATGCAGATAAAAGCCTGAAGAGCCAGATGAAGCGAGCCGATAAATTGAACAGCGCCTATACCTTGATTTTCGGCGATAAGGAAATGGATGAAGCACGAGTCGAATTGCGGGACATGAACACCAAAAACCAAAAAAGTCTGCCTCTGGATCATTTGCTGGAGGACCTGACAAATCTTTTAAAGAAGAGGGAATAGTTTTGTGAGCCAGTTTATTTCAAAAGATAAAAGAACACATTACTGCGGTAGTTTAGTCGAATCAGATGATGGCAAAGAAGTCGTTTTAATGGGATGGGTACATCGAAGGCGAGATCACGGCGGCGTGATTTTTGTCGATTTGAGAGACCGTGAAGGAATTGTGCAAATTGTTTTCAACCCGGAAGCGGGAGAAACCGTCCACAGTGAAGCCCACAAAATCCGCAGTGAATATGTCCTTGCAGTAAAAGGCAAAGTACGAATACGTCCGGAAGGAATGACCAATCCCGATCTTGCAACCGGTCAGGTGGAAGTCCTCATTTCCGATTTGGAGATCCTGAATGAATCCAAAACACCTCCCTTCTCTTTTGATGATGAGGACATCTCAGAAAACATCCGGCTAAAATACCGCTATCTGGATCTGCGCCGTCCGGCGATCCAAAAGAACCTGTTTCTGCGCAGCCGTTTGGCGGCGGCAACGCGCCGGTACTTTGAAGAAAACGGATTCATCGAAGTCGAAACCCCGTTTCTGACCAAAAGCACGCCGGAAGGCGCGCGTGACTATCTGGTACCCAGCCGCATTAATAAAGGAACATTTTATGCCCTGCCGCAATCACCTCAAATCTTCAAGCAGTTGCTGATGGTTTCGGGATTCGACCGTTATTATCAGATTGTCAAATGCTTCCGTGATGAGGATCTTCGCGCCGACCGTCAACCCGAATTCACACAGATTGACGTCGAAATGTCGTTTGTCACGGAAGAAGACATCATGCAGATGATGGAAGGCCTGATGGCCTCTATATTCAAGGCCTGCCTGGGTAAAGAACTTGCGCTTCCCCTGCCCCGACTGACTTACGCCGATGCGATCAGCCGCTATGGCAAGGACAATCCCGACGTGCGCTTCGGAATGGAAATCAGGGACATCACCGATATCGTGAAAAATTCCGGCTTCAAGCTGTTTGCGGAAGTCGCCGCACATGGCGGTGTAATTAAGGCTATTAACGCCAATCAGGCCTCCGGCCTATCCCGTAAAGATCTGGACGGTCTTGCGGAATTTGTCGCCATTTACGGCGCGAAGGGGCTGGCCTGGGCAAAAGTCAACGCTGCCGACTGGACGTCTCCCATCTTTAAATTCCTGAAGCCTGAGGAAACCACAGGCATTGGGCAATTGTTGAACGCCAAAGAAGGCGACATCATATTCTTTGTTGCGGACATCCCCAAAGTGGTTCATGATTCTCTGGGAAATTTGCGTTTGCACCTTGCCAGGAAACTGAGCCTGATCAATCCCGATGCGCTGGGCTTTACCTGGGTTACGGAATTTCCGCTCATGGAATATTCGGAAGCGGAAAAACGGTATGTCTCCACGCATCATCCCTTTACTTCCCCGTTTCTGGAAGATCTGCCTTTGATGACCACCGATCCGGGAAAAGTCAGAGCCAGAGCCTACGACCTGGTTCTGAACGGTTCGGAAATCGGCGGCGGCAGCATCCGTATCCACCGCAAAGACATTCAGGCGCAGGTTTTCAGCGCCCTGGGGCTGAGTGACGAAGAAGCAAGGTTGAAATTCGGATTCCTGCTGGATGCTTTAGAATACGGGGCCCCTCCCCACGGAGGGCTGGCTTTCGGTCTGGACCGGCTCACCATGATCATGACCAATGCGGAATCAATTCGGGACGTGATCGCCTTTCCAAAGACACAAAAAGCGGCCTGTCTGCTTTCCGACGCGCCGTCGAAAGTCAGCATCGAACAGTTGATGGAATTGTCACTCAAGATTGTTTAAAATTATGGATTTTTCATACTGCAACGCCCATGCTCATGAAGCAGGAGTGACATTAATCGGCTGACGTGTTCTGAAGCCGTGCAATGGTTTTATGATTTGAACGCCTTCGAAAAAAACATCTCCTGCCCCTGCCGGGGTTCGATCCTGAACCTGTACCATCGCCCTTCCCTGTTCTCGGGGTTGAACCAACGGGTTTCATATATCCCCATTTTGGCGTCGGTTATATCACCTGTAAAGATCACCGACAGGTCGTAGCCATCGTCATCAACACGGATACCCTGCATCTCCAGGAGGAACCATTTTGCCCCGTCCTCGCTGTACTCGATCGATACCAAACGACGGTGAAAGTCGATTAGCGTCGGGGGAACATCGGCCCATCTGAGGAGCCAATGCGCCTCCCCGCCATCAGGCTTCCGCAGTTCTGGTTCCGCAAGCGTCTCCCGCCGGCCCTGCGGCTCATCATACTCCCGGTAGAATGTTTTTCCCGTAATCCTGAACATCCATTTCCCGTGATTGTCACATAACTCTCCCTGACGCGCCAGATCACCGACGATCCTTGCGGCCTGCGCGGCGATGAAGGGTTTGGTATTGGGGCAATAGAGCGTATGGCCGGCCTCGTAGCGCTGTTGGGCGTATTCCTCGGGGGTGGTG
>JBDKUG010000011.1:0-6442 GCA_039679815.1 Smithella sp.
AGGCGGCAAATACACCACCAGCCGTAAACTGGCGGAGAACTGCCTGAAGATCGTAGAAAAGAAGCTTGGCCGCAAACCGGGCAGGAGCGTTACTGCAGGCCGTCATCTGGCCGGGTGTGAAATTCGCGACATGAACGCATTTCTGGATACGGTACGACGGGATAATAAAGATTTTGACGGGCCGACCCTGGAGTATCTCGGACGTAATTACGGCACTGAATATGCCGCGGTGCTCAATCTGGCGCGCGAGGACAACAGCCTGGCAGAAGTGCTCAACGAAGACGGCGAGATCATGGCGCAGGTTGTGTACGCTGTGACCCATGAAATGGCCCGTACGCTGCCCGATATAGTCCTGCGCCGCACAGGCATCGCAACGCTGGGCCACCCCGGCGAGCGGATGCTCAGAAAGGTGGCGGCAGTAACAGCGCCTCTGCTGGACTGGGACAGCGAGAGGATTGAAAAGGAAATCGAGCAGACGAACATCCTGTTGCGTATCCCGACGGATCATGAATCGTCAGGGCCGGTGACCCGCGCAAAGAACCTCTAGGAAGAAAGGGAAAAAGGAATGTCGAAAACGAAACATTTTATTCCTGACTGGACCGAGGATGCCCCTGCTCCCGGGACATTCCGGTCCATCTTCAAATACGGGGACCCTCACCGTTTCAAGCATCCCAGCGATGCCTGGTACCGCATGATGAAACAAGATTTCCACCTCAGTGACGCGGATTTTGCAACCAGAAAGGCGGAGGGTCTGGAAACGGTGGTTCTGAAACGCCCGCCTGCGCTTGGGCCTGAACAGATTGAGGCACTTGCATCCATTGTGGGAAGGGAAAACGTAGCTCTCGATGACTATGCCCGCGTCAAGTACGCTTATGGCAAAACCACCGAAGAAATTCTGGAACTCCGGAGGGGAATTATCCGCGAGGTGGCCGATGTGGTGGTGCATCCGCGTGACAAGCACGATGTGCAGAAGATCGTGCAATACTGCGATGCACAGCGTATCCCCGTCACGGTGTTCAGCGGAGGATCGTCCGTCAATTTTGGTTGCCGGCCGGCCAGGGGTGGCGTTTCGCTGGTGATCAGCACACATATGAACAAGCTCCTTGGAGTCAATGAAGTAAACCAGACCGCACGTGTGCAGCCGGGAATGTTCGGGCCTGCCTACGAGGAGGCGCTCAACAACGCTCCCGAACGCTTCGGCTGCAAGCGCCGCTATACCTGCGGCCATTTCCCTCAGTCCTTTGAATATTCAACCGTGGGCGGCTGGATCATTACCCTGGGATCGGGCCAGGCATCTACCTATTACGGAGACGCCTGTGACATCGTCTTCAGCCAGGAATATGTTACACCGGCCGGGTTCTTCAAAACACTGGAATATCCGGCAACGGCCACCGGCTCCAAGGTCAATGACATCATGAAAGGCTCGGAAGGCTCTTTCGGTATTTTAGTTGAAGTCACTATGAAGATTTTCCGTTACATGCCCGAAAACCGTCGGCGATTCAGCTTCATGTACCCCTCCTGGGAGGCTGCGGTAAATGCCAGCCGCGAAATCATGCAATCTGAATTCGGCAGGCCGGCCATCTACCGGATTTCCGATCCGGAGGAAACCGACCGGGGCTTGAAACTCTACGGCATCCCGGGCTTTGTGGATCAATTCCTCACCATCAGGGGGTTCAAACCCATGCAGCGCTGCCTGAACCTGGGCAACATAGAAGGAGACCGGGACTATACCGCTCTGGTGCTGCGCAAAATCAAGCACATTGCCCGTCAGCACGGCGCGATCTTCCTGAGTGGTTATGCGGCTCGAAAATGGGAACATACCCGTTATGCAGAACCGTTCATGCGTGAGGACTTGAATGATTATGGCATTTTGATTGATACGCTGGAAGCAGGTGTCACATGGGACAAACTGCATCGCCTGCATCAAGGCGTGCGCGCCTTCGTCAAGAGCCGTCCGGACACCATGTGCATGACGCATGCCTCGCACTTCTACCCGCAGGGGACCAATCTCTATTTCATCTTCATCGCCCGCATGGACGTGGATGAGTATGTCGCTTTTCAGAGCGGCATCATCGACCAGATCATAAAGCATGGCGGTACATTAAGCCATCATCATGGCGTAGGCCGCATGCTCGGACCCTGGATGGAGGGGCACCTCGGTCCGGAGCAAATGGCCATCCTGCGCGCACTGAAACAGCACTTTGACCCGCACAACATTATGAACCCGGGCGGTCAGCTCGGGTTGGATAATATTTATATCCGGAGATAAACCGGGAATTACTCCCGGATGCTTACGTACCGATAAATGAGGTGAAACATGAACGATAAAAATTACATCATCGCCATTGATTCCGGAACCCAGAGCATACGCGCAGTGCTTTTCGATCGCCACGGTGCGGAAATCGCCATTGAGCAGGCCGACTATGAACCATATTTTTCCCTCTCGCCCGGCTGGGCCGAACAGCGGACGGAGGATTACTGGGCCAAACTTTGTCAGGTCTGCCGGGGGCTCATGGGAAAAATTGACATCGACGTCAGCCAGATTGCCGGAATCGGCCTGACAAGTCAGAGAAGCACGGTCATCCCCATGGACAAAGACGGCAATGCGCTGCGCGCGGGAATCATCTGGCTCGATCAGCGTACCGTTACCAATGTGCCGCCTCTCGGCAGGGCCATCACGCTGGCAACCAGTCTGATAGGGCTGGCAGAGGCACTGCGCTATTCTCAGAAGAACTCCAAATTCCTGTGGATCATGCAGAACGAACCTGAAATTTATCGCAAAACGCACAAGTTTGTCCAGGCTACAGGATTTTTCGTACGCAAACTCACGGGCGAATTCCGTGATTCCTACGGCATGATCGCCGGTATCTGGCCCTTTGACTACAAAACCAAGCAATGGTACGGCAAGGCATTCAGTTTTATCTACAACGCGTTCGGGATCGAGAGCAAACACTGTGTCGACCTCTATCCTCCGGACAAGGTGCTGGGTCATATAACATCTGAAGCCGCGCAGGCCACGGGATTGCCGGAAGGAATGCCTGTCGTCGTCGGTGCCGGTGATAAACAGTGCGAACTGCTCGGTGCCGGCGCCATCGATCCGTCCATCGCCGTGATCAGCTTCGGTACAGCCACGGCCATGGAGGTCATCACATACAAATACATCAAAGACTCGCGGCTGCGTTTTTTTACCTGGCCTGCCGCCCTGCCTAACGCCTGGGACATTGAAATGTTCATATATCGTGGTTTCTGGATGGTAACGTGGTTCAAGCAGGAGTTCGGGCACCGGGAGGCCATCGAGGCGCAAAAGCGGGGTGTGGCGGCTGAAGTCGTGCTTGACGAAGTGATCCGGGATATCCCTCCGGGCTCCATGGGGCTCCTCCTGCAGCCACACTGGTCCCCCACGGTTAGTAATAAGTATGCCAAGGGCGCCATCATTGGTTTTGGGGATATCCATACCCGGGCACATATCTATAAGGCTATTTTTGAAGGGATCGGGTTTGAACTTCGCCGCCTTCAGGAAATCGTTCAGAAAAAAACCGGCATTGCCATTCAGGAGATCCGCGTAGGCGGCGGCGGTTCGCGAAGTGACGCGGTGGTGCAGATTGCAGCCGACATGTTCAATCTGCCCGTTTCGCGCATGGCGACCTCGGAGATTTCCGCTCTTGGCGCGGCTATGGATGCGGCTGTCGGCACAGGCATGTATGCCACTTTTGAGGAAGCAAGGGCAGCCATGGTTCGCAAGGGCAAGTCTTTTAACCCCAATGCGCAAAACCATTACATATACACCCGGCTGTTCAATGAGGTGTACAAGACGTCATCACGCACACTGGAGCCCATGTACCGCAAAATCGCCGAAATCACGCGGTACCCGGCAGAAGATTGATGGTAAAGGATTTTTGAAGAGTCCCGCTTTATTTATCTTTCGCGGTTGGCGACTCTTCTATATGCAGTCTGGCTGTCCTGACCGCAAGATCCCGGTCTTTGGTAAACAGCCACCACTGTGGACGGGAAGTGTGCGGGCCCGCTTCTTTTTCCCGCCCCCGGCAGTAATACCAGCGACCGTATCGCTCAACCGTTGCAAAAGGATGGCTGCCCGTGCATAAAACACTGCATACCCGGATTTCTTTAAAGTAAATCGTTTCGTCCGGCTCTTCTTCATTGGCCAAGTCTTGGGGCAAAACAATATGGGATACATCCACGCCCTGCGACTCTTTTTTATCCAGCCATTCTGAAATGTTCATGATGTTTTCTCCCTTACCGTTGATGACGTCACGGTGGCTTATGCCATCAGTGGTGATAGTTATGAAGATGCTTTATTTTTTTTCGGACGAAATGCGTGCAATCCATTTTGGTTTTGTCATATACATCCACGGCGGGCATGCGGTGTGACTTGAAGTCCATAGCAGAGCATCCATAGGGATGCTCTGCCTCACCCGTAATATGAAAACGTTCACAGAAAAAACAATTGACAAGGGTTCCTTCTTTTTGATCAGCTGCCATCCACCATCCACCATCCACCATCCACCATCCACCATCCACCATCCACCATCCACCATTCACTATTCACCATCCACCATCCACCATTCACTATTCACCATCCACCATCCACCATTCACTAGTCACCATCCACCATCCACCATTCACTATTCACCATCCTACGCTTCTGCCAATTTTTCCAGATTCAACTTGTCTGCCATATGTTTATTGGCCTCATTTAATTTTTCCTGTGCAGAAAATACCGCAACGGCTTTGGATCGGGAGGCTTTCTCAAAATAGCCGGCCAGCGTTTCTCTTACCTTTCGCGGCGTAGCGGCAAATATCTGATCACGGAAAGACTGACGCATTTGATCTGTTACGCCGACAAAATGACGGATCATGGCAACGTAGCCGCGGCCGGACGGATCCAAAGGTTTATCGAGCGCTCCCAGCGCGCTGATGATGGCTTTTTCCATGTCGTCGGCCGGCATATCGTTTTCAGAATAAAATTTCTGCGCTTCCTGAAAGACTCTCAGCGTTTCGGCAATATGAGGATCACGGTAAGAAAGAAACGCAAAAATGCCGAGCGTCGCGTCGAAGGAGGACATGCCTCCGTATGCACCGCCCTGAACGCGGATGTGTTTGTAGAGATAACTGTTCGAAAGCTCCCGCGATGCCAGCATCAGGATTGCCGATGAGGGATCATTGTACGGGGGGGCCTTCATTGCGCGGGCGACATAAGACACCTGTGTGGGAACGGCAATTCCCGCGGAAACCGGCGCAAGCAACGGCTGGTCGGGTCTGTCCGAACGTTGGCCTGCCGGCAGTTTTATAAGCAGCCGGCCGATATTCTTCCGGACCAGCTCCAGACCATCGGCCTCGGCGGTCAGGTTGATGAGCAGGATATTTTGGGTAAAGATGATGGCCTTCAGCTGTCACAGTTTGTCACGCAGGTTTTTCCGTGCCGCATCGGAATCATCCGACTGCTGTTGGACAAATCGCAGCTGGGTCCGGCCGTGCCATTGTTCGTCGCGGTAAGCCGGAAGGGTGAGAGCGGCGCCCGCCGCCCGTTTGGCAAAGACATGACCGGACGGGACAACGGAGGATTGAAGACCGTTTTTTCGTTCAGCGATTAAATCGCGCATTCTTGCTTCGTGATCCAGGTCTCCTTCGCAAAGGATGTCGTACATGGTATTGATCGCTTCCGGGACATTGCGGTAGAGCGCCTTGAAGGAGAAGATCATTTTTTGCCAGGTGTCTGTCGCGTCGGCCAGAAATCCGGTGGTGAGGTCATATCCGAACCCGCCCATGTTGAGCGCGATGCGCTTGGACATTTCGTCATACGTAAAACCCGCCGCTCCCATGCCGCTCATGATTTTTCCCAGAAGGGGCAGGTAAGGCTGCAGGTCTTCAGGCACATGGGCAATATCAAAAGCGAGGTCAACATAAGCGATGCCGTTGGTGAACAGGTCATGCTCCAGAACCGGCACAGAGGAGAGGACCTTATGTTCAGTCGGGATGGTTTCCACCTGTCTGGGAATATCCGCCAGTCTTAATTTGGGAAGGGATGCCGCAGCTTCCGGCGGATCGGTTTCAGCCTGAAAGGCTTTCAGACGGGCAGCCTGTTCATCGATTTCGCGCAGTTGCTCCTTCGAAAAGCTGTTTTTCATGACAGCCATTTTCCGTTTTGCCTTTTCTTCATTTTTCCGGCTGAAGCCCGGATCAGGTTCCAGAACGGCAAGAAGACGATGTGGATTGTCCACAAGCCACCTGCGGGTCATTTTCTGGAATATCTGCGGATCATCTGTCCAGAGAGTTCGAATGCGTTCAATGGCTTTTGAAAAATCAAGACCTGCCAGGGGATCTCCGTCATAGAGCCAGGTCTGAAAGACATTGCCCATCAGGGTGATGCCGTAGGGATAAGAACCGCGGGATATTTCCTTGCCGTGAAATTCGACCTGATGCA
>JBDKUG010000392.1:0-3671 GCA_039679815.1 Smithella sp.
TCTATTTGTTTGTGGGAGCCCTGTCATTCAGTGGATATTCCTATTTTGAGGGGTTCCTTGATCGAGCAGCACCAAACTGGATTGCAGCAAACGTGCATTGCGTCGAGTTCTTTGGAGGCAGCACCGCCATATTTACTCCGGACAATTTGCGCACTGGGGTGGTGAAACCCGATTGGTATGAACCGCAGCTGCATCAGGCATATTTGGAATTTGCCGAGCATTACCATACCGCCATTCTCCCTGCACGTGTTCGAAAGCCAAAAGACAAGCCAAATGCCGAAAACAATGTGAAGATTGCGACCTCCTGGATCATTGCCGAGTTACGCCACCGTACATTCTTCACACTTGACGATCTGAATGCAGCCGTTTGGGAACGCATGGACTTCTTCAACCGTCATCCGTTCCAGAAGAAACCAGGCTCGAGGGATAGCATGTTTCTGGAATTGGAGAAACAGCATTTGTCGCCTCTTCCTCCCATCAGGTTTGAATTTGCGGAAAGGAAAGAGGCGACCGTCGCACCGGACTTCCACCTCAGTTTCGACTGCTGCCTCTACAGTGTACCCTATAAGTTGGTCGGCACAAAGCTCTTGGTCAGGGCAACTCCTACCTTGGTACGTATTTTCTCCAAGGAGGGGATGGTTGCTTGCCATAAGAGGGGAATCCACAATGGGCAACGGATAACCAATCCTGAGCATCTCCCGGAAAGTTATCGTGAGTATGCATCATGGAGCGGCTCGTCATTTCGTTACCGCGCCAAATCCATCGGTGTCAACACATTCCACGTCATCGATGCCATCCTGAAGTCCTATGAGTTCGAGGTCCAAGCATTCAGGAAATGTGTCGGCATCCTCAACCTTGCCAAGAAACATTCTCCCGCCATGCTGGAGCAGGCCTGTTCGATCGCGGCGGAAGATGGGCGTTCCAGTTACAAGTACATCAAGAACCTGCTCGAGTCCATGGCGTTGCAACCTCCTGAGACCGCATCGGTTGAAGAAAAGGACAAGACCAGCCCGTTCGCTCGCCCAAAGGGATTCTATTCGATGCTTCCCTCCAAGAAGGAGGTGCAGCCGTGAATAGCAGGGACAACCATCATACAATGAAGATACGGTTGCAGGGCATGCTGCTGGAGCTCAACTTGCATGTCATGGCACAGGTTTTGGATGACCAATTGAGCGACCCCCTGTTTCAGGAACTCAGCAAGTTGGAATTCGTCTACCGCCTGGTGGAAGAGGAGTATGTTGCCAGGAACAACACTCGAGCCTCCCAGTTGCTCAAACGGGCGGGGCTGTGGAAGACTCAAGCCGATTTGTCAAAGATTGACTATGCGGTCAATAGGAAACTGAACAGGGACCTTCTCTCCCAGTTGGTCACGTGCGATTTCATACTGGACAAGAAGAACCTCTGTATTCTTGGGGCCGCCGGTTCGGGAAAGTCCTTTTTCGCCAAGGCGTTCGGTGTTGAGGCGTGCCACAACCTGCACCGAACGAAATACTTCAATGCCAACAAGTTCCTCAACGAGCTGTATGATGTGAATACAAATGACCAGAAACGGTACAAGCGAAAACTCAGGTATTTCCAAAGACTCCCGGTTTTGATTTTGGACGATTGGTTGATGTTCGACATCCATGACCAGGTGAAAGAGTCTATTTTGCTCGATCTCATCGACGCAAGGTATGGTGAGGCTACCACAATTGTCTGTTCACAGGTCGACCCCGACGACTGGTGTGAGAAATTCTCCGGCTATACAATCGGGAATGCAATTACCAGCAGGCTGATTTCGAATGGATTTAGCCTGGTGATACAAAGTGATGAGGACCTGCGGCACACCAAATACCCCGGTGAACTCTGAACTTGTCTATAAGATGTTCGGTTGGAGTAGCGAAAAACTGCTTCAACCGACTCAGTTTACCCGTAATTTGCGGCTCAATTTTGCCGTAATGGCTGGCTCAGTTTTTGCGGATCAGTGGCTCAACCGACACGAAATATCCAAGAAAAAAGGGAGAATCAGAAAATGGCAGAAAAAATGATTGCATATCTAAAAGGGGAATATAAATTCCCGGAAAAAACCGTTGAGAATTTATATGAAGAAAAACATGTTGTTAGAAGAAAACCAGTATCCTTCTTTCTTGAACTACGAAAAATGGGGTTTAAAACAAAAATAATAGCTCAGATGTATGGGCTTTCAGAAATGAAAGTACGGAAAATTCTAAAGGAGCCGAATATTAATAAAAAATATTTCGTCCATGAAATAGAAATTTTGCCTTTGATGGAATCAAATATCAAATATGCGAAGAAAATCGTTGATGAGAATGGACATGAGATGCGTTATTCTGATATAATTTAATTAAATCGCAAGGGAGCACAGGCGTAAGGATAACTGATGCCTGCCTGATGCGATGCCTTGGTGCTTCATGGAGAGCCAAGGCGAGAGGCGACATGCATGATCTGATCGCCGACATTATCTCCCCTAAAAAGAGGGGAAAATTGTTGGAGATCGGATATGTATTCAGAGATACATGCTCGCTGTTTTCTTTCACGTCAAGAAGCTGCTATCCAGCTTGGCATTAGTCTTCCTACCCTTGCCCGCCGTTTAGCTGATGGATCGATTCCATACACAAAGCTAGGCGGCAGGGTTTTAATTCCCGCTGAATACTTTGATCAACTCGTAACTTCTGCTCTCTCAGTTCAGGGGAGGCAATAAATGAGCGCGCCAACCGTTAATTCGGACGCGCTTCTGAGCGCCCTTTTACCTGAACTAAAAAAACTATGTCTCAATGCCCCTCAATTTGGTGAAATCTCTCTAACAGCTTCGATTCATAATGGCGATATTGGGCGTATTTCTTTAGGAATTCAAACAACTACAAAGATTACATTGCCTTCTATCCGTACAGGAGGTCGATTATGACCTCTAAAGTAAAAAATGAAGTGATTCGGGCTCGCCAAGGAATGCATCTTGATCAAGAGACATGGAGAAAATGGTCTATCTTTCTTGTACGTCTTTACTTGGATTCAGCCCCAAATAAGATCAGAGCGCAATTTACTGGTTCCCCTTCAAGCACTCCTCAAGAAGCTGCAGAATTGGCAGAAGTTTTCGCAATGCTTCAGGCAAAAGTGGAGGATCGTTCTCTAGCGGCGCATGTTCAATATTTAGGCGCTGATCTCTGGCGGGAAGCCGTTCGGCTGCAGAAGGACAAAGCATGAACGAAGCTCTTCTCGATGTATCGCCAATTGCCGATGAAATCATAGGAAACCAGAAAATCGACGCGGCGAAAGGCATTGAAAACGAATATTTCAACCAACCAACCCACGCGGCCGCCGCACGTGTTCTAGAAAAATCATTTAATGGGCGCATCATATTCGAAAAAGGAACGGGCAAATGGTACGAAAAAACACCTGCCGGCTATTATGATGAAATCGAGGAAATACAGAACCGAGCTTCCCGGATCCTCGACCGTGCTGCGCAACGCGCCTTCAATCGAAGCACAGAGAATCTCAATGGCTCGGCACTTCAAGCCGCATATATTCGGGCTGGAACCGCGCGCAAACGAGCACAGACAAGGGAATTCATCAGCTCGACACTCGCCTTCCTCTCTGAATCTGTTCAGGTTCCTAAAGTGGCTTCGAAATGGAACGCGACTCCAGAAACGCTCCCTACAATATCCGGGATCCTC
>JBDKUG010000166.1:0-3841 GCA_039679815.1 Smithella sp.
TTGGTTCTTTTTCAAACCAGACATCCGCACCGCCTTTTTCCACCAGTGCTACCAGATGATCGAGGATTTCCTTTGTTAATAATTCGTTTTTGCACCTGCCGCAGTAAAAAACAGTGATGGGGACGCCCCAAAGCCTCTGGCGCGAAATGCACCAGTCGGGCCGGTTCTCCACCATGCCGTAGATTCGGTCGTGCCCCCACGCGGGAATCCACTGTACTTCATCGATGGCGGCCAGAGCCTTTTTGCGCAGATCGTTTTTCTCCATCGAAATGAACCACTGTTCGGTAGAACGGAAAATAATGGGTTTTTTGCATCGCCAGCAGTGAGGATAGGAATGCTGCATGGGAACGTGACCCATCAGCGCGCCTACTTCATCCAGCTTTTTAATGACATTGTCATTGGCGTCGAAGACGAACTGCCCCGCAAAATGTTCGACATCCTCGGTAAATTTCCCAGCGTCGTCCACCGGAGCATAATTGTCCAGACCGTATTCGAGTCCGATTTCATAGTCCTCCTGGCCATGGCCGGGAGCAATATGTACGGCGCCGGTTCCTGCCTCCAGCGTGACAAATGGCGCCAGAATCAGCAGACTGTGTCTTTTCACCAGCGGATGCATGCATTTTTGACCTTCCAGGACCTCACCCTTGAACTCATCGAGGATTTCATGCTCTTTGTCGCGATAGCCGAAGGCGTCAAGGCAGTAATCGATCATGTCTTTGGCCACAATCAGAACTTCGCCATTAATTTTTACCGCTGAATAAACAAAATCATTCTTGACGGCGATTGCCAGGTTGGCAGGAATCGTCCATGGTGTCGTGGTCCAGATCACCATATGAACCTTCTGTCCGGCCAGTTTCGGCAATATCTGGCCAATATCGGTCTCGAAGGCGAATTTTACATAAATAGATGGTGTGTGGTGGTCGGCATATTCCACTTCAGCTTCCGCCAGTGCCGTTTTGCAGGTGGCGCACCAGTAAACGGGTTTTTTCCCTTTATAAACACTGCCGTTGAGATAGAGTTTGCCGAATTCGGCTACAGTTGTTGCTTCGTAAGGATAGGCCATTGTCAGATAGGGATTTTCCCATTCGCCGAAAACACCCAGCCGTTTGAATTGCTCGCGCTGGATATTCAAGTATTTTTCCGCGTAAACGCGGCAGGCACGGCGTTTTTCAACCTGCGACATGCCGGATTTCTTGCCGCCGAGTTCTTTATCCACCTGGTGTTCGATGGGCAGTCCGTGGCAGTCCCACCCGGGCACGTAAACCCCGTCGAAACCGGTCATGTTTTTGGCTTTGATAACGATATCCTTGATGATTTTGTTCAGAGCCGTCCCCAGGTGAATATTGCCGTTCGCATAGGGAGGACCGTCATGCAGAATATAAGGTTTTTTGCCTTTGGCGCTTTGCCGGATCTTGTGGTAAATTTTGATATCTTCCCATTTTTTGAGCATTTCCGGTTCTCTTTGAGCCAGACTGGCTTTCATCGGAAAGTCGGTTTGCGGAAGATTTAAAGTCTGTTTGTAGTCCATTTTGTGTTACTCCTATCTTCTGAGAAATGGCGTTGATGCCGCGAATCATCTTATCTATTCAAACCTTTTCCCGAATCGTTTTGGAAAGCGGACGGTCCTGCAGGCTATGGCCGCCCGATCATACGGTTTGTTACGGATCAACGTGGTGAACTATCACACAAACATAGGACTTTCAAGCATAACTCTTGGAATGATGATGTGGCGGTTATTCCCGAAATCTTATTGCAGGCTGGCGGATATTTTGTTGCTTTCAATAATATTTTCAGATAGTGGATGGTTTCTGTAGACATTATCTTAAGGGGGGGAACGTGAAATTAAAATTCATTTCCATGGCTTTTCTGGTGGGAATGTTTTTATTATGGACGAAGTCCGCTGTTTGTCAGAATGTTCTTCCGGAGTCTCAATGGGCGGGAAAAAACCGGTAAAGGTCAGGTCAACTGGACAGCAGGATATATAGAGGCAATTGGTGTCGGTGTCGCGCCGGATAAAGGTGCCGGTATCGTGGAAGCCCGGCCGGCGGCTTTTCGGGCGGCCAGAGCGGAGGCCTGCCGGAATCTGCTTGAGACGGCCATGGGCGTTCAGGTTGACTCAACAACCACCATAAAGGATTTAGCAGGGGATAGTGATATTATCCATACGCAGCTGGAGGGTTTGATTCAGGGTTCACAGGTTGCTGATCAGGAATACAGGTCCGATGATACCGCGCAGGTCACCTTGAGAATCTCCCTTTACGGGAACGTGTCGCAGATCATGATCCCGCAGGTCATGAAGCAAAAGAAGTCAGCTCAGCCTTTCGGGGCGGCTTCGGCTGTGAAAAGGCATCCTGCATTAGTCTGGTGATTGACGCCCGCGGTATCGGCGCCCGTCCCGCCATGCTGCCGGGTATCCGTGATGAAAACAGCGGGGAAATCTCCGAAGCTTTCAGAGCGGAGCTTGAAACCAGCGTATTGCAGGGTCTGTGCGGGTACACAAGGAATCAGCACGCAGCGACCGGCCTCATGAGTGTGAAGGCGCTGAAAGCAGACGGACCAGGCAAATCCGACCTGATCATCAGCAATGCCGATGCGGAGAAGATTCGCATTGCGCAGGAGAAAAAGTCTTTTATGAAAAATTGCCGGGTCATGATTATTCTGGATTAAACCGGAACTATGCCATGGGAAACACGGAGCTGCAGTCACAAGTGCTTCAGTGGCGGCGGCTTTTTCTTTAAAACGGAGAATGGATATTGTCAAAGCGCATCGTTGTTTTGTCTGAAGAGGTAGCCAATCAGATTGCCGCCGGAGAAGTGGTGGAAAGGCCCGCGTCGATTGTCAAGGAGCTGGTCGAAAATTCCATTGATGCGGGAGCCTGGGACATCCGCGTTGAACTTGAAAAAGGCGGATGTGAGTCGATTCGGGTTGTGGATAATGGTTCCGGAATAGAACGTGAGGACATGGCCCTGGTTTTTGAACGCCACGCCACCAGCAAGATTTCAAAACTGGATGATATCTATTGTGTCGGCTCCTTCGGTTTCCGCGGCGAAGCGATGGCCAGCATCGCCTCTATTGCCCGTGTTGAAGTGCTGTCCCGGCGTCCGGAAGATCTGGAGGGCACAAAAGCAGTGGCAGAGGCCGGCGCTGTTTTTGAAATATCTCCGGCGGGCCTGCCGCCCGGAACACAAATCAAGGTGACGAGTCTGTTTGCTAATGTGCCTGCGCGAAGGAAATTTCTTAAATCGGAAGCCACCGAGCAGAGCGCGTGCCTGGACGCGGTTATCCGTATAGCGCTGGCCCATCCGGAAGTGCGATTTACAGCCGCCGCAGGCGAGAGAGTGGTGTTTACGGCGCCTGTTGCCGGGAATATTTCCGATCGTATCGGCATGGTCATGGGTAATGACTTTACCTTTCATTGCCGGGAGATCAAAGGGCAGAGGGACAATGTGCGGCTCACAGGTTTTATTTCAACCCCGGATTTTACAAAATCCAATTCCAAAAACATTTTCCTGTTCGTCAACTCTCGCTTTATCCGCGACAACAGCATGACGCACGCGATCCTGGCGGCTTACCGGCAGGTGATCGAACCGCGCCGCTACCCCGCGGCTGTTTTGTTTCTTGATATGCCCGGTGAAGAAGTTGACATCAACGTGCATCCGGCCAAGATGGAAGTGCGCTTTAAAAGTTCCCGCGAAATATATGATCTGGTATCCCGGACAGTGGCACAAAGCCTTGCCTTTTCGCAGATCCCGTCCGATGCTTTTACCTACCGTCTGGCGCCACGCGAACAAACATCAGCCGCTTCCGGATTCTGGAGGCCGAAGAATTATACGTCCTCCCC
>JBDKUG010000040.1:0-4765 GCA_039679815.1 Smithella sp.
GGAGGAAACAAAAGGTGTGATTGCCGTGCAGGCCGGCGTTGACGCTGCGGCGCACGGTGAGCTTGATTACAACATTTACCGGCTGAACCATGACGAGCACGGGGGGATCACGAACGGTATTTTTTACCAGATACGAAACAGCAATGTTTCAGAAACCAATTTGCTTTCCATTATTGCCCGGTCGCTTTATCGTGACTGGAGTCGTTGGGAAAGCACGGTTTCGGGAAGGCGCGGCGCGGACTATGAAGAAGAAAAACTGGCCATCGCGCGGGATTTATTGAAGAAAGCCGAAGAAGTGTTCGGCCCTCTGAAAAATGCGGAGATCCTGGATGTATTTACGCCTCTGACGCTGCGCGATTTTGTGAATTGTCCCGAAGGTTCCTGTTACGGGGTATTGCGTTCAGCACGTCAACTGCTGAAAGTAGCGTCTCTTAATAATCTGTCCGTTGAGGGGCTTTGTCTGGCCGGACAGAATGCCGTCGCACCGGGAGTGATGGGCAGTATCCTGGGATCTTTCAGCGCCGTGAGGCAGCTGATCGGCACCCGGCGTTTTAACGGGGAATTGTCCCGATTACTCTAATGCTGGACGGCAACGCTGATTTGTGCTAGTTTTCGCGGCACTTTCGTTTTGGGAAAAAACCGGATAAGCGGTCAGATATTTCACGAAACAATTATATAATTATCCATCATCGTCATTATAAGGAGTCGTCCGAAGTTCATGACACGTCAGGATATTGAAAATGAAGTCCGCGATATTTTTCTGAGGGAATTTGAAGTTGAAAATCCCGAACTGGATGTCAATTTGCGTGAAGCCTACGGGTTTGACAGCATTGACGCTATTGACCTGCTTTTGGAAATCGAGAAGTTCCTGGGGTCTGAGCTGACGCGGGATGATAAAAAGAAAGCAATGGATATCCGCACCATGCGCCAGATCATTGATTATATCGAAATGCTGGCGGAAAAACGCCGCGCCGCGCAGGGATAGGGCAAATGACAGATCGCAGAGTCGTTATTACAGCTTGTTCGGCAATAACACCCATCGGTCACGGCAGGGATAAAATCGTCGAAAGCCTTCTGAAGGGGATTTCCGGCGTTAAGCCGCTGCGTGAAGATGAACTGATCGGCCGCTTTATTCATTCGCGGGTTTACGGTACGGTGAGTGATCCGATCGTGTATGACTTCAAAAGGCAGCACCGCAAGACCATGGGGCCGGTGGCTTATTATGCCTGCCAGGTTGCCAAGGAAGTGCTGGAGCAGTCGGGGCTTTCCCCCGAGTTTGTAACGGGAGGACGACTGGGCATTGCGTTTGGCTCGATTCACGGTTCACCCACGGTTCAGCGCGATATCTACAAAATATTTCTGGGAGCAAAAGATAAAGAAACCTATCAAACAATCGGTGCCGTCGATTACCTGAAATCCATGGTGCATACGACCGCCGTGAATATTTCAAAGATGTTCGGCATTACCGGCCGCATTATTTCTTCGGGGACTGCCTGCACCACGTCGAGCCAGTCCATCGGTTTTGGTTACGAGTCGGTCAAGTACGGCCTGCAGGACGCCATGCTCTGCGGCGGGGCGGATGAATATGACACGATCACGGTTGCGGTTTTTGATAATCTTCTGGCCTGCTCCACCGCTTTTAACGATCAGCCGGAAAAAACGCCCCGTCCGTTTGACAGGGCGCGCGACGGCCTTGTGGTCGCCGAAGGCGCGGGCGCCGTCATGCTGGAAGAATATGAATTTGCCAAAAAACGCGGCGCGCCGATTCTGGGCGAGGTGATTGGCTTTGCCTGCAACTCCAATGGAGGAGACCTGATTCTTCCCAATCTTGAAGGCATTACCAAAACACTGCAACTGGGTCTTGAAAACGCAGAAATTTCCACCTCGGAAGTTGATCTGGTAAGCGCTCACGCCACCGCCACCAAGATGGGTGATATTATCGAGGCGCAGGCTATCGGAACGGTTTTTGGCTCCAATCCCCATGTGGTGGCTCTCAAGAGCTACATGGGACATACAATGGCGGCCTGCGGAGTCATTGAAACGGTTTTAACGCTTTACATGATGCAGGCGAATTTTATCGCCCCGACGCTCAATCTCGAAGACATTGACGAACGCTGCGCGATGGTCAGGCACGTTCAGAAGCTCATCGAACATCCGGTCAAAACTGCGGCCATTCAGAATTTTGCGTTCGGCGGCGTCAACACCAGTCTGCTGATTCGAAAGTTGACCTGATATCAAATGGCGTTTATTCGATTTTTTCAGTTGATCGGCAACTTTTGCCTCATGTTGATTGTATGGGGCTATTTTCTTTTCGGCTTTTTGTTCATATTGCCGTTCTTGTTTATTCCCTGTTATCTGTTTACAAAAAACAGCGCAGGGACCATCCAGAAATTATTTCACCTGCACATGAAGTTCTTTTTTAACCTGACCGGCCGTCTCGTTCCCCTTACAACGTATGAGATCGATACGGAAGTGCGAGCGCTCCGGTCGTCTGTGATCGTATGCAATCACCTGTCCTACCTTGACCCGATCCTGCTGGTATCGTTGTTCCCGCGCCAGACAACGATCGTTAAAAAAACGTTTTTCCGGGTTCCGGTTTTCGGCTGGTTTATGAAGAAAGCGGGTTATGTGTCTTCCTCGCCGTCTGAAATGACGGGAGCGGCCATGATTAATGCTCTGGAGGGTATCAAGGCGCATCTGGCCGCCGGCGGCAATTTATTTGTGTTCCCGGAAGGGAGCAGAAGCCGCGACGGCAGTCTTGGGCCCTTCAACAAAGGGGTGTTCAGTATCGCGAGGTACTGCAATACAGGATTAAAGCTGGTTTATATTCAGGGGACCGACAAATTGTTTCCGCCCGGATCGGTTTTCTTTAGAACCCGGGAAAAGAACACCATTTCGATGGAATTGATCGCAACGCTTACGCCGGATTATTCGGCGAAAGATTTTTCAATCAATGCGCTAGCCGATCAGACCCGGCGGATTTTTGAACGGAAAATCGCTGACGTGAAAGCCGCTGATCCGGAAAAAAATATAAAATTAAATCATTGAAGGAGGACGAATCATGGAATTACAGGAAGCCATACACAAAAGACGCAGCATTCGAAAATTTACGGATGCCTTTGTGACCGACGACGAATTGAAAAAAATCTTTGAAGCCGTACGCTGCTCCCCATCCTGGGCCAACACGCAGGCGTGGGAGTTTGTTGTGGTGCGCGACCGCGAGATTATCAATCAAGTCGTGGCGACGTATTCCGAAAAAAATCCCGCGACAAAATGTTCGCTCATTGCTTCCGCTTTGATTGTCGTTTGTGCGAAAACCGGCGTCTCCGGGTGTTACGGAGGAATGGAAGTTACCAAGCATGCCGGCTGGTACATGTTTGACCTGGGCATTGCTACGCAGACACTCTGTCTTACCGCGCATGAAATGGGCCTGGGGACGGTCGTGGTCGGCCTGATGGATCATGATGCCTGCAAAAAAGTGATTGGTCTGCCTGATGGGTATGAAGTAGCCGCCGTGATTCCCGTTGGACGACCGGCGATAGAGCCGAAGGAAGGACCTCCGCGCAGACCGGTGTCCGACATGGTGCATCTTAACGGGTTTGGCAGAAAAATGTTTTAGAAAGTTTCCTGCTGAGGTACTGTGTCCATACCCCCCTTATTTTTAATATTTGTTTGACTTTTTGGTCTGCCCATTTTAAGTTTCCCAATCCTTAAAAAGGGCATCGAAAAGAATAGGCTGAAATTGCGGATGAACAACAAAAAGCGTATTGTGATTACAGGCCTAGGTACGATAAACGCCATTGGCGGCAACGTTGCGCAATTTGCGGCCTCTTTGCGGGAGGGTGTCTGCGGCATTTCGGAGATTGATCTTTTTGATACAACCGGATTTCGCACGCATAAAGGCGGACAGATCAGGAATTTCAACCCCCGCGGGTCCATTCCGAGAGAATTTTCTATCAAAAGAATGTCCCGCGCCGATCAGCTGGCCTTTGCCGCAACAATCGAGGCACTCACCGATGCCGTTCTTTCTCCGCTTCCGGAACCGGTCAAGGAAGACATGGGGGTGGTTATCGGCGGAGGTTCCGGAGGGTTGTTCGAAGCGGAAACCTTTTATGCGGAACTGATTGCGAAAGGTTTCGACAGGTCGAGATTTTCCCGCCTGTCCACCGTCTATTGTGCGTCCTCGGCCGACCGGATTGCGTCTAATCTGGGGCTTCTGGGGCCCAAAACCACCTTGATGACCGCCTGTTCTTCGGGCGCCAACGCGCTGGGTTATGCGAGGGATCTGATTCAGAGCGGTCAGGCGGGGATCATGCTGGCCGGAGGCGTCGATCCAATGTGCCGGATTACCTACTCGGCTTTTAATGCCCTGAAATCCCTGGATGAGGATGTCTGCCGGCCTTTTGACAGGAACCGCTCCGGTCTTTCACTGGGAGAGGCGGCGGCCATTCTGGTTCTGGAATCGCTGGAATCGGCGCTGGCGAGAGGTGCAACAATTTACGGCGAGATTCTGGGATATGGAGTGAGCTGTGATTCCTTTCACATGACCGCCCCCGACGAAAAAGCCTCCGGCGCCGTGCGTTCGATGCGGGCGGCCCTGAAGGACAGCGGACTGTCCACGGAAGATATTGATTACATCAACGCCCACGGGACCGCTACGCCGGTTAATGATGTTACGGAGACCAGGGCTATTAAGGAGGTGTTCGGCAAACGGGCTTCTTCCATTCCTGTGAGTTCGACCAAGTCCATGCACTCCCATACCCTC
>JBDKUG010000376.1:0-9338 GCA_039679815.1 Smithella sp.
AAAACATCCAAAATTACCGAACAAACAAAACAGGCCATCAACAAGCTGCACCCCAAATCCGACGTTCATGTGCTTGAAATCAGTCTTTCCGATCCAACAAATTATCATGACATTTTCAATGGCCTAAGAAGGCATCTCCATAAGATAACAACGGATTTTTCTTCCGCTCGGTTTTATATCTCCGTTGCATCTGGCACACCGCACATGCATGCCTGTTGGATTCTATTGACGTCATCCGGTGTCATTCCCGCCAGTATTTTGAATGTCAGGCCGCCAAATTTTGTTACAAAAGAAAATCCACTTGTAACAGAAGTCGATTTGTCTTCCGCGGATTTTCCAGATGTAAGATTTCAAGACCTGCCTATCCAAGTTGAAAGGACGCAACCCGACGCAAATACTATCCGTGCGCAACTGAGCATCGTCGGCGATCATCCGGCAATGCAACGCTCTCTTGAAATGGCGGCCATGCTTGCCCCGTCGCAGGCGCCCATCCTGATATTTGGTGAAACGGGTACGGGCAAGGAAATGTTTGCGCGCCTCATTCACCTATTGAGTGGCAGACCTAAAGACATTTTCATTGTTGTTAATTGTGCGGCGATGCCGGAGAACCTTGTCGAAAGCCTTCTTTTCGGACACAAAAAAGGCGCTTTTTCAGGTGCGCTCGCCGACCAAACTGGAAAATTTGACGCGGCGCATTCCGGGACGCTCTTTCTGGATGAACTAGGCGAGCTGCCTCAAGCGGCGCAGGCCAAACTGTTGAGGGTTCTGCAAGATGGCCTAGTCGAGCCGATCGGGCACACAAAATCTCATAAAGTGGATGTGCGGGTGATTGGTGCGTCGAACCGGGATTTAAGGAAAATGGTTAAAAGGGGCGCTTTTCGCGAGGATCTCTATTATCGGCTCAACGTCGGTGAAATTACGCTGCCACCGCTGCGAGACAGGCGGTCCGATATTCCCAAACTGGCCCTCTCTATTCTGGATCGTTTGAATGGATCGCTCCGAAGCCCCAAACGTTTATCGACGAATGCACTGACAAGACTGCAAGCGCATAACTGGCCCGGAAATGTCCGTGATTTGGAAAACGCAATGGAGAGGTCCGTCCGGCTTTGCCGCCGGGATACATTACAAGCGGATGATCTGTTGATCACCGACCCCATAACGTACGCCGACCCATTGGAAGCGTTGCCCGATCCGTATGAAGGATTTGTTCTTGACGAATTTCTAAGCAGCATTCGCAAGCAGATGATCCTTCGCGCGTTGGAGGCCTCCGGCGGAAACCAGAGCCGCGCGGCAAGATTTCTCGGATATACGCCCCAAGCCATCCACAAGTTTGTTCAGCAAGCGGCGAAAAAACCTTAAACCAAAGTTTAAGTTGTTTTAACCCAGGTTTAAATATAAGATGACCGCCAAAAATGCGGATACCATTGATTGTTAAGTAATATTAGTAAGATGGAATTCTAAAAAAGTTTTGGCACAGGCGTTGCTCTTACTCGGAGAAAAATTGATTCGAAAGGAGCAAACATGCCAGCATTTACTGTAACGGAAATTATCGATGGAGATACCTTTGATGTCTCTCCGCAATGGAAATGGAATGGTGAAACAGGAAACCGCGTGCGCCCGGCAGGATATGACGCGCCGGAACTCAGTACCTACGGCGGACAGGCTGCAAAAGACAAACTTTCAAGGCTCATCAAAGGGAAAGCGGTCGATCTACGAACGGCGCACAAAATAGACCGCGGCCGCTTGGTCTGCGATGTGTATTTCGGCGGTAAGAACCTGGCGGACTATTTTCCTGAATGCCAGTGAGCCGGAGGAAAAAGAAGGAGTAAATTTGAAAGGTTATTCGACGGAAGCCGATGCAAGAATTGTGATTGACGAATTGCTTCGCCAGGCTGGCTGGGACCCGGCTGACAAGTCGCAGGTACGCACCGAGGTATTAGTGCGCAGCGCATCAGCAGGCGTTGCCGAACCCGCCGCCCAATATGCCGCAAAATCAGACTACAGCAGCATAGCCGCCGATGGGATGGCGGATTATGTCCTCACGGATCGCCGGGGCCGCCCGCTGGCCGTTGTAGAGGCTAAACGCACCGCTGTGGAACCTTACGCCGCAAAACAGCAGGCGCTTCCCTATGCCAAAGGCATTGGCGCGCCTTTCGTCTTTTTAACCAATGGCGAGCTCATTTACTTCTGGGATTACGGCAACGATGATGCGCGCATCGTCAATTCATTTTTCTCCCGCCGCGATCTGGAGCGGCTCGTTGAAATGCGCGAAACGCGCAAGCCTCTCGCAACAATAGAAATCCCCGAATATTACCTCCGCCAGGGCGAAAACAGACTGGTGCGGCCATATCAGCAAGAAGCGATGCAGGCGCTGGATCATGCCGTGGAACTTGGCAAGCGCCGTTTCCTGATCGAACTGCCCACGGGAACGGGGAAAACGGATTTAATTTGTCTTTACTTAAAGCGATTAATCCAATCCGGGCGGGCCGAGCGGGTTCTTTTTCTTGTGGACCGTGAGCAGCTTGCCAAACAGGCCATCGAGGCCATACAGGATATTCTCAATCAACACAGCAGTTACTGGCTGCGTTCCGGCATGGTCCGACAGGAACAGCAAATCACGGTTTGTTTGCTGCAAACGATGATCAGCCGGTATTCTGAATTTACCAGCGGCTATTTTGATGTCGTGATCGCCGATGAAAGCCACCGTTCCATCTATGGGGCGTGGCAAACCGCGCTGACGCATTTTGATGCGCTGCATATCGGCCTGACGGCAACACCTTCGGCCTTCATCGAAAGAAACACGTTTCAGTTTTACCAGTGCCGAAACGATCAGCCCGACTTTTCCTTTCCCATTTTGCGGGCGTTTAAAGAAGATTTCCTATGCCCGTATAAATTTGCCGAAGGTATTACGCAGATGATCGCCAAAGGCGCGGAGGTGGACGAAGAAACATACGACCCGTCCGAATTCGAGCGGAAATGGACAAACGAAGACACGAACCGCAAAATGATGCAGGAGTTTGACCGGCTGGCCTGGGCCAATTACAAGGAGCTTTCGCCGGGGCAAAAGATCGGTCCCGGAAAGGCCATTGTTTTTGCCATCACAAAGCATCATGCGGCGCGCTTGGCCCATTACTTAAACGAACTTCATCCCGAACACAAAGGCCAGTATGCCGAAGTCATCACCAGCGATGTTGTCAATGCCGACGATCTGATCCGCAAGTTCAAAAGGGAGGATTATCCTCAGGTGGCGGTGAGTGTCGGCATGCTGGATACCGGTTTTGACTGCCGTGAAGTTTTACATCTGGTCATGTGCCGCCGTGTCCGCAGTCCCATCCTGTATCAGCAGATGCGAGGGCGCGGCACGCGCATAGCGCCACACATCAAGAAACAGAAGTTTGTCATTTATGACTTCTTCGGCAATCACGAATACTTTGACGACTCCGGCACCGACATCTTCACCGGAGTGGGCACGGGCCATGCGCCCGCAGGCGAGCGAAAGCCGCCGAAATCGTCCGACAGGCTAATTGAACTGGGTCTTGAGGATGAATGGCTGCATGCCGTCACTTATGTTGAAGTTGGGCCGGGCGGCGAACGGGTGGATAAGCGCGACTACGTCAACAACTGGGAAGTAGCGATTCAAAGTGCCGTAAAGGACGACCCCATCATCAAAAAGGTGCGGCAGGGCATACTGTTGACGGAAGAAGAAGAAAAGATTCTTTCCGTGCGGCTTAACCAGCCGGAGATGTATTTTAATGAAGACAATTTGCGCCGCGCTTACCGCCGACCGGGCGGCAACCTGATCGATTTCATTCAGGCCGCCCTGGGCGATCTCAAAATCAAACCGCGCGAAGAAGAATTGACGGAAAACTTTCAGGCCTGGCTGGTGGCAAAATCTTTAACCCCGCAGCAGGCCCAGTATCTTTCGCTGTTGAAAAATCGCGGAATAGCAAGGGGAAGAATTGAACTTGACGATTTGTTCCAGCCCCCGCTTTCCATTTTAAACGCCGCCGAAATGGGCGTGGAGCTTTTCGGAGAGGCAGGCCTTAAGGACATCATCAAAGACATGAACGATTCGATCTTCCTTGCGAAGAGCTTATAAGGAGCAGTAATGAATTCAGACTTGCGACGTAAACTCAACCGGATCACCGATATCCTCTGGGCGGGCGGCGTTACCAATCCGGTCACCTATATTGAGCAGATTTCTTATCTTATTTACCTCAAGCTGCTCGATGAAGAAGAATCCAGCCGTGAACTCAAGGCCCGCCTGATGGGCGATCAGGCCAACGGAAACGGAAGACTGCTTTACCCCAAACAGGCCGAGCGATTCCGCTGGACGAAGTGGCGCTTTAAAAGCGGCAACGACTTGCGTGACTTTGTCCGCGATCATGTTTTCCCCTACATGGCTTCGCTGGTAAAGGAAGAACCGCAAATTGCTGAATACTTCCGCGACGCGGTTTTGGAAATCATCGACCCGAATGTCCTGAAACAGGTGGTCGATGAAATTGACGGCATCGACTTCGCTAAACTGGGCACCGACGTGAAGGGCGATATTTTCGAGTATCTCTTGACGCACCTCGGTCAGTCGGCCCTCAACGGCCAGTTTCGCACGCCACGCCAGATTCGCACCATGATGGTTGCCATGCTCGATCCGGATTTAGGTGACACCATCTACGACCCGGCCTGCGGCACGGGCGGCTTTCTGATCGATGCCATTGAGCATATTCTGGCCAAGTATTCTTCGGAGCCTACGGAAATTCCCATCTATGGCGAGGAATGGCTGGAAAAACGTGATCAATCCATCGAAGCGGCCAAAAAAGAAATTCCCACGCTTCAGACCTATCGCAAAGGCCCCGGCGAAAAGATTCCCGACTGGGGGCTTTTGGAGCGCTCTATTTATGGCATTGACGTCTCGCGCCAGATGATGCGCATTGCCATGATGAACCTTGTCCTTCACGGCATGCGCCTGGCCAACGTCAAACGCGCCAATACACTCTCCGACATGGGCGGCCTGACGGAAGACGATTTGACGCGCAAATACAAAATTATTTTATCCAACCCGCCGTTTGCCGGCGTTCTCCCGAAAGAATCGATCCGTAAAGACCTGCCCACCAACTCCAAAAAAAGCGAGTTGCTTTTTCTGGGCGTCATGATGGAAGCGCTTGCGCCGGGTGGCCAGGGCGCCGTAGTCGTGCCGGAAGGCCTGCTGTTCGGTTCGACCACCGCGCATGTGGAGCTTCGACGCAAACTGGTCGAGGATTGTGATCTGCTGGCGGTTGTGTCGCTGCCCGCGGGAGTCTTCAAACCGTATGCGGGCGTCAAGACCGGCGTGCTGGTGTTTCGCCGTCCCGCCTCCGGCGTTAAGAAAGACAAAAAAGCCAAACACAAGGGAAAAGTCTGGTTTTACGAAGTGCGTGCCGACGGCTTTGATCCGGATAAAATTTCCGGTGGAGGACGCCCTGAAACGCCGGAACGAAACGATATTCCGGACCTCCTTGCCCAGTGGGCGACTTACAAACAATCCAGATTCGCCAATCCTCCGGGCGTTGAAGGAGGCACGCTGCTTCCAGCCGGAAGTGAAGAGACGCGTTCCTGGTGGACAAGCGTCGGGCAGGTTGCCGAAAATGATTACAACCTGGCCGCCGGACGCTACAATCCGCAGATTGCCGAAAAAGCGCCGGATGAAGACCCGGCCGAACTGATTCGGGAAACGCTGGCCATCGAGCGCGAAATTACCGAAGGCCTGGAGAAACTGCTCGGGGAAATCGAAAAGACATGACGGAACGTAAGAAACAATTAACTGATGCAAAAAAGACGGGCAACCTTCCTGTCACAGGGTTGCGCGGTAAAGCATATTTGGTTTTGTGCGACGATATTACCCGCCTTTTGGAAATGGCCCGCCGTGCTTCCGCACGCGCGGTGAATGCCATTATGACGGCCACCTACTGGGAAGTGGGCCGCCGGATTGTGGAATACGAACAAAAAGGCAAAACGCGCGCAGGCTATGGCGAGGAATTGCTCAAACGCCTGTCGTCCGATCTCGGCTGCCGCTTCCAGCGCGGCTTTGGCGTGGACAATCTGCAGCGGTTTCGTTCTTTTTACCTGACGTATCCGACGGAACTGATTTACGCGACACTGTCGCGTAAATCATCCGGGCAAAGTCCCGCCGAAAAATACGCAACACCGTCGCGTATATCCTTGCCGTCGTCAGCGTCTGCAACGGCCGGTTATGATCTCAATGCGGTAGCCGCCTGCTTTCCTCTGTCCTGGTCGGCTTACGTGCGGCTTCTTTCCGTTAAAAGCGATCCTGCCCGCAAATTCTATGAAACGGAAGCCTTTCGCGGCGGCTGGTCGGTGCGGCAGCTCGACCGCCAGATCAATTCCCAGTTTTACGAACGCACGGCCTTATCCAAAAACAAGGCCGCAATGCTCTCCCGCGGGCAAAAACAGGAACCGGCCGATGTCCTGACGCCCGAAGAAGAAATCAAGGAACCCTACATTCTGGAATTCCTGGGTCTGAAAGACGAATATTCGGAAAACGATCTGGAAGATGCCCTGATTAGCCATCTGGAACACTTTCTGCTCGAATTGGGCGGAGATTTCTGCTTTGTGGGCCGCCAGAAGAGACTGCGCATCGGCGATGACTGGTATCGCGTCGATCTGCTCTTTTTTCACCGGCGGCTGCGCTGTTTGATGGTTATCGACCTCAAACTGGGACGCTTCACCCATGCCGACGCCGGGCAGATGCATCTGTATTTGAACTATGCGCGTGAGCACTGGATGCGCGACAATGAAAACCCGCCCATCGGCCTTATTCTCTGCGCTCAAAAAAACGACGCCTTGGCCCGCTATACACTCGACAATCTTCCCAACAAGGTGCTGGCCGCCGAATACCGCACAACTCTGCCGGATGAAAAACTAATCGCGACGGAGCTGGAAAAAACGAGACGCCTGATTGAGGAAAGAAAAAAGTTACGTGGCACGCATGATTAATGGAAATGAGGCCTAAATTGTTATTAAAAATGATTAATTTTCGAAATGCAGTCGTGGATGCCACAGGTGGCCAATACAAAGTATTGAAACGCGATTATTTATCTGAAGGTAGAATACCTGTAATTGATCAAGGTCAAGCTTTTATTGCAGGTTATGCAAATAACGATGATGCAATCTTTACAGGTAAACTACCGGTTGTTCTTTTCGGCGATCACACATTAGCGCTGAAGTATGTTGATTTCCCTTTTGCACTTGGTGCCGATGGTGTCAAGGTTCTCTCCATTAATAATGCACTTGAGCCGAAATATGTCTATTACTATTGGCAATCATGTGCCATCCAAAGTAGAGGGTATAGCCGCCATTTTAAATATCTACGAGATGTACAAATTCCGTTGATCCCAATTTCCGAGCAGCGCCGGATTGTGGAGATACTTGACCAGGCAGACGCGCTGCGAAAAAAGCGCTCCGTGGCCGACGCCAAAGCCGCCCGCATCCTTCCCGCTCTCTTCTACAAAATGTTTGGTGACCCGGCAACAAATCCAAAAGGCTGGCCTGTGGCACCTATTGGCGAAATGGTTACGCCTATTGAACGAAGAGATCCATCGGATCAGCCAGAAAAAACTTTTACCTACATCGATATTGCGGGCGTTGACGGTCAGTTGGGTGTAATCTCCGGTGCCAAGACAATGATAGGGGAAGTGGCACCAAGTAGAGCTCGCCAGATTGTGAAGACTAACGATGTAATCATCTCAACTGTTCGTCCATATCTTCGAGCAACGGCACTTGTTCCTGCGCAATATGATAATCAGATTTGCAGTACGGGATTCTGTGTGTTGAGGGCGAATGCGGGAATAGGTTTCGGCTTTTTGTATGTTCTTTCACGTGTACAATGGTTTACCGTCCAGCTTAATGCACGGGCGCGTGGCGCATCATATCCAGCTGTAACAGATGCCGATATTTGCAATCTCCGCGTTTTACGGCCTTATAATCAGGATATACTAAAAAGCTTTGACTTCCAGGTGCTTGATGCTTTAGCCCTATTGGGCAAACGCCGAGAAGCTACGAGACGACTCGAAGACCTCTTTGAAATGATTCTCCACCATGCCTTTACTGGCGATCTCACGGCTAAATGGCGAGAGGTACACATGAAAGAACTCCTTCATGAGATGGAACAGCAGGTGAAGTCGTTGAACTTGAGGATGCAAGCATGAAATTTTGCTATTTCGACGAAAGTGGGATGGGCAATGAACCTTATCTTATTGTTGCTGGCATTATTGTTGATGCCACAAGAATGCACGTCACAAAGGATGCTTGGAGCGATTTTCTTAAAGATCTTTCAAAATCTGCCGGTAGAAAGATAGATGAGTTTCATGCTCGCGAATTTTACCGTGGTAATGGTATTTGGCATGGGACAGACGGAGCAGAACGAACTAGAGTAATCGAGGCAATTCTAACTTGGGTGGAAAAAAGAAAACATAAGTGTGTGTTTAGCGGAATAGATAAAGTGACTTATGACCAAGCATTAAAAAACGATAATCGGCTCAAAAAATTTAAATCTAAATGGTGCGCTGCTGCAATGCATTGTACTCTTCAGGTGCAAAAGAAACATCAGTGCGAAGACAAACCCAAGGGACATAGTATGCTGATATTTGACCGCGAAGTTTCGGAAGAAACTGATCTGAGCATGCTAATCTATAATCCACCATTATGGATAGATACTTTCTACAATCGAAACAAGAAACAAACTGCCTTGGATCAGATCGTTGATGTTCCTTTTTTTGCTGATTCTAAACATATTCTCTTGTCTCAAATAGCAGATTTGTTTGCTTATATCTTACGGACATGGGCAGAAATAGAAGATGGTTTGTTAGAAGAAAAATACAAAGGTGAAGGCAGCAGAATGAAAAACTGGTCAAAGAGAATAGCTGGCATTGCACACGCTCGGTCGAATCGCTATCCCACGAAAGGTCGCTGTGAGGCCGCACAACTATTTTGGAATCTAGCGCCAGAGCCAATTAGAGAATTAGAATAGGAGAAAGGTATGCTGACCGCATTACGCATAGGCAACTTCAAAGCGTTCGCAGATACGCAGCGTATCCCGATTCGCCCGCTGACTTTGATTTATGGCGCCAACAGCTCCGGGAAATCAAGCATCCTGCACAGTCTCTTGCTGGCGCGGCATGTTCACGAAACGGGCGATCTGGATGTTCATCGCACCAACGCGGGCGGCGAATCCGTTGATTTGTGCGGGTTCCGGCAATATGTCTATAAACGCGAAGTCAATCGCCGGGTCGAATGGGCGATGGAACTTGATACGGGGTCCTTCAAAGACAGGATGGCGGAACTCT
>JBDKUG010000027.1:0-2611 GCA_039679815.1 Smithella sp.
CGTGGAGAATCGTCGATTCCGGAGAAGCAATATCACTGCGTGTTCGCTCACTTATTCCGGGGAAGCCAGGGGGAATGCTCGCTGTTTTATTTCCGAGCCTCTCCTATTTTAAATATTTAATGCGGAGGGAGAAGCTGTTATGAAAAAGTTCTTATCGGTTTTTGTCATGGTCGCCCTGTTGTCCGGTGTTTGCTTTTTTGCTTCCTGCAATAGCAACGAATCAAAGAAGAAAAGCGGCAACGAAAATCAGGATTTCTCATCGTCAGGCATGATCAAAGAAATGGAAGAAATGAATAAGGCCGCGGAGAGGGGCAAGCCTGCAGCGCAACCGCAACCGGCAGTTCCGCAGGAACACCGGAAATAAACAGAAAAATTTTGTTTGTAAATTTGACGGCTTTACCCCGAGGAGGTATGTGATCGATGGCCGATACAATCAATATTCATTCGACAGTCTCTTCTCAAAGAAAAGAGAAAGTTGTTTCAGCTGCAGAAGCTGTCAGGATTATCAGAGATGGTGACGTCATAGCGACGGAAGGTTTTGTCGGCGCCGGTTTTGCGGAAGAAATTGCGATTGCTCTTGAGGAGCAATTCTTAAAAACCGGCAGCCCCAGAAATATTTCCATCATTTATGCCGCAGGCCAGGGCGATGGCGCCACCGCCAAAAAAGGACTTAATCATCTGGCCATTGAAGGTCTCGTGGGCCGAGTTGTCGGAGGCCACATCGGACTCGCGCCCAAACTGCAAAAACTCATCAAGGATAACAAGATTCTGGCGTACAACTGGCCGCAGGGTGTCGTTTCTCATTTTTTCCGGGAGGTAGCGGCAAAACGTCCCGGCGTTATCTCCAGAATCGGTTTAGGAACCTATATTGATCCTCGTAACGACGGCGGGAAGTTAAATGAGAAGACTTTCCGGGAAGGCGCGGATCTTGTAAAACTCCTGGAGATCGACGGACGGGAATATATGTTTTACAAGGCCTTTCCCATTAATGTCGCTTTTATCCGGGGAACAACCGCAGATACTTTCGGCAACATCACCATGGAAAAAGAAGCATTGACCCTGGAAGCACTGGCCATCGCCATGGCGGTGAAAAACAGCGGAGGCACGGTGATTGTTCAGGTTGAACGTGTTGCGGAACAGGGCACGTTAAATTCCCGCGATGTGAAGATCCCGGGGATTATGGTCGACTACGTTGTGGTTTCGAAACCGGAAAACCATTGGCAGACTTTTGCCGTGCAGTACGATCCCTCCTTGAGCGGGGAGGTTAAAAAGCCCATGAAATATATTCCACCCATGGAAATGGGTCCGCGCAAAATCATTGCCCGCCGGGCGGCGTTTGAGCTCAGACCGAAAAGCGTCGTTAATCTGGGCATCGGCATGCCCGAAGGGATCGCCAGTGTCGCTAATGAAGAAGACATTCTCACGTCCATGGTGATGACGGCGGAACCGGGTGTTATCGGCGGCATGCCCAACGGTGGCCTGAATTTCGGCACGGGAACAAACACGGATTGTTTGATTGATCAGCCTTATCAGTTTGATTTCTATGACGGCGGTGGATTGGATGTCGCATTTCTAGGTTCGGCGGAAATTGATAAACAGGGCAATATCAATGTCAGCAAATTCGGTCCCCGTTTCGTCGGTCCGGGCGGTTTCATTAATATCAGCCAGAGTACCAAGGAAATCGTTTTTGTCGGCACCTTTACGGCCGGTGGTCTGAAAGTTTCCATTGCCGACGGAAAGCTTTCTATTATTGAGGAAGGCAGGGAAAGAAAATTCCTTGATCATGTGGAACAGGTTACTTTCAGCGGCAAGTATGCCGCGGCGGCCAAGCAACCGGTTCTATACATTACGGAACGTTGCGTGTTTTCTCTCTGTGAAGAAGGCATTGAACTGATCGAAATAGCTCCCGGGATCGATCTGGAAAAAGATATTTTAGCGAATATGGAATTTAAACCGGTTATGAAAACTTCTCCGAAACTGATGGATGCCCGTATTTTTAAGAGAGGCATTATGGGTTTGAAAAAAGAGTTAGTGGTGATTCCCCTGGAAGAGCGGTTAATTTACAATCCTAAAAGCAACTCCTTTTACGTCAATTTTTCAAACTACAACATACGCACCAGCGAAGAGATTCGAAGGATCAAAACCGGAATCGAAGCAATCCTGGCGCCTCTGGGAAAGAAAGTGCCCACGATCGTTAACTACGATAATTTCAACATTTCTCCGGAGTTGACCAATGAATATGCGGATATGCTCAAGCACGTGACGCAGTTTTACAGCAATGTCACGCGATATACCACCAGTGCGTTTCTACTCATGAAGTTGGGCGACGAACTGCTCAAGCGGGATGTGGAACTGCAGATGTTTGACAGCATTGAAGAAGCTAAAGAAGCTTTAAATGTACTTGAAAAATGACAGGCCGGGTCAGGGGAGCGTTTTCATCGTGTTCCCTTGAGCCCTGCACCAAAATAGCGTTTATCTGGATGGAAGAAAGAAAATGTTCGGCTCGCAATCAAGGCTATATTTAAGAGAAAATAACGGCGGAGGATCTTCGGGAATACTAAAGCTCTATTTTACGCAGTAAGAAACTTGCCCTGATATTCTACTTTTCAAT
>JBDKUG010000343.1:0-2859 GCA_039679815.1 Smithella sp.
GAACGAGGCCTCGCGCAGATACCGTGCACTCAAGGCTTTACAACAGATGCAAAATGATGAGGAATACGTAACATTGGCAGACCCCAAAATGTACCGACTTTTTCATGAAGCTGTCTCCGTCGTCAAAGTAAAAACCTGGTTGGGTTGGAATGATAGCGAATATAAATTTAAAGACGAAGACAATCTTGAAAAGTTTTACAAACTTCTTGTCCCATATACGCCTGAAGATGAAGAAGAATCCGGCCGTGTTCGTGAACCAAAAATACGAACATACTTGGACGTACGAGATTTAAGAGAAATTATAGGAAATGTGGAGGCACAAGAGTGCTTATTTGATCCAGATAAATCATTCAGCGATGCTCTTGCTGTTGCAAAGGCCTCAACATCACCAAACTGGACCCCTCGAATTTTGGGGGCTAGCCAGACACTTAAGAAAATGCCTATCAGTACTTTGAAATCTCTATCTCAAGCGGATATCGTTCCTCTCAAGGATTTATATGACATACTTAAAGAAACTTTAACTGACTGGACCAAGCTTACGGAAAACAAGCTCGAATTATGAAACCGGGACCATCGTTGATAGTCGAAGTAATTCTATCAGAACTGCCTCTTGATGCTCCCCCCGAAGATCTAGACTCTGTCATAAATAGAATTATTTCTAGTCACCCTGAATGGGGATATGTTCCCGAAGAAAAGACTGCTTTATGGACGCCAAAAGTAGAGAAGATTCTCACTGACCAATTAAACCAGAATATAGATCAAGGAAAGCAGCCTCGATTTATTTTTAATAGTGTTTCCGATTACAAAATTCAGGGCGCGTGCTTTATTGAGGATTGCGATACTGCAGAAGTTAAAAAGCAGAAATGGCGAAGACTTCATTGGAGGGATTATTACGAGCACCTGAGAGGATTGACGCCTGAGGCCTTTGAAAAGGTATGTACTCATTTACTAGGGTTGGTTGGGGTTCCTAACCCAATACTAACTCCATATCGTGCAGATCAGGGCATCGATTTCTTCGGAAAAATGTCTATGGGCGATTTGACTGGACACGGAGCGCTGTTTCCGGTTTTTGAAACAGATCTTGTTTTTTGGCTAGTTGGCCAAGCTAAGCACTATCCAGACTCAAAAATATCAACACCTGATATTAGGGCGTTAGCTGGATCAGTATTTTTGGGTCGAGCTCGAGTTTTTCCCAAAGAGGGATCCCTTTCCCAATTAAATATTCGAGCTTGCGACCCAGTGATAATGCTTTTCTTTACAACCGGACAAATTAGTAGTGATGGTTGGGCATTATGTCGCAAAGGTGGCATTGTTGCGATGGACGGAGAAATGCTTTCGGCTTTTCTAGCTGATAAGGAAGTGGGAGTGGAGGAAAAAGGGGGGACACGGATATTTAGTTCAACAAAGTTCAATGAATGGCTGAATAGATAACTCTGGGTGAATGTCTGAAGTGAGGCGTGTGTCCACATAAATTTCAATTATTTTAGGAATGTAGAAAATTTGTGTCCACATCTCATTGATGTAAGTAGATGATCTTTCTCACTTATCAAACCATGAACAACCATTTTCCTAATCCGGGTGTCCCGCGTTCGAATCGCGGCGGGGGTACCATAATATAAACAAGGGGTTAGCATATACAAGCTTACCCCTTATTTTTTTGCTGTGCTACCCTGTATGCTACCCGAGAAAATTTTTTACCTTTTAGTCTCATATTTAAGTTGGCCATTTGCATTAAGATGCGTACATGGGAAACCTGAATTTTAGTCGTCCTCTTTTTTAATTTTCATTTACATCTAGATTTGCCGCCCCGCCGTTCTCTCAGACACACTCAGCCGAAGCGGCACCCTTTTTCAGGAATATTCGTAAATCGCACAGAATTTATTTAAACAGGTGACCAGAGGTGGATATCAACTTCTACAAATCCCAATGAGAACAAGAAAGCTGTCATTTCCCTAACCTCTTGCAAAAAAAAGCGAGACTTCGGTGCAAATTGCACCAAATGTCTCGCTAATTGGTCTTATACCAACGGCAAGGCCAGGCGGGAATCCACCAGTATGTTGACCTTGCCCTTTGTAACTACTCCCCTAAGGTGTTGTAGATTTAGAACGAAACATTACAACTTGTCATAAGGACAAGTTCATATCTTATGTGAATGCATTTCAAACAATTTTTCACCCCATTTACAGGCCACTGCATATTCTATGCAGCGCGAAAAGACCTTGTAATCGAAATCAGTGCAGACGACGCCCTTCCTGATCAAAATGCCGCGCGCATTGCCGTCATCAAACAACCTGGTATCCCTCATATAGGGGCCGTACACCTCGAGATATTTATCGAATAACATCTCGAGCGAATTCCTCATGCCTGTCCCAGACGGTTCGGTCCGATATGGTTCAAGACCGGTGATGTTGAAAAACCTTTTGGTGTAATCAATCAGGTCCTCAATCTTTTTGGAATTGGGATTAATGATATGAAATACGCCGCCATCCGGGCACTCCTCCAGGATCGCAATAAACGCCCTGATGAAATAGTCCACCGGGATGAGGTTAAGGCCGCCGTTTTCGACCACCCTCACCCGGATCGGCATATGAAGAGCGCCGTTCCCATCAACCCTCACGCCCATCTCAGATGCCTTGCAGCCTCCCTGTTCACGGATGTCCCGGTCATAGAGATTTTTCATGAATGAAACGATCTTCACCGGATAATAGACCGCATTGAACCGGGTGCTTCGCCCGGTTTTCGAGTCGCCGTAGACAATGGATGGGCGATAGATAGAAAGCCGTAACCCGTTTTTTTTGCACTCCTCCGCTGTCAGATTTTCCGCCCTGCTTTTCGTCTCCTCATAGACATTTATAAAGC
>JBDKUG010000359.1:0-8732 GCA_039679815.1 Smithella sp.
TTGCGCAGACCGCGAAATGACAGTGAAGAAGCGGGTATTAAATCTTCGGGGATCTTCCTCCTTGATGCAAACCGCACATTCCGGGTCTGTATAGAGATTTTCCAGTTTCCGGATTTAAGATGAGTATCACTCATAACATCAACATTCATCGGATCGTGCTTGCCATAATACTCATACATGGCGGAAAGAGTCTGCTGCACAGCAAAGTTGTAGTAGTCGCGCACTTGTGCCTGCCGATCCTCAAGGGCTCGCATGCCGGGTGTGCGCTTCGTCCAAAACATATATGAATAGGCGTGTCTCGCGGTTTCCAGATAAGCATTCAGGATGCCTTCAATATGTTCTCTGTCCCTTCGATGCTTATCGAGTTTCATGGCTTCCTGCAGCCATAGCTCAGAAAGTGCCGACAAGCGCTTCTCGCTGTGCAGTCCGATCGTTTCCATCAAGGCTTTACGACAGACAGCGCTCTGATCATCACATGTTTTTTTATCTATCCCGACCACTTGTAACGCAGCACCGGTATAAACACTGAGCTTGCCGGTCGTAAGTACGTCTCCGCGGCGAAGCGCCATATAATCACTGCTGTCCACAAACGACACTTTGACGCCGGCGCAGCCCTCCATCAAAAGGATCAGCAGTATCAGCAAATGAATTCTGAAAATGATTGGGACCAGCATTTACTTAACCTTTCTCAAGTGTAACTGGAGTATATGCAGGAGGATTTTGTGAGTCAAGGAGATTATGGCAATAAAACCTCCCTGCCTGTCCAGTTTCCATTGACACAAGGGGATGATCTTCATATACTTCATCCAACGTTAAGCAGCTGCCTGCGCTGTGATGAAAGAAACTGCTGGCGATACGACAGCAATCAATACTGCATAAAAAATACATGGTAAAAAAGACACGGTTTGATATAAATGCTCACAGAATGATCAGCTAAACGAACATTCTGATTAATTCTTTTCCCGGAGGATATTATGGAAAAGCTTTTCTACCCTGAATCCATCGCTATTGTCGGGTTGTCGTCAAGCGCGAACAATATACCCCGCATTGTATTGGAAAACCTCATTCGCTGGGGATACAAGGGGCGTATTTTCGGGATCAATCCCCGTATCGGGGATTCTCATGTGGATGGCATCAAGATGTACAAGGATGTGCAATATCTTCCTGTGGTGCCGGATCTGGTTTTTATTATGATTCCCGCAAGACTGATTCCGGAAGTGATCGACGCCTGCGGCCGGGCGGGAGTGAAACGCATGGCCATTCCATCCGGCGGATTCAATGAATCCGGAGAAGAAGGGAAAAAGCTTTCAGCGCTTGTGTTACAGAAAGCACGACAGTATGGCATCCGGTTTGTAGGACCTAATGGAGTCACCGTTGCCAACACGGCAAACGGGTTGTGCCTCCCGTTCGTGCCATCCTTCAGTCCGCCCAAGGGGGGGCTGTCGATTATCTCTCAAAGCGGCGGCGTGGGACTCATGCTCTGGAATCTGATGACCGATGAGAATGTTGGCATGGCTAAATTCGCCAGTATCGGCAATAAACTGGACCTTGACGAAGTAGATTTTCTGGAGTATTTCGGCCGCGACCCGGAAACCAGGGTCATCGGCATGTACCTGGAAAGCATTCCCCGGGGAGACCGCCTGATTGAAGCGGCATCACGAATTGATAAGCCGATCATTATCCTGAAATCCAATACGACTTCCGCCGGTCGCAAAGCGGCCATGAGTCATACTGCCGCTCTGGCCAACAACGAAAATATCATTAACATCGCCTTCGAACGGGCCGGCATTATCCGCATCAACCACTTTAATGATTTTATTTCAATGGCCAAGGTTTTCGAACTGCCGCCGATGCGAGGCAACCGGATGATGATCATGTCTCCCGCGGGCGGATTTACCGTGATGATAGCGGACCTCTGTGAAGAGTCGGGTTTCGAGTTTGCCGATCCCGGTGCCTCGTTTTACGACACCCTCAAAGAGTCGTCCAACGCCGGCGTCATCAATTTCTCCAACCCCCTCGACATGGGTGATATATACGATCCCAAGGCCTACCCCAACATTTTCTTCTCCATCATGCACAACGCCAATGTTGACGGTGCGGTGTTCGTCACACAGTGGCCTGAAATGCCACGGGGCGAAGATATTTTCTATAAGATGTTCCATACGGATCTTTCCAAGGAAGTGGCCGGAACGATTTTATCATCGGGAAAACCCCTGGGAGTATGCCTTTTCGGTCTTTCCGCAACAATGTCGAAGATCAAGCAGAACCTGGATTTCCCGATCTTCAACAATGCCGCCGAAATGATCCGCGCCTTCAAAAAACAGTACGACTACTACGCCGGAAAAGCGAAAAAGGTGTCTGTTTATCCACAACCAGAAGACATTGACATCGAATCAGCAAAGAACTGGGTCAGGGACAATCGAGGCATAAAAGGAGAGGAGGCACTGGAACTGCTGCACCACTTCGGTATCGCCGTCGCCGAATCCGCTGCGGCAGTGGATATTCAAGAGGCCGAATCAGCAGCCGATCGTATCGGTTTTCCCGTGGTGATGAAAGTCATTTCACCTGACGCCATTCACAAATCCGAGGCCGGCGGAGTCGTCACGGGCATTCAGAATGCAGAGGGCGTTCATGCCGCATTTGAAAAGATCCGGGGAAATCTTTATCACTATAAATCGGATGCCCGGTTCCAGGGCGTGCGAATCATGAAACAGGCCGCTGAAGGATACGACATGTTTATCGGCGGTCACTTTGATGCTTCATTCGGTCCCGTCGTCTCATTTGGTTATGGCGGTATCTACATCGAGGTTTTCCATGATACGGCCAATGTGCTGTGTCCATCAGATGCAGGAGAGATCGAACGCAAAGTCCGGAAACTGAAATCCTGCAAAATCATGCAGGGCGCCAGGGGAAAAGGTGCCGGCGATATTTCCGGCTATGTGAACATGATTGAACGGGTAACTCATCTGATGTCCCGGTTTCCCGGGATCAGGGAGCTTGATATCAATCCTGTCCGCGTTCTGGCCGACGGGACGGGTGTTGTTGCCCTGGATGCAAGACTGAAAATTGAAAAATGAATCCTCGAGTGGTTCAGCATGGCTGCGATCGGTAAAATCGTTTCAACATCCCGAAAGCCATTCTTTCGGTAAAACAGGAAAGATCAAAAATGGAGCATACTTTATGAAGAAACTATCAGGAATAGTTTTATTGGCTGTTCTTATTTTATGCAGTTATTCAGCATTTGCGATGACCGGGGCTGATCTTGTTGACGGGATGAAATCGTATTTAAAATCAGAAAAGAATTATACAAAAGCGGACTATTTGCTTGCCGGCAACTATCTGGGGTATGTTCAAGGAGTGGCTGAAGCCACGGCTTCCGACTACTCTCTGCCAAGAGACATAACACCGAACAAGTTATGTAACGTAGTCGCCGATTATCTCCAGAAACACCCGGAAAAAATGAATGAACAGGCCGCTTCCATCGTACGTGCCGCTCTTCGGGAAGCATTTCCGGTTTTTATAATAAAAAACCGGTAAAACCCTGTTCAGGCAAAAAGTAATTTTAACTCTCGGCGATCTTATCCGTGCTTGCTGTTTGTCTCGTTCACCGATGTATGATTTCTTGCAGTTTTTGATCCTTGATTACGATCCAACAAGCTGTCCTGTACGTGCCCCTTCTCATTATCGATCTCATTCAATTTCTAGTAGTAATTATAATATGTTATTACTGACATAAGCCATAAATGACAGAATTGACAAGAAAATTAGTTCCTCCTATAAGTACGTGTTTAAAAAATATAACTCTTGGTCATAAACAAGAGTGTTCATTATTTAGGATTGGAGACAAAAATGGAAAAAACGATTACAGTTACAATTGACGGAAAAGAAGTTTTAGCCAATCCCGGCCAAACAATTCTGGAATGCGCCAGAGAAACAGGGATTTTCATACCGACTCTTTGCCATTATCAGAACACAACCAATGTGGGTGCGTGCCGGGTTTGTGTTGTCGATGTGGAAAACGCCAGAAGTTTAGTTGCCTCCTGCTGCATGCCGGTGAGTCCCGGTATGGTCATCCGTACCAACACACCAGCGGTGCGCGCCGCGCAGAAGATGATTGTCGAATTATTGTGGTCATCCGGTGACCATAACTGTCTGGTTTGTGAACAGAACGGCCAGTGCGAGCTGCAGAACCTGGTTTACTGGCTGAAAATCGATAAACCCCGTTTCCCCATCGAGCCTCCCGATTACCTGCTGGATGACAGCAACACCATGATTTCCCGCGATCTGAACAAATGTATTCTTTGCGGACGTTGTGTACGCGCCTGTAACGAAATCCAGGTTAATGAGGTGCTGGACTTCGCGATGCGCAGTTCCGATGCAAAAGTCGGCCCGGCCTTTGACGCAGACTATATTGATTCCGCCTGCGTTTTCTGCGGGGAGTGTGTGCAGGTATGTCCCACGGGCGCCATTACCCTAAAACAGGCGAAATTCGCCGGACGTCCCTGGGAGCTGGATAAAGTCCGCACCACCTGTACTTACTGCGGTGTCGGCTGCCAGATTGATCTCTATACGAAAGACGATAAAGTTGTCAAAGTCATGGGCAACCGCGAATATGGTACGCCCAATCAGGGCAGTCTCTGCGTGAAGGGTCGCTTCGGAATGGATTTCTTAACACATCCTGACCGCCTGACAAAACCTCTCATTCGTTACAGGAAAAACGAAGACCTTAAAGAAGCAACCTGGGAAGAAGCCTTCACTTTTATTGCCGACAAACTTTCTTCCATCAAGAAAGAAAACGGCGCAGACAGCATTGCGGGATTGTCTTCAGCACGCTGCACCAACGAAGAAAACTATCTTTTCCAGAAATTCATGCGCGCGGTCATCGGCACCAATAATGTCGATCACTGCGCCCGGCTCTGACACTCCGTAACGGTGGCCGGTCTGGCCGCAGCATTCGGCAGTGGAGCAATGACCAATTCGATTGATGAGTTGGAATATACAGATCTGATTTTAGCAACGGGTACCAATACAACAGAAAACCATCCCGTGATCGGTATGAAGGTTAAGAGGGCCGTCCGTCAACAAGGCACTAAACTGATTGTCATCGACCCGCGTGAAATTGATCTGGTTAAATACGCCGATATCTGGCTCAGGCAAAAACCGGGAACAGATGTGGCGGTTTTCAACGGCTTGATGAATGTGATTATTGCGGAAGGCCTCTATGCAAAAGAATACGTGGCCGAGCGTACCGAAGGATTCGACGCTCTCAAAGCAGCCGTTGCCAAATACACACCGGACTACGTCGAAAAGATTTCCGGCGTTGGGGCGGAAGACTTGAAAACGGCCGCCCGCATGTATGCGAAAGCAAACCGCGCCAGCATCATTTACGCGATGGGCATCACGCAGCACATCAGCGGCACCGATAACGTAAAAAGCACCGCCAACCTGGCAATGCTTTGCGGTAATGTGGGTATCGAAGGCGGCGGCGTCAATCCTCTCCGGGGACAGAATAATGTGCAGGGCGCCTGCGACATGGGCGGCCTTCCCAATGTATTTCCCGCTTATCAGCAGGTGGCCAATGAAGATGCCCGTAAAAAGTTTGAAGCCGCATGGAAGGCGACTTTATCAGGTAAACCCGGCCTGACCATTATAGAAATGATGAACGCCGCCGGCCGGGGCGATGTTAAAGCTATCTACATTATGGGTGAAAATCCGCTGGTTTCCGATCCGGATCTTCATCATGTAAAATCAGAATTGCAAAAACTCGATCTGCTGATCGTGCAAGACATTTTCCTCACGGAAACGGCGCAGCTCGCGGATGTTGTCCTTCCGTCGGCCGCTTTTGCCGAGAAAGACGGCACGTTCTCCAATACGGAAAGGCGTGTTCAGAGGATCAGAAAAGCCGTAAATGTTCCCGGCGAAGCAAAAGCGGATTGGGAAATCATCGCCGGAATATCCACAAAAATGGGATATCCCATGAACTATGCTTCGGCGAAGGAAATCTTTGCAGAAATTACGAAGGTCACTCCCAGCTACGCGGGGATTAGTTACGAGCGGATAGAAAAGGAAGGGATTCAGTGGCCCTGCCCCACTCCGGAACATCAGGGGACCAAATTTTTGCACAAAGATAAATTTTCGCGGGGCCTTGGCCTGTTCCACGCCATCGAATATATCCCGGCGGCGGAACTTCCTGATAAGGAATACCCGTTAATTCTTTCCACAGGCCGTGTGCTTTACCATTATCACACGGGTACGATGACTCGACGTGCTCAGGGGCCGGCCGAGCGATGTCCGGAGAGCCTTGTTGAAATCCATCCGGCTGATGCAGCAAAATTCAAAATCAGTGAAGGTCAGATGGTTAAAGTCAAATCAAGACGCGGCACGGTGGAAGCCAAAGCCCATGTCACAGGAAAAAGTCCTCAGGGCACTATCTTTATGAACTTCCATTTTGCGGAAGCAGCGGTTAACCAGCTGACCAACGCGGCGTTGGATCCCATCGGGAAAATTCCCGAATATAAGGTTTGCGCAGTCAAACTCGAAGCGGCATAACCATTTATCCGCATCAAATATTTCATTTTAAGCTTTTCAAAAATATGCCTCTGAAGAGAGGCATATTTTTTTTGTATCTTTTTAATGGCCCGTCCTGGAGAGCAAAGCATTTGATTTATTGCATTACCCGGATAACACTCGGATTATTGTAATTGCAAATACCTGTATTCCTGTTATGATTTATCAAAACAGGTTGACGCTGCAAGCGGCAATGACCGCTTGCTTCAGGATACCATCTTGAGAACAGGGCATGGAAAATACGATCACCAGGATCATTGCATACTCGATCGTAAAAGAATTGCAGCGGGAAATGAAAAAAGAAAAACATAGGCTATTGCACAAACCGCTGCGAAACCCAACGGCTGAATTTTACCGTTTGAATTGACTGGAAATGGCATAGTGTGGCAATGGGGCTTTCATATCCCCCTCGACACTCAACGATTTAAATATACTCAACTGGACTTAACTTGAGATAAAAAAATTAAAATTTAAACAGAGCCTTTGTTGAACATTTTTTACGAATACGACCTTATCCTGCCTTTATTTTGTATTACATTTTTCTGGAATGGTTGATAACTCCAATCATCTAAGTGTAAGTCGTTAAATTTACATGGCATGATTTGTAACATTATAATATAATAGAGAATAGTTACATTGCCTAATCATTACGCAATCCGGTGCAAAGTAGTGTGTTTTGTATATTTGGTGTTATTATCAACAGTGTTATCCACAGGTCTTTTAACAATTTTGTTGATAACTTTCCCTGGACATTAACAAGATTTTTTTGATCTATGAGGCATGTATTTTCATCTTGACAGAAAATCAAATGATTTCTAGATTTACCCACACCTTAATCGGGATTATCTGATTATCAATAAGAAGACAACTCCAAGAGAGAAAATTCATGTTATCATTGACGCAGTCAAACATCGTGATCTGACGGATGTCTTTATTATGCCATCACTTAGAACGCTCCTTGAAAAATAAGATGGACGATCATACTATAGCGATCCCCTTTATATCATACAGACAGCATGGACCTATGATTGATCTTACTTGATTGATTCTATAAAGTTTTTTGCATCTTTCAATCTCGCACCCGTTTGCTCCCGAAAAGCTTTAATAGCCGCAATTTTGTCGCCTCTTTGTATCAGTTCAATGATTTCTGGAGAAGCTTTCCAGGCCGGCGCTTCGTTTGTTGTTATGCCAAGGCTTCTTTGCAAAAAAGTCATTTGCGATTCGAGTTTTTCCAGCCTCATTATAATTTTTTCTATTTCCTGATTGCTGTCAGACATCTCCCCTCTTCCCCGATACCTTCTGATTGTGTCGATAATGCCCATTTTCGTCTCCTATTTGACTTACTTGCAGGGAAAGCTCTTGATTAAACCATTCAGAAGAATCAATCCCACGGGCATATCATCAATGAGTTCCCTGGCATTTTCAGTCACTTCTCTATTCAGAATTTCTGAATATTGTTCTAGATCTACGACTTCTTTCTGAGGTTTACAATAAAGCGCTTTGCTGCCGCGTGCGGCCAGCTCCTCATTCGCCCATTCCAGGCCTTCTCCAACCCCTTTTAAATATAACCTGAATTCTTTTGTGTTCCTGGTGGCTTTATATTCTTTGAAGTTCACTTCCGTCAGTGCCGTTGAGACGGCGCTGAAAAGAAAAATTGTGGCCAACAGGATTGTGATAAACATGAATTTTATTTTGAACATTACCTTTTCATTCCTTCCGGTCTTATTTATTTTCAGTATTCCGTCCCGGATTAACTTTCTTTTTTGGGAATTCCGAAAGCACTCCCAAATAACAATATATATTAAGCCGGAAAAGAAGAAGAGATTCCGAAAATTGTTTTTCATGAGATGTCTTCCCGGTTTGAGGATAACTTTTTTTCAGAAGTTTTATAGAAATCATTTTCGCGTGTCAATTAAATCCTGTCATTGTAGATTTTTTCTGAGCCCAGCATAACAGGATGGACTATTTGCTTTCCCCCCTTGACTTGAAGGAGAAAGAATTATTAAGAGACGGCTTAATTTGACACTGCCTATTAAAGAAGTCACTTTGAAGGCAAAAACAAAAAAGGGTTACTTTCGTAACCCTTTGATATTTGGTGAGCCCTGTCGGGATCGAACCGACAACCTACTGATTAAGAGTCAGTTGCTCTACCAGCTGAGCTAAGG
>JBDKUG010000379.1:0-2085 GCA_039679815.1 Smithella sp.
TGGACGACACCGTGGCTATCGGTATCCCCAAGCCTTCAAGTAAGGAGGAAGAGGAAGCGCTGGTGCGCCAATTTCTCTCCGGGCTGAAAAAGCTTTTCGAAAAGGAAAACAACTGGACATTCTTGCAGCAACTGATGCTTTCCATGGAGCACTGCGCCAAGTGCCAGACATGTTCGGAGGCCTGCCCCGTCTATGAGATGAGCGGTAAAAAAGACATCTACCGGCCCATGTTCCGCGCCGAGGTCCTGCGCCGGATTTACAACAAATATATCAAACCGGGCGGCAAGATCACTTCCAAACTGACCGGCGACATCGACCTGAACTGGACGACGATCTCGCGACTTGCGGAATTATCTTATCGTTGCACCCTGTGTCGGCGCTGCGCCACCGTCTGCCCCATTGGCGTGGATAACGGATTGATCACTCACGAGATCCGGAAACTCTTCTCCCAGGAGATGGGGATATCCCCCAAGGAACTCCACGAAAAAGGGACCGTTCAGCATCTTCGTGTCGGGTCTTCCACGGGCATGAATCCGATGGGTGCAAAGGATAGTATTGAGTTTATCCAGGAAGAGATGGAGGAGATCGCGGGCTACAAGGTGGAAATTCCTTGGGATGTGGAAGGGTCGGATATCCTGCTTATTCATAATGCCGGAGAGATACTGTCTTGGCCGGAAAACGTCGGAGCTTTTGCGATTATCTTCCAGGCGGCAGGCCTTTCCTGGACGCTCTCTTCGGAAACAGCGGGCTATGACGCCGTCAACTACGGTCTGTGGTACGACGACGTTCAATTGGCGCGAGTCGCCGTCAGGCACGCCGACATTGCCCGAAGGCTGAAAGTCAAAAAGATCGTCATTGGCGAATGCGGCCATGCGCACAAAGCGCTTATTGAAACAGCCGACCGGTTGTTGACGGGAGAGTTCAATATCCCGCGCGAATCGGCCATGGTCACGCTGGAAGACATTGTCATGAGCGGAAAACTGCAATTCGATCCCCGCAGGAACGATTTTCCCGTTACCCTGCACGATCCCTGCAACTACGTCCGTCTGATGGGAATCGTGGAACCCCAAAGAAGAATTCTGAGAAAAATCGCCCCGCAGTTCCGGGAAATGACACCCCACGGTGTGGATAACTACTGCTGTGGCGGCGGTTCCGGTTTTGCCATCATGTCGCCGTACAATTTTGAGGAATGGCGGAACCTGGTCAGCAGCCGCAAAAAATTTCTGCAAATCTTGGAAGCATTCCGGGATGAACCGCCGGAAATTCCGAAATATGTCTGCGCCCCCTGCTCCAACTGCAAAGGCGCCATCCGGGACATCCTCAATTACTACCATGCACAGGAACGAAGCAATATCTATTACGGCGGCCTCGTGGAACTGATTGTCAATGCGCTGGAAGGAATGAAAAAACCGATTATCCGTTTCGGTGAAACACCGTCATGGGAATGATAACGGGCAAATGAGATGAAGTTTATGATGAACATCTTGATATCGATCATCGCTGTTTTGATTCCGGCCTTGCTGGCCATAGGAATAGCTGCAAGCCAAAGTCTGGCCTATGTTCTTATCGTCATCGCCCCTTATGTGGTTTTTGTGATCTTTCTTTCAGGATTTGCGTATCGTATTATAAAATGGGGGAGCGCTCCCGTCCCCTTCCGCATTCCTACAACCTGCGGCCAGGAAAAATCCCTGCCCTGGATCAAGACCAATCCCCTGGAAAATCCCGCCGGGTATTGGGGCGTGATCGGAAGAATGGCCCAGGAGATATTCCTTTTCCGTTCTTTGTTCCGGAATACGGATTTGAAGATGACCGACGGGCGGCCTGTATACGGCAGCGCCAAATGGCTCTGGTTTTTCGGGCTGATGTTCCACTGGTCACTCTTGATCATCGTATTGAGACACCTGCGCTTTTTCATCGAACCGATCTCTCCTTTGATTGGTTCTCTATCTGCGGTAGATGGATTCTTCGAAATCGGCATACCGGCTCTTTACTTCAGCGATGTTGCACTTCTGGCAGGGCTGACATTTCTTTTCCTGCGACGGATAACGATTCCGCAAGTGCGTTACATTTCCTTGTTCACCGATT
>JBDKUG010000309.1:0-17919 GCA_039679815.1 Smithella sp.
GGGCGTGGATGCCGTCAGCAAGCGGCCATGCGTGTCGGTGGTGGTAGCAGTTAGATGCACACAGCAGGGTGCAACCCAGGAATGGAAGCAAAAGCAGTTGCAAAATATATTCGGATGTCGCCTCAAAAAGTCAGGCTGGTTGTTGATCTGATTAGAGGAAAAAAGGTGCAGGAAGCACGAAATATCCTGCTCTATACCAGGAAGTACTCGGCGGGTATCATTGCCAAGGTCCTGAAATCCGCCATAGCCAATGCGGCTCAGAATCCTAATATTGACGAAAACACGCTTTACGTTAAGGAGATATTTGTGGACCAGGGACCGTCTTTGAAAAGATGGCGGGCCAGGGCACAGGGAAGAGCGGCGGGCATTAAAAAGAGAACGTCACATATCACCGTTGTAGTGGATGAACGATAAGGAGGAACGATATTGGGTCAGAAGGTTAACCCGGTAGGATTACGATTAGGCTATATTAAAAAGTGGCAATCCGTATGGTTTGCCGAAAAGAACTACAGCGGCATGCTGCTCGAAGACTTGAAGATCAGAAAATACCTGAAGAAAAAACTTTATCATGCCGGTATTTCTCATATCGAAATTGAGCGTGCAGCCAACAAGGCCAAAGTCAATATTTATGCAGCCAGGCCTGGCGTTATTATCGGAAAAAAAGGATCAGAGATAGAGAAGCTTAAAGCGGAAATCGAGAAATTTTCGCATGCTGAAATTATCGTCAATATACTGGAAGTACGCAAACCGGAAACGGATGCCCAATTGGTGGCTGAAAATGTTGCCATGCAATTGGAAAGACGTGTCGCGTTCCGGCGTGCCATGAAAAAATGTGTAGGTTATGCCCTGAAGTTTGGAGCCAAAGGCATCAAGATCACCTGTTCCGGGCGGCTCGGAGGCGCTGAAATGTCCCGTTCCGAATGGTACCGTGAAGGAAGGGTTCCGTTGCACACGCTTCGGGCTGATATAGATTACGGTTTTATTGAAGCCCACACGGCGTATGGTTTGATCGGTGTTAAGGTTCTCATTTTTCATGGAGAAGTTTTGCCGGCAAAAAATGAAAAACAGACATGATTCCAATAAGAGGCCGGATCACGAAAGATTACTGTGAAGGAAAACGGGAGTTGTAGATTATGTTAATGCCAAAACGGGTAAAATATAGAAAATTGCAAAAAGGCCGCATGGGAGGAAAGGCGACCAGGGGCGGTACGATCGCTTTTGGAGACTATGGATTGCAGGCGGCTGAATGCGGATGGGTTTCCGCAAGGCAGATTGAAGCGGCGCGTGTTGCGATGACTCGTTATGTGAAACGTGGAGGTAAAATCTGGATTCGCGTATTTCCGCACAAGTCGATCACGAAGAAACCGGCTGAAACCCGTATGGGTAAAGGGAAGGGCGCTCCGGAAGGATGGGTGGCTGTTGTGAAACCCGGATCGGTTCTCTACGAGATGGAAGGCGTAACCAGGGAAGTAGCCAAAGAAGCATTTCGTCTTGCTTCCCACAAGCTGGCCATTTCAACAAAGTTTTTATCAAGGGAGATATCTGATGAAAATTAAAGAAATCAGAGGTCTCGGCATTAACGAGCTTCAGACAAAAAACAGGGAATTGGCGGAAGAACTTTTTCGGTTGAAGATTCGGCATGCATCGGGGCAACTGGAATCAACCGCGACGCTGGGCCGCCTTCGCAAGGAGATCGCCCGTATTGCAACGGTGCTCAAGGAAAAGGAGGCCGCAGGTTAACATATATGGCTGAAAGAAGCAACAAGCGCACGGTAAAAGGTGTGGTCGTCAGTGACAAGATGGATAAAACTATCGTGGTGAAAGCCGAAAGATTGGTCAAGCACCCTGTGTTTCACAAATATGTCCGCAGGCACGTAAAATATAAAGCCCATGATGAGCAGAACCAATGCAAGACAGGGGATACGGTATTAATCATTGAAGCAAGGCCGATGAGCAAGGACAAGCGCTGGCGGATGCTGGAGATTCTGGAAAAGGCGAAATAGAAACCTGTCTGGTTGGGCAGACAGTTTGTGATGGTGGAGTTTATTTATGATTCAGATGCAGACAGTTCTAAATGTTGCCGATAATTCAGGCGCCAAGAGAGTCGCTTGTATTAAGGTGCTGGGCGGTTCGAAGCGCCGTTTCGCCAGCCTGGGCGATGTCATCGTGGTTGCGGTGAAAGAGGCAATTCCGAATTCGAAGGTGAAAAAAGGCGATGTGATGAAGGCGGTCATCGTCCGCACTGTAAAAGAGGTGAGACGGCCGGATGGCTCTTATCTTAAATTTGATGACAACTCCGCTGTTCTAATCAACAATCAGATGGAACCGATCGGGACCAGAATATTCGGGCCTGTTGCACGTGAACTTAGAGCTAAACAGTTTATGAAGATTATATCTCTGGCTCCAGAAGTTTTGTAAGCCTGTTTTAAAGAGGGGAAAAATGAGTTTAGGCAGATTGAAAAAAGGAGACATGGTTAAAGTGCTTTCCGGTAAAGACAAAGGGAAGACCGGCAAAATTCTGAAAACCATACCCGAAAAAAACAAAGTGATCGTGGAAAAGATTAACGTGATCAAGAAGCATAAAAGACCTGATCAGAAAAGCAAGGGCGGTGTCGTGGAGAAAGAGGCGGCGATGAATGTTTCCAAGGTCAGCATCATTTGCGGCAAATGTAAAGAGGCGACCAGGATTAGAAATCGTATCCTTGAGGATGGCAAAAAGATTCGTATCTGCAGCAAGTGCAATGACGTTATCGATGTGGGTTAAGAAAAAATGGCAAGATTAAAAGAATATTATTTAAAAACAGTGGTGCCGGCTCTGGTCAAGGAATTTGACTACAAGAATCCCATGCAGGTTCCCAAGATGGAAAAGATTGTTGTCAATATGGGACTGGGCGAGGCCATTTCAAATGTAAAAATTATAGATGGCGCCGTGCAGGAAATGGCGATGATTACTGGTCAGAAGCCGGTCATCACCAAAGCGAAAAAATCCATTGCCACGTTTAAACTCCGCCAGGGAATGCCGATTGGATGCTCGGTAACTTTGAGAAAAGAAATTATGTATGAGTTTTTTGATCGCCTGGTAAACGTCGCATTGCCGAAAGTGAGAGACTTTCGGGGAATATCGCAAAGCGCGTTTGACGGCAGGGGGAATTATTCTCTCGGTCTTCACGAACAAATTATATTCCCGGAAATTGAATACGATAAAATAGAAAAAATAAAGGGAATGAACATCACGATTGTGACATCGGCAAAAACGGACGAGGAAGCCCGTGTGCTGCTGAAGTTGATGGGTGTACCTTTCAAGAATTAAAAGAGGAAGCTCCGGAGGAATATCGAGTGGCGAAAAAGTCATTAATAGCAAAAGCAGGCAGGAAACCCAAGTTTGCGGTCAGGGAATATAACCGTTGTCAGATATGCGGCCGGCCCCGGGCGTATTATAGAAAATTTGAAATGTGTAGAATTTGTTTGAGGAAACTTTCCTTGCAGGGCGAGCTTCCCGGCGTGATAAAGTCAAGTTGGTAATTACGTTTAGTTTAAGGAGAAAAAGCATGGGGATGACAGATCCTATTGCCGACATGCTGACAAGAATTCGAAACGGGAATAAAGCCCGTTTTAAAAATGTCAATGTATACATGTCGCAGATGAATATGAATATTGCCAAGGTCTTGAAAGCGGCTGGATATATCAACAACTTTGATGTTGTAAAGGACGAGAAGGGGCATCCAATGCTGAAGATTGCCCTCAAATATCCTGATGCTAAGCGCAAAGTGATCACCGATATCCAGAGAATAAGCAAACCGGGTCGCAGGGTATATGTTGCCGCGGACAGCATTCCCAAAGTTCTCAATGGTTTTGGCATTTCGATTCTTTCAACTTCCCGCGGTGTCATCACCGATCAGGAAGCCAGAGAATCAAACGTAGGCGGAGAGATTATTTGTAAGGTTTGGTAGTTCAATTAATGTTTTAACGGGAGTTCTTGTCCATGTCGAGAATAGGTAAAAAGCCGATCACTTTCCCCAAGAATGTGAAGATCAGTCAAAGTGACGGTATTGTCAAAGTCGAAGGCCCCAAGGGCACATTGTCTTCGAAATTGCCTGACGGTATTACGATGGTTGTATCCGATAATAATCTGTCCATCGAGCGCAAATCGGAGGATCGTCTCATCCGTTCGTATCACGGATTGGCCAGAACCTTGATCAACAATATGGTGACAGGTGTGAGCACCGGTTTCGAAAAAGGTCTGGAAATATCCGGAGTCGGTTATCGCGCGGAAGTTGCGGGTTCAACTCTGAAAATGGTTTTAGGTTTTTCCAGCCCGATCGAATACAGTATTCCCAAGGGGATCGAAGTGAAAGTCGACAAGCAGGTTAATCTGGTTGTTTCCGGAATCAATAAAGAGCTTGTCGGTCGTGTTGCATCGGAAATCCGTTCGCTGAAAAAACCGGAGCCCTATAAAGGCAAGGGAATCAAATATGTGGGTGAGTATATTCGTCGCAAAGCCGGCAAGTCGGCAGGTGCTTAAATAAGATTTTAAAAATCATAGTTTTAAAGAGGTAGAACATTGGCTTCCAAGAAAACGCTGAAAATCAGGGAGAAAAGAGAGAAAAGAGTAAGGGGCAAACTGACGGGAACTTCAGAAAGGCCTCGCCTTTCCGTTTTTCGTTCGGACAAACACATCTATGCTCAGGTAGTCAACGATGCTGAGGGCACAACCATTGCCGCAGCGTCAACGCTGAACAAAGAACTGGCCGGTAAACTCAAGGGAATCAAGAAAGTAGATGTAGCAAGGGAAGTGGGCAAACTGATCGCGGCGCGCCTGCAGACGTTGGGTGTTGAAAAAGTTGTTTTTGACAGAGGGAGATTCCTCTATCACGGTCGTGTGAAAGCCCTGGCCGATGGCGCCCGGGAAAATGGTCTGAAATTTTAAATTTAACACAGTCTAAAAAACTCATGGTAAGGGAAGAATCGTTGGAAAAAAAAGAAATGAAAGAAGTGGAGCTCCTCGACAGAGTCATTGCCATTAATCGTACGGCAAAAGTCGTCAAGGGAGGAAGGCGGTTTCGTTTCAGCGCCATCGTGGTGGTCGGTGACGGCCAGGGCATGATCGGTGCGGGTTTGGGCAAAGCGCATGAAGTTCCCGAAGCGATACGCAAGGGGATGGAAATGGCCAAGAAGAATATGGTCAAAGTTGCGGTGGCCAATAAAACGATCCCTTATGAGGTTTTAGGAAAGTTCGGCGCAGGTAAAGTATTATTGAAACCGGCATCGGAAGGAACAGGCTTGATTGCCGGTGGTGCGGTAAGAGCCGTTTTAGAGGTTGCAGGTGTTCATAATATTTTGACAAAATGCCTGGGATCACACAATCCGCACAACTTAGTCAAGGCTACCGTGGAAGGGCTTTGTCAGTTGAAAGATCCTGCGGAAATTGCTGCCCTGAGAGGCAAGTAATCAATTGACGAGGGTGTTTATACAGTGGGCAAAATGTTAAAAATCAAAATGGTGAAGAGTGTCATTACCCGGCCGGAGAAGCAGAGAAAAATCATGCGCGGGCTGGGATTGAATAAACTGAACAGCACCGTGACTCTGGTGGATACTCCGGAGATCCGTGGCATGATTAATAAAGTGATCCACCTTGTTTCTGTGGAAGAGTCAAAGGAGTAAGTTATGGATTTGAGTTCTCTGAAAGCGCCTGCCGGAGCGACGAAGAAAAGAAAAAGAGTCGGCCGTGGTGACGCTTCCGGACACGGAGGAACATCCGGTAAAGGTCATAAAGGACAGAGAGCCCGTTCTGGCGGTAGTACGCGAGATGGTTTTGAAGGCGGTCAAATGCCCATGTCCCGCAGACTGCCTAAAAGAGGGTTCAGAAATCCCTTCCGAGAAAGTTATGTTGCCGTGAATATCATGGATTTGTGCCGTGTATTTGAAAAAGGAGCGGTTATTGACGAAGCGGCGATTCTGGCAAGCGGGCTCGTCAAGAAAAAAGGCAACGGAATCAAGATCCTGGCCAAGGGAAATATTGATTTTCCCATAACCGTGAAAATGACCAAGATCAGTGCGGCTGCGAAAGCAAAAATTTATGCCGCGGGTGGAATTATTGAAGAGGTAATCTGACTTGTTAGAAGGACTAGGCGGCGTTTCCAAAATACCTGAACTGCAAAGGAGAATCCTGTTCACCTTTCTTCTGCTTGCAGTTTATCGTGTTGGCGTTTTCATACCGACCCCCGGAATTGACAACATGGCATTGCTGGCATTTTTTGATAGCGCCAAAGGTTCCATGCTGGGATTGATGGACCTGTTTGCCGGCGGCGCGTTGAGCTCTTTTTCAATTTTTGCTCTTGGCATTATGCCCTACATTACCTCATCCATTATTATTAATTTATTGACGGTCGCTATCCCGCACCTGGAGAAACTGTCCAAGGAAGGTGAAAACGGCCGCAGGAAAATCACCCAGTACACACGTTACGGAACGGTAGGATTAAGTATTATTCAGGGATTCGGAATTGCCTGGGGTTTGCAGCACATGGCGTCCCCAACCGGTGCACCGATCGTTTTAAATGCCGGATGGGGCTTTATATTCATGACGATTATCACGCTTACGTCGGGTACATCATTTTTGATGTGGCTTGGTGAAACCATTACGGAAAAGGGCATCGGAAACGGAATATCCCTGATTATTTTTGCGGGTATTGTGTGTAATATACCTCGGGCCATCAGCAGTACTTGGAGACTGTACTCCTCCGGTGAACTGCATTTTATTCTTCTGCTTCTGCTGGGCTTGTTTATGATCGCGGTTATTGGCGCGATTGTTTATGTGGAAGCCGCGCAGAGAAGAATTCCGGTGCAATACGCAAAAAGAATTGTGGGACGCAAGATGTATGGCGGGCAGACAACCCATTTGCCGCTCAAAATTAATTCTGCCGGGGTTATCCCGCCCATTTTTGCTTCCTCCGTCATAATGTTTCCTGCGACCATCGCCAATTTTGCGCCGGAAGGCTGGATGAAGACAATTTCCGGATATTTAATGCCCGGCAAAGTTGGGTATGAAATTCTTTTTGTTGCGTTGATCTTCTTCTTCTGTTTCTTTTACACAGCTGTAACCATCAAACCAGATGACATGGCGGATAACATGAAGAAATTCGGAGGGTATGTCCCTGGAATCAGGCCCGGGAAGAAAACAGCGGAATATATCGAAAATATTCTTGAAAGATTAACTTTCAGCGGAGCCATTTACGTTTCCATCATCTGTGTGCTGCCGAGTGTTTTAATTTCTCAATTAAACACACCTTTTTATTTTGGCGGCACATCTCTTCTAATTGTTGTTGGTGTTGCCATGGATACGGCAAGCCAGATTGAATCGCATTTACTTACCCGTCAATATGAGGGGTTTATGAAAAAAGGACACATTGCGCGCAGGCGCTAAGAATTATTTTTATGAAGGTTTAGGCTCATGGTCATTCTGAAGCAACCGGATGAAATCGCTAAAGCCAGAGCAAGTAACCAAATTGTGGCAGAAGTATTGAGTGTTCTTCGCGAAAAAGTCAAACCGGGTGTGACGACCCGGGAGTTGGATAAAATAGCCGAAGGTGTCACAGAAAAAAGAGGAGCAAAGCCGGCGTTTAAAGGCTATCGAGGTTATCCTTACTCGTTATGCACCTCGGTTAATGAAGAAGTGGTTCACGGAATGCCTTCGAATCGTGTATTAGTCGAAGGCGATATTATCGGACTGGATTACGGTGTTTGTTATCAAGGCCTTTATGGGGATTCGGCGATAACACTTCCAGTGGGCAGGGCGAGCGAGCAGGCGGCCAGACTGATGCGAGTGACCGAGCAGAGTTTATATGCGGCAATCGATCAGGCGTGCGATGGAAACAGGCTGGGCGATATATCCGCTGCCGTGCAGGAAACCGTGGAAGCCTCCGGTTATTCAGTGGTAAGAGATTTTGTCGGTCATGGTATTGGTAAAAATATGCACGAAGACCCTCAGATTCCCAACTTCGGGAAAAAAGGACGGGGAATCGAACTGAAAAAAGGAATGATTCTGGCTATTGAGCCGATGGTCAATGCAGGAAAATATAAAGTAAAGATTTTACCTGATGGATGGACAGTGATTACAGCGGATCGGAGTTTGTCGGCACATTTCGAGCATTCGGTGGCAATTACTGATAACGGACCGGAAATATTAAGTAAATTGAATTAGTTGATTCCCTGATTTAAACGGCGGGAATAAAGTAGATTGATGTATGGCCAAAGAGGAAGCAATAGAAGTTGAAGGTCGGGTTCTTGAGCCCCTGCCGAATGCCATGTTTCGGGTAGAACTGGAAAACGGGCATAAAGTATTGGCGCACATATCCGGTAAAATGCGGATGCATTTTATTAAAATATTGCCGGGGGACAAAGTGACGGTAGAACTTTCCCCCTATGATTTAACCAGGGGCCGGATTACTTACAGGACCAAGTAAAAAGTATTTTTTTACCGGGTATAAGGAGTTGGAATCGTGAAAGTCAGATCGTCTGTGAAAAAAATATGCGAGAAGTGCAAAATTGTTAAACGCAAGGGTGTTTTGCGTGTTATTTGTGAAAACCCGAAACATAAGCAGCGTCAGGGCTAGTTTTAAACATTTCAGGAGGTTATTAGGTGGCACGAATTTCAGGTGTTGATTTACCAAAAAATAAGAGAATGGAAGTTGCGCTAACTTACATTTATGGTATAGGCAAGACAAGGGCAAAGCAGATCCTGAAAGAGTCGGGTGTCAGCCCGGATACAAAAACTGACGAACTGGCCGACTCCGAAATATCCGCGATCAGAGGCATCATCGATAAAGAGGGTAAGGTGGAGGGTGATCTCCGCCGTGAGATATCCATGTCGATCAAACGCCTGATGGATATTGGCGCCTACCGTGGCTTGCGGCACCGTAAAGGACTTCCGGTCAGAGGCCAACGGACGCACACTAATGGAAGGACAAGAAAAGGCCCGAGACGAGCGATCGCAGGGAAGAAAAAGTAGTTGGAATTAATTTTCGACCGGAGGGAAAATGGCGAAAACAGTCAGAAGAACAGGCAAGAAAAAAGAAAAGAAAAACATTACGGAAGGTGTTGCCCATATTCAATCCACTTTCAATAATACCATCATCACCATCACGGATATGACCGGTAACGTCATTTCCTGGTCGTCGGCGGGTTTGCAGGGATTTAAGGGGTCACGAAAGAGTACGCCTTTTGCCGCACAGATGGCCGCGGAAGACGCAGTGCGCAAAGCTAAAGATCAAGGCATGCGCCGTGTTCAAGTATATATAAAAGGTCCTGGTGCCGGACGAGAGTCGGCTTTGCGTTCTTTACAACTGGCCGGATTGACCATTACCATGATCCGCGACGTCACGCCTGTTCCGCATAACGGTTGCAGACCGCCGAAGCGGCGCAGGGTATAAGCAGATAAATATTTTAAGAATGATTTGAGATTAAAGGGAGGCGTTTTTTGGCAAGATATACGGATTCCTCATGCAGATTGTGTCGCCGGGAAGGTTTGAAACTTTTTCTAAAGGGCGATCGTTGTTATTCGGAAAAGTGTTCCTTTGAAAGAAGGGGCTATGCTCCGGGAGATCATGGTCAGTCTCATAAAAAGCAGCAGTCGGACTATGGCACCCAGTTGCGGGAAAAACAGAAACTCAAAAGAATGTACGGGCTTTTGGAAAAGCAGTTTCACGGCTACTTTGAAAAAGCCGACCGCCAGAAAGGCATTACGGGTACGAATTTACTGGTGCTGTTAGAGCGAAGGCTGGACAACATGGTGTTTCGTCTTGGTTTTGCTAATTCCAGAATTGAGGCAAGGCAGCTCATAAGCCACAGTCATTTTCTGGTTAACGGCAAATCGGTAAACATACCTTCGTACCTGCTTAAAGCGGGCGATGAAATCACTATTAAAGAGGGCTCCCGAAAGATTAACCGGGTGCTTGAAGCAATGGAAACCGTCGCGAGACGTGGTGTTCCACATTGGCTGGGATTGGATAAAGATAACTTTAAAGCGACAATTAAAATGTTGCCGGTTCGGGAAGATTTAACCATGCCGGTACAAGAACAGCTTATTGTTGAACTTTATTCGAAATAAGCAAATATAATATTTAATAAACCAGCTAAAAGGTGGGTTTGATTATGCAGAGAAACTGGTCGAGTTTGATTCGTCCCAAACGTGTTGATGTTGATGAAGCAACTCATACACGATTATATGGAGAATTTACAATTCAGCCGCTGGAAAGAGGTTTTGGAATAACACTGGGCAACGCGTTAAGAAGAGTACTCCTGTCTTCCATTCAGGGAGCTGCGATTGCTTCCATTAAAATTGATGGCGTTTTACACGAATTTTCTACGATTCCCGGAATCAAGGAAGATATCACGGATGTCATTTTGAATCTGAAGGGTGTTCGATTTAAACTGGGAGTGGCGGATACCAAAGTCGTACGGTTTAATGTCGTCAACGCCGGTGTCATTACCGCGGGAGACATCATTACTGACGGCACGATTGAAGTGTTGAATCCTGAGCACTACATTGCAACCATGTCGGGTAGCGGTTCCTTTAAGGCCGAAATGATGGTGAAAATGGGGAAAGGCTACGCCCCGGCTAAAAAAGAACTTGAACCGGATCAGCCTGAAGGGACGATTAACATCGACGCAATGTTTTCTCCGATTAAGAAGGTAAACTATGTGGTATCGCACGCCCGTGTCGGTCAGATTACAGATTATGACAAGCTGGTTATGGAAGTCTGGACGGACGGCAGTTTGAATCCGGGCGATGCCATTGCCTACGCAGCCAAAATATTGAAACAGCAGCTGGATGTTTTCATTAATTTTGAAGAAATCGAAGAAGAAATTGTGCCGGAAAAAGAAGATGAAAAAGCAAATGTCAACGAAATTCTAACGAGGTCTGTTGAAGATCTGGAGCTTTCCGTCCGTTCCGCCAATTGCCTGAAAAACGCCGGTATAAACACAATTGGTGAACTGGTTCAGAAAACAGAAGCGGATATGCTGAAAACAAAGAATTTCGGACGCAAGTCTCTATCCGAGATCAAAGACATCCTGAACGAATACGGTCTTGTTTTCGGCATGAAACTGGATAATTAATTCGTAAGAGATTTTATATAACTTGAAAGAAACAGCATCAGGGCAGGATTTGACAGTCAGGAAAGGAAACGTAAGCAATGTATCATGGTAAGGCGGGCAGAAAATTAGGACGAACGTCCAGCCATCGGGAAGCCATGTTTCGCAATATGGTGACATCGATTATAAAACATGAAAGTATCCGGACGACGGATACAATGGCTAAAGAAGTGCGTAAGCTGGCAGACAGAATGATTACGCTGGGTAAAAGAGGAGACCTGCACGCCCGCCGTCAGGCATTATCCGTTGTGCGGGACAAAGAGATGGTCGCTAAACTTTTTGGCGAACTGACCGAACGGTTCCGCAATCGCGCAGGCGGTTATACGCGTATTGTCAAAGTCGGCTATCGCTTTGGTGACAACGCGCCCGTTTCCATCCTTCAGTATATTCCTGATGAGAAAAAGAAAGAAAAAGCAAAACCGAAAAGAAAAGCAAAAGAAAAGAAAGAAGAATAGTTCATTATAATGAATAGTAAAAAGGCAGGGTGAGAACCCTGCCTTTTTTTTGGCCCTGATATGAAGTGCATATTTGCTGTTAAGGTTATTAAGAAAATGTAGTGAATTCAATGAATTGTGTCTATTCCCCGCTACATCGTGCATTCTTTTTCAATTCATAAACGTTTTGACATCATATTGTAACAAAAAATCTTTATGGTTTCTTCCAATGATATTTTAAGGATGAGTTTTTAATAAGCTTACCCTGAAGAAAAAAAATTAGGAGGAAAAGATGAAGAGAATTTGGTTGTTTTTAATGTCGCTTGGGCTGATTGCAGCCTTCAGTACGCCAGCGGTGGCCGTTGATTTAAAGTTCAGCGGCGAGTATTACGCGGCGGGGATGTACCTGGACAAGACATCATTTCACAAAGATCACGGTCCGAGTACAGCATTTTATTACCAGAGACTAAGAGTCAAAACGGATTTTATCGTAGCACCCGGTTTGACCCTGATTACGCGTTTTGACGCGATGGAGAGAGCTTGGGGCGCAGCCAGAACCGCGACGGGCACGGGGCTGGCTGCAGACTCTGCCGGAACAGTTGCGGAAAATGAAAACATCGCCTTTGACTGGGCCTACATCGAGTATAAGTCACCGATCGGTATTTTCAGTGCCGGTTACATGAATGATGGCTCAACGGGAACCATCTTTGGTAACAGCTACAGTCCCAAGGGAAGAATCAAATATTCGTATAGTTATGGTCCGGCAACACTCAATCTGGCCTATACCAAGGAAAAAGAAGCCAGTTACATGGCAACACATGCGGCAACGGCAGCCGATGATGATAATGATAAATACGGCATTGAAGGTGTTTTCAGCTGGCAAACAGGCAAGGCGGGTGTCAATGTCAATTACTATCGACAGGCGGCCAACCGTGCTGCAGCAGACCCGGTTACTGGCCTTGGTAATTCCTACACAAGGAACTATTTCCTCTTCACACCTTACGTTATCGCCAAATTCGGTCCGGTAGCTCTGCAGGGAGAATTCAATTATGCGGTAGGCAGAGATAATTTTGAATTCCCGGCTGATGTCAGAGAGGACAGAGACATCCGAAGCATCAGCGGCTGGGTTGACGCAACGGCTGATTTCAAAAAGGTTTACGTGGGCGGCAGTGTTGCCTATGTATCGGGCGATGACCCTGACAGTAGTACAATAGAAGGCGGGATCATCAATGGTGGCCGCGACTGGAATCCCTGCCTGATTATGTTTAACTATTATGACCGGGGAAAGTGGATCGGTCCCATTGATGGTTACAACGGCACAACTGATAACGGCACAATGCTCAATAGCTGGTTCTTTCAAGTTCGTGGCGGGTTCAGACCGATTGACAGGCTGGATATTATGGCGTCTGTTTCTTATGCACGCGCCGAGAAAACCCTTAAACCCGCAAATACTTACACATGGGAAGGCAGAGACTACGGCTGGGAAGTGGATTTAGTCGGAACTTACAAAATCACCGACAACCTGTCCTACATGCTGGGCGCGGGTTACCTTTTCACCGGCGACTGGTACAGCGGTACGACAGCTACCGGTCAGGACATCCAGAACAATTTGCTGGTTATCAACAAATTGACGCTAACGTTCTAACGCAGGTCATGGGTCATGGGTCATAGGTTAAAGGCTATTGCAGAGAGGCGATAGGCCATAGGTATCATAGAGGTAGTGAAAACCCCGCGGTATATTCTCCCGCGGGGTTTTTGTTTCCGTCTCGAGAAATTTCCAAGGCAGAATCATTTGCCTGTTTTGGGGGTTGTTTTTTGAATGTAAAAAATGTATTAAATTCAATAATACTCAAAGCATCATTCGCGGCTTTAGCGTATTGTTCAGCGCCCAAACGGGTCGAGGTCATCCTGAAAAACGAAAAGGCTCATACAATTTATCGGATGGAGGATTTATCATGGCGGAAAAAAAGATTGGCGAAGTAGTCAAATTCTTTGCAAAACCTTCTGTTGCCGCAGTTCACATAACGGAAGGTGATTTGCAGGTTGGTGACAGCATTAAATTTTCCGGTCATACGACAGAATTCACTGATGTGATTCAATCCATGGAAGTGGACAATAAACCGGTTCAAAAAGCCGTTGCCGGTGACTCCATAGGCCTCAAGGTGTCGGACCGCGTCCGGCCCGGTGATGAAGTTTTTAAAATAGTTGCTGATTAATCATCGCTAACCTTCGTTTTTTATGCAACGATAATTCAAGATGCCGTAATGGTGATCCCGGTATAATTACAGGCCCCCGTGTATGTCAAAGATTCTGATCGTCGATGATGAAAAAGATATTGTTGACCTTGTATCCTATAATTTGGAGAGGGAAGGTTTTTCTACTATAAAAGTGCTTGATGGCGGTAAGGTTCTTGCGACTGTTAAATCGCAGAAGCCGGATCTGATTATTCTGGATTTAATGCTTCCCGGCATGAACGGGTTAGATATCTGCAAGGGCATTCGTGCCAATCCCGATACGGCCCATTTGCCGGTGATCATGCTTACTGCCAAAGGCGACGAGGTGGATAAGATTATCGGGCTGGAAATCGGTGCGGATGATTATATGACCAAGCCATTCAGTGTCAAAGAACTCATTGCCCGTGTCAGAACGATTCTTCGCCGCGTCCAGGAAAGAGAAAAATTATCGACTAAAAAAATGTTTGAGTACGAGGGGCTCATGATCAATTATGAATCCTGTACCGTCCATGTACAGGGACGCGTTATTAATCTGAGCCCTACTGAGCTGAAAATTCTTTTCTTTTTAACCCGCAATCCCGGCAGGGTCTATTCAAGAAATCAGATTCTTGATCATGTCTGGGGCGACGATACCTTCATTACCGACCGTGCCGTCGATGTGCATATCCGCCGTCTTCGGGCCCAGATCGAGCAAGACATGGAAAATCCCCGTTACGTTCTCACGGTTCGCGGGTTCGGCTATAAATTTGCGGAGCGCTAGTAAATTAACATTTTACTTATACAATTATTGAAACCTTTTAAACAGCTGACCTGCTGAATTAGCCTGCAGGTAAATCCCGGGTTTATTCAAAACATCTTTATTTCTTCATCATAATGAAACATTGAAAATATATCATTCCTTCGCGATGCTGGTAATATATGTGAAGGAGATGAATGTTGAGCAGAGGGACTTTTGCAGCAAAAAATTATCCTGAAATACAAAACGATGTAAACCCGAAATCCATCAGGGAAATATCGGAAGCAATCGGCGTGAAATATGACCGGCTGGGTTTGAATGTCGGGTCACTTCCTTTTGCGCCGACGGATACGACCGCCGGAAGCGAATCGGAAATGCAGACGGTCGTCATCGGCAGCAAGCATCATGCTGACCTGCCTCTTTTTATCGAACGGTCTAACTATTTTAGCAATACCAAAAAACGTGCGAAATCCGGCGATACATCCCGTAAGGTGATGACAGATCTGGAAAAATATTTAAACGAAAACGCGGAAGGTGTTTGGGAAAACAGCTGGGTGCGGATTCCGCGCGAGAAAATAGGAGATTTTGCCAACATCATCATCGGGCATGACATGCTGGCAGACAAGTCCAATGCATCTGCCGGTCAACGGTCCGATTTTGACAGGTATTTTTTGCAGGAAAATGGACGTGAATACCTTCGTGTCCCGATCAGTTATCTTTTAAAGTTGTCGCTGGCGGAGATCATTGCCTCAAAGCAAAAAGACGCACCGATTCTTCATGCAACCGGATTAAGAATCATGTCATCATTTCTTAATGATAACACATCTCCGGAAACTTCTTCGTTTTACGTTATGGCGATGCAGTCTGAAACGGGTATGGGACGTGTTGTGGCCAAAGAAATGGCTGTGCGCTTTTTGTTAACGCAGTTGCTGGTGATGTATGCCAACATCAAATATTCTCTCCAGGAGAGCGGACAAAAAGCGATGGTTTTTCTGTCCCCGCATCCGCCGACTCGTCAGAAAATATTAAGCCAGTGTGTTTCGGATGCCTTTTACCGCGAATTATTCATGAATCCGTGCCTTTCCGGTTGGGATAGAGGTGTCGAAAAACATGAGTATATGCATTTGTGCCATCGTGTTTTAAGTCGCAGCCAATTTAACGCGGTATTAAAACTGCGAGAAGCCGGAATTATTACAAGTAATTTAGTGTCATTGCCCAATTTATCCAACATCAGTCTGGCTAATAACGGAACCCATGTAAGCCTAGGGAGCAAAAAGCTCAGCCAACTGCTTCGCAATCATGATTCTGGCTTTTCTGCACGGGATGAAAAATATATAGGTGATCTGGTTGTAAAAATTGTCGAGCATTTTCTCCCGCTTTTTGTCGGTACGTATAGCGCCGCACCCTACCGCTTAGATTTTATGGATTTCCATCCGGAAAAAGCCCTTGGGTTCCTGCCTCATGAGCTGGATTACACGCATCTTCGCATGCTCTGGCGACGCTGGCAAAAAAAGGCCAATCTGAATATTTTGGGCAAGTCTGTGTCTCCTTTTGGTCCGAAATGGATAGACAATATGATCAGCAAGACCTTTCGATTAAATGGTGATTTTGTTCCCGACTTCCGATTAATTGATTACCTGGTTGTTTTGATGAGCACAGACAGGAGCCCCGCCTTAAATGGCGAGCTTTATAACTCACAGCACCTGAAAGAAGACTTGGCTGATCTTGGTGTATTTGACAGTAAGATGTCTCTTTATCTTCTTGAGAAACTCCGTGAATACAGCGTGATGGGGTTTTCCGGTTTTGAAGGGCGGCACTACAGCCTCTTTGAAAGTTTCACGCAGGATATGGGTCCGGCGGTTAATCTGCAAAATCTTCTCTATCTGGTGGCTTTTAAATATATTATTACCGGGCAGATTCGACATGACCATATCCCCGATGATCCTTCCATTGAAAGTGAAAGAAGGCAAATATTTTTCGGAGCCGCCATCGGCATCCCTACTTTTTTTGTGCGCAGCGACACGAGAAATGTTCTGCTGAGAAAGGTGATTGCCCGGATGGAGCGGGTGCGTATGAGCAGACGTTACCCCGGCTACATGCGTGTATACAATCTTGAATACAGGCGGGCGCTGATTGAGGTTTTGCGTCAGGACGCAGCTGATCTAATAGAAATGCTTGGTATGCGGGAAGAAACGGATGACCTGGAAGCTAGGCTTTGTGAACCGGAGATTTTTTCCGCCTGTGGAAAGCTGACCTCCGGAATTCTTCAGATGTCGGGCGCCAAATCTCCGATGGATTTAGGTGCTGAGAAGTTCAATCAGGAGGCGGAGCGTTATTACCGGACGGACTTGCGCAATCGGCATATTAAGGAGGCTCTGGCGTTACTGGGTGAAGACTTAAATAAACTGGAAAAAGTGTCAGGAGGCTTGAGAAGCAATATCAGATGTTTGCTGGACGGGATTCTGCAGGAATCGTCGCTGAATGAGTTTCTGAGCCGTGCCGGAAAGGAGATACAGGAAGAAAGCGCTTCCGAAAAGATGCTGGAGAAATTCATCAATATTATTCTGGTTCATATTCATTACAAAATCGAACTTCATCAAAAGACAGGAATATGAAATATGCAACATCATTACATAGAACGTAATACACGCAAGATCAAATCAGAGCAGTTTTACGGGGATCAGGCTGTACAATTTATTTATTACCGTCTGCGCGAGCAGTCGTCATGGCTTTTCCGCAAGTTGATCAGTGCCAGGGTTTCACGCGTATTGAGTTATATGAATTACGATGGCATCCTGTCTGATCGTATGAGCAATTATCTGGATGTGCACAGTCAATTGAATATTGATTTTCGGGAATGTTTGGATAAACCGGAGAATCTCAACACGCTGCGGAAAATATTTGAACGCAAAATCCGTTACTGGGAATGCCGCCCGATGCCCAATGATCCCTGCGCCGTGGTAGCACCCGCCGATTCCCGGATGCTTTTGGGATCATTTCAGGAAGATTCAGGTTTATTTATCAAAGATAAGTTTTTTGATTATGAGGAAATGTTCAGCTCAAATAAACGCACCTGGCTTTCAGCTTTTCAGGAAGGCGATTTCGCGATTTTCAGACTGACTCCGGAAAAATATCACTATAATCATACCCCTGTAGAGGGGAAAATCATCGACTTTTATCAAATCTCAGGAGCCTATCACGCCTGCAATCCCAATGCGGTTGTGTCTGTCGTGACGCCCTATTCCAAAAATAAACGTGTTGTAACGATTATCAATACGGATGTGGAAGGTGGAACCAAAGTGGGGATAGTGGCCATGGTTGAAGTGGTGGCTTTGATGATCGGTGATATCGTTCAGTGTTACAGTGA
>JBDKUG010000146.1:0-7583 GCA_039679815.1 Smithella sp.
CGTTATTGACGGTGGGTTCCATTTGCCGGGCATTGCGGGGATTGCCGGAAAAGTCAAGATCCTCCAGAACTGCGGCCATATCGCCTGTTGCTGTGTTTGCCAGACTGTCGAGAACGAAGCCCAGCGAAGCATTGCCGGAGCGCAGCGTATAGAAGGTGTTGTCACGTGCAGCAGCAAAGTAAAGTTTTAGATTGTCTGCGCTTCACAAATCAGTAAATGTAATCATTGGAAGGGTGCTGTCATTAAGGATGGAGAGTTTTGTATTGTACAGGATCGGCTTCGCTGCATCCACGATGAGAAACAAGTCATTGTTCCGAATGATATTGCCTGTTGGGGCAACGTTTACGGCAATTGTGTTGCCTTCAAGTGTGACCGTGTTGGCATTGACTATCAGGGCGGAAGCGGCTGTGTTTTTGTTCAGGGTGAAATTGAACCGGTTTGCCCCTGTTCCAAGGTCTATGCTGCCGTCGATTCGACCGCCATCGATGGTCAGTGTGTCATTTCCGGCACCGGTTCTGATGGCGTGACCCGTTCCGGTTCCGGTGATCGTACCGGAATTGATGAGGGTGTTCTTCAATACCCGGTTTTGGTCAAATCGGAATTGCCCGTGCCGCCCAGCAGGATGAATTCGGACAGCCCCTGAACCTCCGACAGTTTTGTGGGAGCGTTTTGAGCCTGCCCCCAGTGGTACGTATAACCAGGCTCCGTCCAGGGGAAACGGTTATTTACATCAGGATCAGAATGGGATTGCATTGCCCAGGCATTGTATGCTGCCTTGTAATTGGCATAAACCGCTTCTGCTGCCGGATCCCCGTTTTTTCCAATTCCGGCCTCCTCGGGGCTGGCGGGAAAGGGAGTGTCACCGGGGGGAAATTTCCCATTCGTCCCATATTCCCCTGGATTCGTGCTGTATTTAGTGGGGTCGGGGTTTCGTGTCGGGCGCAGCAGGTGGGGATTGTATTGATCGCCTATGGTCACCGCCATTTCGAAGATGGCATCATGGGTTCCGGTGCTGTTCATACCCGTTCCCTTTTCCAGACCCCGGATGAGCGTGTTGGCGTTCAGATTCTGTCTGTCAACGAAAGAAGTAATTTCATTTCCTGTTGTGACCCAGGACCTCATTATGGTTGTGCCGTCGCGTACCGCATAGGGGGCCCCGGCGGTGGTCGGTATGTTAGGCCAGTAATAACCGTTGTACGCTCGTTCGGTACTGGCCGTGCGGACGATCAGCTGATCGCCGTAGTATTTCAAACCATAGGGATTGGCCCCAACCGAACCGGCCGTGGAGATTTTCACAATATCATCGTAGGCCGCCATCCAGTTCTTCGGCGCGTCGGCGTTTGTTTTGGCGTTGACCAGAGAGTCGGAATAAGTCTCCATTTGTGATGAACCTGTTACGGCGGAGCATAAAATAATGAGCGGGACGAGAACAAATATCCAGAGATGTTTTTTCATTTCACTGTGCCTCCATGAAAGCAGGCAGGACCTTGACCGGTTTAGATGTGTTGTAAATATGATACACTTTTTTTGTGTGGGAAAATATAAAAAATTGGTTTTGCATGTCAAAAAAAATTTTGACCATGAAATTTGAGGTGCAGACATTTGTCATGGACCCGCCAAAAGCTTCTTGACACTCAAATCCACACCTCATATACTTTCCAGAGGAACAGGAAGACTTGTCCATCCATTCCATTTTATTTTGTATCACATAAGAATGTTACAAATCGTTATGCTTTCTCACCCAAGAGAAGCAACTATTAAAAGGAGCGCTCAATGAAAGACGGGTATTGGCTGGTGGGGTATCAATACGAATTAACCGGGAGACTGTATAGTCTGGGACGAATACCCAAATGCAAGTCCGCGATGCTCAAGCATGTTAAACCCGGCGACAGGGTGCTTGTTGCCGGGGTCGGGCATGGAACGGAGGCCATAGAAGCGAGCAAGCTCGGCGCACAGGTGACGGCTGTCGACCTGTCGGAAACCATGATCAATCAATTTCGCAAGCGCATTGCAAAAGAGAACCCGCCAAACGAGATTCGTGTTATCAATGATGATATATTCAATATCAGGGAAACAGGGCAGTATGACATGGTTATTTCAAACTTCTTTCTGAATGTCTTTTCCGAGACAAGGGTGCCCGAAGTCGCAAACCACCTCGGAACACTCGTTAAGCCCGGCGGGTATTTTGTTGTGGGAGAATTTGTCCTGCCGGAAAAAACGGGATGGAAGGGAATTGCGCAGAGACTTAACTGGTATTTCGCCATTACTTTCTACAGTCTGACCACCGAAGCGGTCTTTCATCCCGTGTGGAACTACCCCGGCCTTGTGGAAGACTCAGGATGTAAAATTCAGGAAATTGAATACTTCACAATTTGCGGTGTCAAACTGTACTGGTCAATCCTGGGGAAAAAAGGCTGACAGCAGGGGAATTAATAGTATCGTTCCCCTTATTTCTGCTGCTACCCGCCAAACTGTTCTTTTACGATCTTAAATGCCCGGTCCGCCACATCGACGGTTTTTCGGATATCGTCTTCGGTATGGGCCGCGCTCAAAAACATATTGTGATGCCAGAAGAAGAATACTCCATGCAGAGAGCATTCTTTGCAGAAGAGCTGGGCACGCTTGAAATTCTTTTCATTGGTGAAATGCATGAAGGGGATGGCATTCGGTCCGGACATCCTGAACTGAAGGCCGCGTGCGGCGGCGCATTCTTCGAGACCCCGGCGGAGTTGCAAACCGCGTGCATCGCAGATTCCGGCGGCATCAATTATCTGCATTTCATCAATGCAGGCGAGGGCCGCCGCCATTTCCGGCGAATTGTTCCAATAGGAACCGGTCTGAAAAACTTTTGAAGCGACCATCCGCATTTTGTCCGTTCCGACGAGGGCGGAAATGGGATAGCCGTTGGCGATTGCCTTGCAGTAACAGGCAAGATCGGGCTTGAATCCGAAATAATGGGCCGAACCTTTTATGTCAAGCCGCCAGCCGGCGCGCACATCATCGATCATCAGCACAATGCCATTTGCATCGCAAATCCGGCGCATGCCCTGCCAGTATCCGGGAGCGGGGAGCACCTGCTCTTCGAAGACGGGGTGATGATAAGGAGTGAACATCGCTCCGGCGATCTGGTCCTTATTTTCATCTACAATACGTTGGAAGGCATCCAGATCACCCCAGGGGACCATGATGATATCCGCCCTGTCGGCGGGACTGATGCCGGTATGGTTGGTTCCTGACCACGGCTGGGTCCCGTGGTAGCCTCCATTGGCCAGCACGATCTTATTTCGCCGCTTATAGCCGCGGGCCAGAACAAGCGCCCAGGAGATGGTATCCGCGCCGTTCTTCGCGAACACGGCCCAATCGGCACAGTCGTTGACCTCCACCATCTTTTCGGCCAGATCAATGAGCAGGGTGGAAGGCGGCATGGTTGCCGTTCCCATCCTGGCCTGTTTGGCAAAGGCCTCGTCAACCCGGTCATGGGCATAGCCGAGGATCATAGGGCCATACGCACAGGAATAATCGATGTATTCGTTGCCGTCCACATCCCAGAAACGGGAACCTTTGGCCCTGGCAATGAAATAGGGATATGAACCGGGAATGGTTGTAGACGGATTGAAATGTCCGTAGATGCCCTGGGGTATGACCTTGGCGGCGCGTTGAAAGAGCGCTCTGGATTGTGTAAAGGTATAGGTCACTCTTTGCCTCCTATTGCAGATAGACACCCACCCTGTCGAGAAACAGATTCATGGCCTCGCCCATGTGGAGATCACCTTCGACCCGGATGTCTTCCAGACAGATAGCGGCAAACACATCCACCTTGTCATCCACGATATCGAGGAACAGATCCTGTGTGGCAAATTCCATGACAAGATCGGGATCTGGCGCGTGGCCGTTGCGGGCGGTTACGTCCTGCACGCTGAAAGTGATGTTGACAGCCTCATCGTTTTTGATCCTGACCTCTGCAATCCCTTTGATGCCCCGCGCAATGATTTGAGACTCGGGTTCAAACGCGGCGATGGCGGCAATGGCTTTGCCCACCGTGTTGATGAGAAGCCTGGCCTTGATCTCCCGGGGAGGATTGGGACCTTTCAGGATGGCCTCCATTCTTTTGGCAAGCTTCGAGAATACTTTCAGTCCTTTGGTCTTGAGCAGACCTTTTAAAGGGATCGGGAAACCCGAACCCGCGCCGGTGAACAGATTGTTGAGGATCCTTGCGGTGGGGAAAAATAAGACAATATCAGGCTTTCCGGCTTTTCTCTGCCCAACCCTGACGGCGCCATCCTTCATTTCCAGGGTGGCCCTTGGGCCTTTTATGCCGACCATGAAAAAGATGCTGCCGTTCCATCCCTTGGCAATCGAGAATGCTTCCGCATCTTCCCTTGTCAGGATTTCAAAATTCGAAAGTACGGCATCCATGTGGATTCTTGCCAGAACGTCTTCGTTTTGCACGTGCGTCTCATCGGGTGTAGAAGCTGGTGAACAATATATAATTTTCTGTAATCTACTATTCCACCGTAAAGCTGTCAATAGGTGTTGCATTCTTTTGTCCCGCTCTGGATGGGGTTTTTGGTCCCCCTTTGGAGGGAGACTGTGTCATTCAATTTACGTCATTCCGGACAAGCGAAGCACGATCCGGAATCCAGGCATTATTTAAACTGGTTCCCGGCACTCGTGCCCTCGCGTGACCTTCAGGTTATTAGGGTATTCGCCGGGAAGACGACTAAAGATGTCCGGAATTCAGTTGTGCATAATATTTTGAGATTGTTAATAGTTGCCGGAGTAATAAAAAATGAATGACAGACAAAGCCTGGAATGATAAAGCTTCTATTAATACTCCGACGATAAGGAGGATATATGAAAATTGACTTTTTCTGCTGGAATAAATGAAACACCTGCCGGAAAGCAAGGGAGTATCTCTCGCAAAAGATGGTGGAAATCAATGCCCGGGATTTTTTCAAGACGCCTTTTACACGTGCGGAAATCGATGCACTGCTGCAGAAGAAACCTGCCTCGGTGATGTTCAGTTTTCGTTCTCCGAGTTTCAAGTCACTGGGGCTGGACCAGGCAAAACTTAAGGATAACGATCTGATTGATCTCATGCTGAAAGAGCCGCGCCTTATTCGCCGTCCCATCGTGAAGATCGGCGGAAACGTTTATTTCGGAGCGGACAGTAAGACATTGGCGGAAATTATAAAAACCTGATTTGGGATCGGACTGCCGACCGGACCGGGAAGATCAAAGGAAAAACAATTCCTTTTCTGGACAGCCCATGTAATGAGTGATGTCCTTATTCGGGAGATTTTAATAACAATGGCACGGCAACGAATGTTTTTAACAGGAGGAAAAAAACCATGAGCAAGCCAATGACCCATAAAGGCTATTGTGCCAAGATAGAATACAGCGAGGAACTAGGATGCCTTATTGGCCGTGTTTCCGATATTCAACATGAAATCAATTTCCAGGGTGATTCCGTGGAGAAAATCAGACAGGCTTTCGAGGAAGCCGTTGACCGTTATCTGGCCGGTTGTGCGGAAAGAAACGAAGAACCGGAAAAGCCTTCTGAAAAAAATTCAGTAGTGCGCGTCAGTGCGGCGCTGCACAGTGTGATAGCCATGGCCGCCGGGCAGGAAAATAAAAGCGTCAATGCCTGGCTTGCCGAAGTCCGCAAAAAGCCTGAAGGCAAAGAAGATTAATGATGGCTGTTGCGGGGACTAAATTGTAAGGAAACGGACGTTACTTGAGGCAATTCGCCGTTACCAGCGAATGTTAACAGCGAATTGACAAATCCTCTTATTTGTGAGAAATTTTTACAACAAATAATTCTGCAGGAGCAACAAGTATGGAAAAGAAAAAAATCCGGGTTCATCATACGATCAGGGCGGCCGCATTGTTGACCGTTGCGTTTTTGTTCACGCTGACCGTGCTTCCCGTTGGTACCTGTTTTGCGCAGACAACCGACGAGAAATCCATCGAGTGCCAGAAAGAAATCGCGAAAACCATCGTGCATGGAACTGCGGTGGGACTGGGTGAAATCCTGAGGGATGTGAAGGGAGAGGAAAAGCGCATTGCTCTGGTCCGGAAGTTTGTCAACCCCGTGCGTTTTTACGCAGACAATACGGGGTATTTTTACGTCTACAACTTCAATTGCGTGAATGTAGCCCATGCGACACAGAAAGATCTGCAGGGTAAAAATCTCTACAGGCATAAAGACGCCAAGGGAAAATATGTCATTCGCGAATTGAGCGATGCGGCCAAGACGGGCGGGGGATTTGTTGATTTCTACTGGCTGAAACCCGGTGCCAAAGGTGAACAGAAGAAGGTTGGTTATGTTGAGCCTATCCCGGGAACAGACTATTTCATCGGAACGGGTGTGTATCTGCCTTAAACGAGCCACGGACCATCATGACGGATGAATACAGGGAGAGGAATTTGAAAAAAGTACTGCTTATCGACGATGAAGAATTTTTTTGCAGAGCACTCAAGAAGAACCTGGAATTGAAGGACGAATTTCAGGTGCTGACCGCGACGCGGGGGGATGAAGGGATACGCCTGGCGAAGGCTGAGCAGCCGGATGTCATCCTGCTGGATATCATGATGCCGGGCATGTCCGGAACCGAGGTGACAGATGAGCTACTGGCGGACCCGGTTACCCGTTCCATCCCCATCATCTACGTGACAGCCATCATCAATGAGGATGACATTAAAAAAGGCGCGGGCATTTCCAGCGGCAAAGCCTTAATCGCAAAACCCGTTAAAATCGATGAACTGGTCAAAAAGATAAACGCCGTCTGCCAGGTTGTCAATAATCCATGACTGTATAAAAAAGAATAATGCCATGCTGATCATACGGCACCGAAGGAGGAAGCAGTGAATCCAAGGTGTAATATTTTGTTCATCATCCTTAGTCTTGCATGTATTATCCTTACAGGATGCGCGCACATCAATACCTTTCAGCGGGAGGGTGATCTTCGTATTCCAGGGTTAAAAGCAGCCGTCGAAGTCCTCCGCGATGAGCAGGGAATAGCTTATATCTACGCGGCAAACGAGGAAGACCTGCTCCGCGCCCAGGGGTTTGTAACGGCTCAGGATCGACTCTTCCAGATGCATCTGACCCGGCTCCTTGTTTCCGGACGCATCAGTGAGCTTGTGGGAAGGGCAGGCCTGGAATCGGACATCCGTATGCGCACGATTGGCTTTGTCCGCCAGGCCAGGAAACACGCGGGAATGCTAAACGAGGCAAACCGGCGTTACCTCCAGCTCTATGCGGAAGGCGTCAATGCGTTCATCGCCCGTGACGCTGATTTGCCGCTGGAATTCAAACTCTCCGGAATCAAACCCGAGCCGTGGAGTATTGCCGATTCCCTTGCCATTGTCTACTATATGGGATGGTCTACGGCGGCAAACATCAATGACGAAATCATTGCCCAGTTAATCGTGGAGGCCGTAGGTCCCGAAAAGGCGAAGGACCTTTTCCCGCTGAACATCAATCCGGACACTGAAAACACCTGTCGGCCGGTGAAAAAAACAGCGGACGATCCGTTGCCTGAAAAGACGCATCTCGATCTGGCCGCTGATCCGGTTTT
>JBDKUG010000178.1:0-9102 GCA_039679815.1 Smithella sp.
CCAGGCCGCAGCGAAAGCCTTGAACATTCCACGCGCCCAGGGTTCACTGATCGTACCAACATTGATCACCAACGCGGAGGCCATGGCCGCCATGTCGGCGACTTCTTCTTCGGCATGGATCATCACCGGCGACGCACCGAGTGCCAGAAGCGCGTTTGCCGTAGTGTTCATGACCACGTAATTGGTAATGTTATGAATCAATGGACTTTTCGCACGAATATCTTCAACCGACTGATAAATTTCCGCTGCTGTGATCTTCATTTTCATATCTCCCTGTAATTTTGATATAACCCCAAATACAAAAACCCTTTTGCCATGGGGAGAAAGGGTTTTTGTAAATTATCTCTATTCTCCCTCCGCCGGCATTACCCGGATCAGGTACAACGGGTATAATCTCAGACAGGACTCCATATCCTGCCACCCCGGATTTCTTATTTTCGTTAACAGGACAAACCCAAGTTGTCAATCAGGATTTTTTACATTTTGATTCAGACATGATATCTTGCTTGTGAGAAAATGACATTCTCCGGAAAGGAACATGCATCTTGAATACTCCCCTTGTCTTCGGTATCGGTCAGTGCTCGTTGGATTATATCGGTCTGGTACCCGCTTACCCGTCGCCCGACGTGAAATGTGAATTTTCCAATCTGATTGTACAGGGCGGAGGCCCCGTCGCGACCGCGCTTGTCGCACTGAAACGATGGGGGTTCGATGCCTTCATGGCCGGTGTGGCAGGTGATGATGACTTTGGTGCGCAAATCACCTCATCATTGACGGCGGAAGGAATCGATACAGGCGGTCTCGTCATCCGCCAAAATCAACACTCACAGTTCGCGTTTATCGTAAGTGAACCGGCCACGGCACGCCGTACAATCTTCTGGCAGCGCCCCACCGGTCAACCCCTCCAACCTGAAGAACTGGACTTAAATCTGCTTTTAAAATGCTCGGCGCTTCATACTGACGGTTTGTTTCCCGAAGCCTCTCTGTTTGCCTGCCGCAAAGCAAAGGAAGCGGGCATTCCCGTAATTGTTGACGCGGGAACATTGCGCGACGGGATGCTGGAAATCGCAAGACTCAGCGACTGTTGTGTCACATCAGAAACTTTTTCCAACGCGCTTTCCCCAACCCCGGAAGAAACCTGCCGGGTACTGGCGGGTCTTGGTGTGCGATTCACGGGCGTCACGCTGGGAGCAAAAGGTTACATAGCCCTGGTCGATGGCCGTTTCATCCGTAAACCGGCTTACCCGGCAATCGCTATCGATACCACCGGCTGCGGAGATGTCTTTCACGCGGGCCTGACTTACGGCATTGTGCGTGGGTGGAACGCCGAAAAATCCCTTGACCTGGGGGCATGGGCGGCCGCCAGAGTCAGTGAGCATACAGGCGGGCGGAGCGGCATCCCAACCATTCGGGATTTTCCTGAAAGATGATTTGACGAATTGCCATTGCTCCCTGACCAATCCACATGAATTAACCTGCTTCGTAAAGTTAGCATAAGGCCATAATAAAAAAGGATTGACATATGGCCTTTCTTGTTATACTCGTACACAAGTTAATTGCATACAAGGATAATAACATGGACAAAGTCGACTGTATCTTCTTTCAGCTTGCCAAGGCCTATCAACTGGGCAATCGTTTTCTTACGCAAAAGGTTTCCGAGCTCAATCTCACCTCCGTTCAGGCTATGATTCTGGGTTTTCTCAATCAGGAAGATCAGGTCACTTCCAGCGAACTGGGCAAAAGGGCGGAGCTCGACAGCGCAACCCTAACGGGCATCCTGGACCGTCTGGAGACCGCGGGATTCATTGAACGCAGGGGCAACCCCGACGACCGGCGCTCCATCCGCATTCATCTGACGAAGAAAGGAAAAACGATGGCCCGGGAAGCCGCCCGGGTGATCGCCGAAGCCAATACCGACTTTCTGCAGATTTTAAATGAAAACCAGAAGCGTGATCTTCTGAATATTATCGAAAAACTGCGTCATGAAGCCCCGCACTCATAAAGACGCACATCCGGCAATCCGTCCGGAGAAAGGAGTCATGATGGGAACCATTTATAAGACCGGTTGTGTCCTTTGCGCACAGAATTGCGGCCTGGAAATCGAGGTGGAAGCGAACCGCATCGTCAAAGTTAAGGGCGACAAGACCAATGTAAAAAGCGAAGGCTATGTCTGCCGCAAGGGTCTGAATATCGCCTATCATCAGCACAATGCCGATCGGCTGAAATATCCGTTAAAAAAAGTCGGGGATCAATTTGAACGCATTTCCTGGGATCAGGCGATTGACGAAATTGCCGCCAAACTCAAAAGCATCCTTGAGCAGTATGGCCCGCGATCGTTTGCCTACATGGGCGCGAGCACACAGGGGTGTCATTTTGAAGCCGCCTTCGGCGTTCGCCTCATGCGGGGATTGGGCTCTCAGTATCACTACGGCGCGCTCGCGCAGGAATTTGCCGGAGCCTTCTGGGTGATCGGACGCACGCATGGACGTCAGTATCTTCATGACGGCCCGGATATCGACAACACCGATGTCCTGCTCGTCCTCGGCTGGAACGGCATGCAGAGCCATCAGATTCCTCAGGCGCCCAGAAAGCTCCAGCGCCTCTCCAAAGATAAAGACAAAATGCTGATTGTTGTCGACCCCCGCGTATCGGAAACCGCAAAGCTTGCCGACATCCATCTGCGCATCCGGCCCGGCACGGACGCCCTGCTCATCAAGGCCATGATATGCATGATTTTAAAAGAAGGCTGGGAAAACAAAGACTATCTAGCCAACCATACGTCCGGATTCGATTCGGTCAGATCTTATTTTGAAAATTTCGACGCCCGTGCAGCCATCAAGACCTGCGAACTGGATTTTGACCAGGTCCGCATAGTGGCAAAGCTTTATGCGACGCGTAAATCGTCCCTGCGCTACGACCTCGGCATTTTCATGGGACGCCACAGCGGCCTGAATTCTTATCTGATCGTGATTCTGATGGCTCTTTGCGGCAGGCTTTGCGTTCCCGGCGGCAATGTCATTCCCGGCCACATGATGCCGATCGGTTCGCACACGGATGAACGCAATCCCAAAGTCTGGCGGGCGGTGGCCACAAATTCCTTTCCGGTTTGCGGCGTGTTTCCTCCCAATGTCATGCCGGAGGAAATACTCTCCGATTCTTCCGAGCGGCTGCGGGCGGTGATCGTGTCGGGCTCCAATCCATTGCGCTCCTATGCGGACACAACGGCTTATGAAAAAGCATTCCAGCGACTGGACTTGCTGGTCACGGCGGAAATTGCCATGACGGAAACGGCCGCTCTTTCCCATTATGTTCTGCCCTCGCGCACCGGCTATGAATCCTGGGACGGCACCTTCTTCCCGATGACCTACCCCGGCATTCACTTCCAGATGCGGCGTCCCATTATTGAACCGGACGGCGAACAACTGGAACTGGGGGAAATTCATCTGCGGATCGCCGATAAAATGGGATTGATCCCGCCGATTCCGGAAAAGCTATACTCGGCCGCTTGTGAAAGCCGTCCGGCTTTTGCCAAAGCGCTGATGGAATACGCGGTCGCAGAACCGAAGACGCTTAAGGCCATGCCGTTTATTCTTGGGAAAACGCTGGGCCAAGCCCTGGGGTCTGTCCATCTGTCGGCGCTCTGGGGCATGCTGCAGGTTGCCCCCAAGTCTTTTTCTGAAAATGCCGCAAGAGCCGGCTACAAGCCCGGTCCGGCGTTAGGAGAAGAACTGTTCCAGAAGATTCTCGACCACCCCGAAGGCATATGGGTGGGCAAAACCGACCCGGAAAATAATTTTACAGAAGTGAGAACTCCGGACGGCAAAATCAATCTACACATTCCGGAGCTGCTCGACGAACTGCAAGCAATCGAAGCGGCCAGGGAGCAAGCGGCGCTGACGCTGCCTGCGGAATTTCCGCTCATCCTCATGGCAGGAAAACACATCGACAAAAACGCCAATACATTGATGCGCGATCCCGCCTGGAACGAAGGCAAGCGTGACTGCACAATAACGATGCACCCGGAGGACGCGGCGGCCTTAAATTTGAAAGAAGGACAACAGGTGAAAGTGACCACCGAAGCGGGCAGCGAAGAGATTGAACTGGAAGTCACTGACACGGCCCGCAAAGGCCATGTGGTGATCCCGCACGGTTTTGGCCTGGTATACAACGGTGTGAAATACGGCGCCAATGTGAATAGGCTCACTAAAAATACACATCGCGACCAGTTCGGCACACCGATGCACCGGTATGTACCCTGTAGAGTAGAGGCATTATAGAAAGAGAAAATTTTCATAAAAAAAAGGAGAATATCATGAGTGAACTGGTAAAAATTACTATCGCAGACCACATAGCGGATGTCCGTTTCAACAGGCCCGAAAAATACAACGCGTTAAGCTTCGACATGATTGATGCCATGGCGGACGCCATCGATCGGCTGGCGAAAGAACCCGGCGTTCGCGTTGTGGTCATCTCCGGCGAAGGCAAGAGCTTCTGCGCCGGATTGGACATTGAGAATTTCGCGGCCATGCAATCCGGAGAAAAAAGGTTCCCCAATCTCACGGATCGATACCGGAACCGGATTTCCAATATCTATCAGCATATCGGCTACGGATGGAAAGAGCTTCCCGTGCCGGTCATTGCGGCCATTCACGGCGTCGCGTTGGGCGGCGGTTTGCAGATCGCCCTGGGGGCAGACATTCGATTCAGCACACCGGACGCCAAATTCTCTATCATGGAAATGAGATGGGGATTGATTCCGGATATGAGCGTGACCCAGACCATCCGCGATCTTGTATCGATTGACGTGGCCAAGGAATTGATCTTTACGGGCAAAGTCATCAAAGGCGAAGAAGCAGCCCGGTTGAAACTGGTAACGCACATCTGTGAAAAACCCTATGAAGATGCCATGGCTCTGGCCCGGGAGATCGCCTCCAAGAATCCCGATGCCATTCGCGCAGCGAAAAAACTGATCAATGAAGTGTGGCATGGTGACTCCGGCAGAGGCTTGATGATGGAATCCGAGCTGATGATGACGCTTATGGGAAGTCCCAACCAGCTGGAAGCGGTGACTGCAAACTTTACCAAACAACCGCCTAAATTCAAGGACCCGGCCTGACGGATGATCTGCATGCATGGAGGATAAATACAGCGATGAAACTTTTTGATAAAGACATTCTGCTCACGGACCTGGGAAACGCCCGCTTTGGCGGCGTGGTTTCGGATAACTGGTCAGTAAACGGAAACCCGAACGGGGGATATCTTATGGCGATGATCGCCGACGCAATGCTCCGGAAAAGCGATAAGAAAAATACCCCCCTTGTTACCGCCAATTATCTTTCCCGTTGTGTTCCCGGTGAAGTGGAAATCCGGATTTCAGAAATTACCCGTTCCCGGCAGTTTACCCGTTTTGAAGCACGAGTATCCCAGCAAGGGGAGGAAAAAATTAGAGCCCTGGGCACATTCGCGGTAGATAATACCAGTTGTAATGTTGAACGGTATGAAAGCAAGCCCCCGGAGCTTGCACCGGTCGATGAATGCGTCCAGATTCCGCCCATGCCCAAATACACCCTTTTTCATAACCTCGATCTGAGGCTCGACCCGGGCTGCGCCGGCTGGATGGTCGGGAAACTTACTGATGTATCGCAGAATAAGGGCTATTTCAGCTTCTCTGACGGCCGTCCCATAGATCTTCTCTCCCTTTTTCTAATCATCGATGCCATGCCTCCTGCGGCGCTGGCTACCCAGGGCATGAACGCGTGGGTTCCGACGATAGAACTTTCCGTGAATATCCGAAACCTGCCGCAGACCGACCGGCTCAAGTGCAGCCTCCGAACGCGTTTCATTACCTGCGGACTCCTGGAGGCTGACGGCGAAGTATGGGATGAAAAAGGAAACCTGGCGGCCATTTCACGCCAGATTGCCCAGTTCAAAACGGGGTAATGCCTGGACTTCCACCTGAATAATCTGCCGCCTGTATATCCCTTTTTAACGGCTGCTTTTCCGATATCCCTTCTTGACCCTCCGGGTTTTTCAGTGTAGGAGAACTAACAATGATCCGAAAATAACGGGGCCGTTCAGCTTGCAGTTTCCATTATTTTTCAGAGCATAATACCAAAGGATTCCAAAGACAAAGGAGACAAACCATGAGTGATCCCAACGGACCCAAAATAACAAACATTAAGATAAATCCCGACAACCTTTATAAGGAAGAAACCTTCACAGACCTGACCTATGCCTCCATCCGGCGCCTTACACCCGTCAAAATTGACGGTTCGATCGACGAGAGCCGGGAAACTTTTTTCACCGGAATGACCCAGCTTATGTCGCCCAACGGACCGATTCCTGTTCAGTGTGTCATTGAAGGAGCAAAAACGCTTAGCGAGGCAGCAGACAAATTACCGGAGGCCATTGAAAAAACGGTCCAGGCGATGATTGCCGAGGCCAAAGAAATGGAGCGTAAGGAAGCGTCCCGGATCGTAATGCCCGGCCAATAAATACGAGGTTTGACTATGATTGAGAATACCATCGACGCATGGCACAAAGTGATCGAATCTAAAAGCGCAGCAGGCCTGGACAATATTCTGGCTGAAAATGTTGTCTTTCATTCCCCGGTGGTTCACACACCGCAGGCGGGAAAGCCCCTCACCACATTGTACCTGGCGGCTGCTCTGCACGTCTTCAACAACGACACGTTTAAATATCTGCGGGAAGTCATTTCCGGCAATAATGCCGTGTTGGAGTTTCAAACCATCATCGACGGAATTACCGTCAATGGTGTGGACATGATCACCTGGGGAGACGATGGCAGAATTGTTGACTTCAAGGTCATGATCCGCCCGTTAAAAGCCATCAACCTGATCCACAACATGATGGGTGAGATGCTGCAAAAAATGAAATGATCATATCATCCGTTTTCTTCGGCATGGTTTTCTCCATCTTAATATTGAAAGAGCGTGTCACCTGGATTCGGGGCCTGTCCATTGTCCTGATCGTTTCCGGCACCATAGCCATCAAAATGTCATGATTTTTTTCAAAATTGCAGGTGGACGGATACCTTTCAATTAGTGTATTGAAAATCATGCCGGCAGACGACTCCTTATACAGACAGCTTCAGATTCAGTTGGACCGCTATCCGATTGGATACCCCCCGACAAAAAGCGGCGTCGAAATCGAAATTCTAAAATATTTTTTTACCCCGCTGCAGGCAAAAGTTGCTTTGTGCCTGACACTCCGCTCCATCCCCGTCGACAAAATCCGTAGAAACCTCAAAGATCAATTTCAAATTGAAATTCCTTCAAAAGAACTCGCTGTGGTACTGGAGGAGATGTTTATGAAGGGTGTCATCAGTCGCTCGGACACCAAAGGCGGAAAGCAGCGTTACGGTGTCGCCATGCTGGCCATCGGCATGTTTGAATATCATGTCGATGACCTGACGCCCCAGCTCGTGGAAATGATGCATCGCTATTTCGATGAGGGCTTCGGCGCGGAATTCTTCCGTTCGTCGCTGCCCCAGCTTCGCACCAGCCCTCACCTGAAAGCAATCATTCCGGATTATATTGTCGATACCTACGATAACATGCGTCACTTCATCACGCATACCCGCGAAACGATCCATGTGGCCAACTGCGTCTGCAAACAGGGTGAAGCCCTGATGGGAAGGCCATGCGGACAAACGGACAACTATGAAATCTGTTTGTTGATCGGATCAACCAGTTATGCGGCACGCGGCCGGGCCAGGCAGATTTCCAAAGAAGAGTGCCTGAAAATCCTGGATACGGCAGAAGAAAAAGGAATGGTCCTGCAGCCCGGTAATTCAAAAAAGCCAAGCTGCATCTGCATTTGCTGCGGCTGCTGCTGCGGCGTGCTGACCACCGCTAAAAAACATCCTCGTCCCGCCCGCTTTTTTGCCACCAATTATTACGCCATCATTGAAACGGCTTCCTGCACGGGGTGCAGCCTGTGCTTGAAACGCTGCCAGATGAATGCGATCATCCCCATCGGGAAAACCTTCCGGGTCGATCCGGACCGGTGTATCGGATGCGGACTCTGTGTGACAAGATGCAAACCCAAAGCAGCACGTCTGATGAAAAAGGACAAGTTGACCGTGCCTCCGCTGAACACGGAGATTTTGTATTTAAGCATCCTGATGGAAAGGGCCGGCCGGAAAAAGATGATTGTCAATATGCTGAAGCTGCTTTTCGGGAAACCCCTGTGATTCTGTTCTCAGAATGCGGATACTCCCGGATTTCTTATTCATTTGCGATCCCTAAATTTTTTTCTTGACAAACTCTTGCAAAAGATATATTTAGTTCACGCAAACTAATTATTGAGAGGAATCATGACTCATTCTCTGGTTGAATTGATCGAAATCATTACCGAGCTCATTGGCGACTGGGAACTGCAGCTTATGCAAAAATACGCAGAGGAAGGTTTTACCGTGCGTCAGATTGAATATATCGATGCGATCAACAGACTCGACAATCCCAATCTGGGAGAAATTGCTAAGGCATTGAAGTTAAGCAAGCCGTCTGTTACGGCCATTGTCGATAAACTGGCCGGCAAAGGTTATATTCAGAAATTTCAATCGGACGAGGACAGGCGGTCATTTCATGTACATCTCAGTGCCAAAGGAAGAAAACTTGTTGAAATGCATAGCAAAGCCCACGATAAGATTGCGGAGCTTTTCACCAACAATCTGGACGCAAAAGATTTGAAAACGCTGGTTTCTCTTTTAAATAAGGTGGTCTCTAAGATTTAATTTTTTTTGATTTAATGGTTAGTTAATATAAACTAAATAATTGAGTTTTATCATGGCAAAAGAATTTGATCTGAAAAATATTACAATCCCGATACTGCTTTATCTGCTCAAGGATGAATTGGCCTTTCCATTGCTGTTTATCGCCAAATGCAAACTGACCTTGAACCATGTATGAAGGTTTGGCGGATAAAGGACTATTCAAAGGTGTCTATTGTTCACATGTCCAATAAATCAGCATCTTGACAGTCATTCTGGATAGATGATAGGAGGCAGCAGGATGGGTGGAGAAAAAGAGAATATTAATTATGCAACAAACTAAAATCAAAACAATTGTTTTTCTTTCG
>JBDKUG010000210.1:0-10117 GCA_039679815.1 Smithella sp.
GCCAGATTGTCGCCGTAGCGAAACTGTTCAATATTGAGCATGCAACTCCCCTGCATTCACTTGACGATTTTAAATATTTCCCTGGCCTTCGGATCGGCAGCCGTGCGTAGAAGTTCAAACAGAACCATTTCCGTTGACGTGATATGCGCTCCTGCGCTTTTAATTGCCTGAATGCCTACTTCCCGGTTTTCGGGTGTGCGCGAAGAGACGGCGTCCGCGACCAGGTGGACGCTATAGCCGTTCTGTATTAAATCCAAGGCGGTCTGATAAACGCAAATGTGGCATTCGATACCGGTCAGAACGACGTGCCGGCGGGTGAGGGATTCGAGCTGGTCACGAAAGGATGGATCAGCCCAGCAGCTGAACGTTTCTTTGACAATCGGTTTCAAGCCGCCCAGTTCTCCTGATAGCTGCTGGAGGGTCGGCCCCAGCTTTTCCGGCGTTTGTTCCGTTATCATCATCGGCAGGTCCAGCGCCCGAAATCCCCGTATCAGTTTAACATTGTTGGCAAAAAGATTTTCCTTATCAACCATGGCCCGGGCCAGATTGCCCTGAAAGTCAATCATCATTAGTATGGCGGCAGTGCGGCTTAACATTTTTTATCTTTCCCCATTTTTTGCAGGTAAGGCAGGATAGTTAATTTGCTTAATTCTTGTCAATCATTATTATTACTGGTAAAAGTAAGACACAAATCCGGGAGGAAGAGAAATGACGTTGCCGAACTGGGAAAATATCATACTGCACGAATACCGGGATGGTGTTTTATCTGAAGTGTCACTGCCGTTTTCCACGGAATATGCCTTGCTGCTGAAAATCAATGGCAATCCATACGTTACGATGGCCTGCTCCGGTAATTACATGCGTGAACACATTACCGGTTATCTGATTACCGAGGGCATCATCAGTAATACGGATCAAATTGATACCATGAACATCGACGAAGAAAATTTAACAGTCAATGCCGTTTTGGTTACCGATAAGATCATTACGGAGAAACTCGAATGGATTAAAACCATCACCGCCGCCGGCGGCAGAAGCAGAAAGAATATGCCTTCCGATGATCTGGTCCGCAACAGCCTGCCGCAGGTCCGGGCGGAGGTTGTCCTTCAGTCCATGAGTGAATTTCTGACGTATTCGCGAGAGCATGAGGCAACACATGGCGTTCATGGCGCCGCGCTTTATTCGCTGGAAGGGGAACGTCTGGTGTTTTTTGATGAAATCGGACGCCATAACGCTATTGACAAAGTCATTGGTCATGCGGCGGTCAATGGCATAAGTCTGGAGGACAAGATGATTTGTTCGACCGGACGCATATCCAGCGAGATCGCCTTCAAAATAATCAATGCGCGGGCGCCGGTCCTGGTAACGCGCGCATCACCGACAGTGCTGAGCGTAAGTCTTTTGAGACATTATAATATCCTGAGCATCATTCGCGCTGTGAACGACCGGTTTTACGTGGTTAACGGGAAGGAATACATCAGCCTGTAGTCCGAAAGGGATCGTCCGAAAAAGATGATTCTTCTATTCGAGAAGTAAAAAAGACTATACTTTCATTTCTCCGCTTCTTTCTGTATAAATATGTTCATGGAAGGAACAATTTATAGAGGGGTATTAACAAACACCGGAGGACAGACTTTCCTTCGGGGGCAGGACGGTGTACAGTATCTGAAGGACGAAATCATCTGGAAAGGATACGTGGCGCACTTCAGCGGGCTGGCGGTGTGTGCCCGCAGGCTTCCCCAGAGAGACTACGAAACGGGAAAGCCCATCGTTATTATGTGGCCGGATTCACCGGCTCCAGACGAATCGACGGTTGAGCTTTATTTCAATGAACGGCTGGTGAAATATCCAACGTCGTTTCTGGGACATATGGCTGTAAGCGCAAGCGGCGAAATATTCAACTTTTCACACCTGATCAACGAAAATGAAGTCATGAAGGCCGAAGAATATTTCTTTCGGCCCGCGCTGGGCGAGTTTGCGCCGCATCCGGTCTATGGACGCGACAACACGGATGATCCCCAAAAACCCTATTTTGATAAATTCGGCAGGCTTTTCATGCGGACGATCCATGTCCTGAGAATCACCGGTCTGGACACTCAAAAGTTCTCTCAGCTTTTCCACGACGAACTGGATACGATCAGAAACACGCCGGCCGATCCTAAAAAACCCGGGGAATACAGAGATTTTAATATCCTTACCAATAGTTGTTCTACAATCATCAGAGACGGATTTAAGAATTACGGTTTCAAAAACATCCGGGGCATCTTCCCGCGCGATCTTTTCGTGAATATTTCCTATTTCTTCTTAAAACAGCTGGAGCATCCGCAGATAAAAGCTTCCTGTCATACGCTTCAGCAACTCAAAGTTCCCGAGGCGGCCGAAAGCGCCCTGCCGCCGCTGATCAATCCTTTCAACCGGCTCAAAAACCGGATTTTGATTCATGGATGAGAAAGCAAGCCCCTGTTTTCCCCTCAGCAATGCACCAAAAGAATTTGACAGTTCTTATGGGTTCGCGTATTGAAAAACCATGCATAAACATCATCCGGCCTCTACCGATGTCGAATTCCGGGTTCATCTGAATCGTGCAGCGGACTATATTCAGGATCATTTCGCCGAAGACTTAAACCTTGAAAAATTAGCCGCGGTGGCTCACTATTCCAAATATCATTTTCATCGGCTGTTTCATGAACATTTTGGCGAGACGGTGAATAACCGCATCCGGCGCGTCCGCCTGGAGCATGCCGCTTACCGGCTTACAACGGAGTTCAACGCTACAGTGGAAGAAATTGCGTCATCATGTGGGTTTTCCAGTCCGCAGAATTTTGCCCGCGCGTTTAAGGCGCAATTTGAATTTTCTCCCACTTCGGTGCGCAAACATCCCGGTTATAAAATAATCGGCCAAAGCGCACACCGGGGCAACCAGACTTACGACCAGACACAACTTGACATAGAAATTCGGGAGTGGCCATCCTTTCGCGTGGCCTATATCCGTGACATCGGTCCGTATCGCTCGGAATCCAATGAACGTGTTATTGAGAGACTGCTTCAGTGGGGTGTGGAAACAGCGCATGTCGATGCAGGGGCCAAATTAATGGGTGTATGCTGGAGCGATTTCGAAACAACCTCTCCGCATGAATGCGTCTTTGACGCCTGCCTGACCGTCCGGGAAAACGCAAAAGGAAACGGAGAGGTTCGCATCCAGACTCTACCCGGCAGGAAGCTGGCCGTCCTGCATTGTGAAGTCGAGTGGGAGCAAATTCCCACCCAAAGGGATCGGCTCATCCGGGAGTGGCTACCGTCAAGCGGCTACACTCGTGACGAAAGGCCCTTCTTTTTTATTTACTATAACAATCCCCATATGAATCGGCGCAAATTGGCCATTATGGATATGTGCCTGCCGATAAAGTCGTGAACGACCGGATCGATAACAGATGAAGACGATTTCTGATACAATAGCCAATTCTTATTCGACCGGGCTTGCGCGTGTTCGAACGCATGTTCGCGAACATTACGCCGAAGAAATGAATACAGCCGATCTGGCAAGGCTCGCCGGTTTTTCGAAAGCTCATTTTCAGCGCGTATTTCATGAAACTTGTGGCGAAACACTGCGCGAGCATATCAAGCGCATTCGCCTGGAAAAATCAGCATGCAGACTGATGACCGTTGGGTATATCTCCGTCACGGACGTAGCCTATGCCTGCGGATTTTCGAGTTCACAGTCGTTTGCACACGCTTTCAAAGCTCACTACGGCATCCCGCCCACTCGTCTGCGATCCGACGTCAATAGAGAATTTATCTTTCTGAAAAAATGGCAAAACATGGAAACCGGTTATGGGAGAAAATACCTGCTGCCCGGAGATGTCAGGCCGGACGGTACATTTATCCAGATCCCTTCCTGGACGAGCGAGGGAAAAGATTTTCTTCAGGATTTGGAAGTCGTGGACATGCCGTCTCTGCGGGTCGCCTGCGTCAGAACGGTCACCCATCCCGGTTCGGATGAACTCTTCCAGGCTAAGTACCATTTGGCTGCCTGGGCGATGCCCAAGGGGCTTTTCACGGGCGATTCCCGATGGTTTAGCGCTATAGAACCCATTCCCGACAAGGAGGGGCGCCTCACTGTTGACACATCCATTTCGGTTCCGGAAGGCATTGAAGCAGAGGAAGGCAGCGGTGTAAATATCCGGTATCTGCCCGCGGGGGAATATGGCGTTTATCATGCAAAATTCCCATCAGTGGTTGAGATTCTCGAAGCATGGAAGAGATTGACTCGCGGGTGGTGGATATCAAGTCATTTCTGTCGGGAACGCAAGCCTTTGTATGAAATCTATTACAATATACCCGACATGCATCCAACCAAGTCATTCATTATCGATATTTGTCTGCCAATCACAACACGCCGCAAAAAATAACTTTCCTGAAAAAAATAGCAAGATTTGAAACAAATTGCGCACCGGGCGGCAAGCTATCGGCTGCGGATTCGGTATTGTATTGTCATGCCGGACTTGATGCGTGACCTCGTGTGCTCTCTGGGGTGTCAGGCTATCCGGAATCCAGAAATTACTGGATACCGGCACTTGTGCCCTTCAGGGTATTCGCCGGTATGACAACCTTAAGGAGATGATCATGCAAAATCCCTATATTCCTATGCCGGTGGCGATTTCCAATATTGTCGAGGAAGTCGACACAAAAGACATCAAAACCTTTCGTCTGATATTCGTTAACAAACAAGATGAGGAAAACTTCAAATATCTGCCGGGCCAGTTTGCCGAACTTTCGATATTCGGCAAGGGCGAATCCCCGATTGGAATATCGTCTTCACCGACGCAGAAAGGCTTCATCGAGTTTACGGTTCAGAAAGCCGGCATTGTGACCGGCGAGCTCCATGAGATGGAAGTGGGAAGTTTTCTGGGCGTCAGAGGACCGCTCGGCAATTCCTGGCCCATCGATTACCTTGAAGGCAAGAATGTCGTCATCATTGGCGGCGGATTTGCCTTTTCGACCTTGCGGTCGCTCTTGAATTATCTGATTGACGGGGAAAACAGAAATCGCTTCGGCACGATTACGGTCTTTTGTGCGGCCAGAACCCCGGGACTGTTGATCTACAAGGATGAATTGGAAGCGTGGGGAAAAAGGCCGGACGTGGATCTGAACCTGACGGTCGACAAGGGAGACACAAACTGGAAAGGCAAGGAAGGCCTCATTACAGCCCTTTGCCAGGACGTTGCCCCGAGTTGCGAAAACGCAGTGGCGGTGATCTGCGGCCCCCCGGTGATGATCCGTTTCTCCCTCCCGGTTTTCTTGAATCTGGGATTTTCAACCGAGAACATATTTACGTCCCGTGAAGCCAGGATGAAATGCGGCATAGGCAAATGTGGTCGCTGCAACATCGGACACAAGTACATCTGCATAGACGGGCCGGTGTTTTCACAGGCCGAACTGGATCGGCTGCCCAAAGAGTACTAATCGACTTCATCCGGATTGGGGAGTTCTCCCCCAGTCTATTAATCCGAAATTGCGCCACATATGCGGCAGTTGCCGGGATGCAGGGTTAACAAACATCAAAGGAACGGTTGATTAAGGTATCTGCGGTATGTATGGCTAATCGGGTAATCGATCGCGAGAGGCGCTAGGGTTTGTTATTTGAATCCGTCGGCGGGGCGCATGAACGCACACGTGAACCGGCGGGCATTTTGGAGGGGAAGACGTAGCGCACTGCGCGCTCGTACAATAGATAATCCCATGCCCAGTTGGTCAGCACCATGACACGGTTGCGGAAACCGATCAGGTTGAACAGGTGAATGATCAGCCACATGATCCAGGCAATAAATCCCTTGAATGTCCTTTTACCAATGGCAACGCCCGCCGCCTTGCGGCCGATAGCGATCATCGATCCCCTGTCTGCATAATGGAAGGGTTCAGGCGCTTGCCCGGCTATCTGGCGCACAACATTTTGCGCGGCTTTCACTCCGGACTGAATGGCAACCTGCGCGACCATAGGCAACATGCGCTGATCTTTTTTGATGGCGGCCAGATCACCGACCACGTATATGCGGTCGTCATTCACAATCTGGAGCGAGGCGCGCACCGGCACGCGTCCGTCGCGGCCGACGGGAATGCCGGAATCGTCGGGAAGGTCCTCTCCCCGAACACCCGCCGTCCAGACGACCGTATGGGTTGATATCGTCTCCCCGTTTTTAAGGATCGCCTTCTCCGGTGTCACTTCGGCAACCGCCTTGTTCAGGCGCACATGCACGCCCATATCGCTTAACTGCCGAGCCGTGTAATCGCGGATGTTTGCTGGCATGGGCGCAACCAGATATTGGGCGGCCTCCAGTAATGTGATTGTCACTTCAGAAAAATCAATCGACGGATAATCCTTGACCAGCGGACCGGAAATGAGTTCGGCCAGCGCCCCTGAATATTCCACACCGGTTGCCCCGCCGCCCACAATGACAAACGTCAGCAGGGATTCTCTTTTATCCGCTTCCGTCTCACGCGATGCCGCTTCAAAGCAGCAGATAATATGATTTTTGAGTGCGACGGCTTCTTCGAGCGTCTTGAGAAAAAAGGCGTGCCCTGCGACGCCCGGAATGTCAAAGGTGGATGTGACGCTCCCGGTGCTGATAATCAGATAATCGTAATCAAGCGTTGCTATGTCCGTTTCAATCCGGCGGTTTTGCCGGTCAATGCGCCTTGCATGCGCCAGGAGAAATTCAATATTGGGTATTTTCCAGAAGACGCTGCGCACCGGGTAGGCAATGTCCTCCGCGTCAAGCTCCGCCGCCGCCACCTGATAAAGAAGCGCCAGAAACGTGTGATAGTTGTTGCGGTCCACGACAGTCACATCGACCGGCTGGTTCGCGAGCGTTCGGGCGGCCCACAGGCCGCCAAACCCCGCGCCGATGATCACGACTTTGGGTTTTTTGTTTAAGTGCAATTGTTCCAAAAGAATCCTCTTGCATCATCCAGCACGGAAACTGTATCTTAACGTCATGAATCATATTCAGAGCTGTCATACCGGCGCAGGCCGGTATCCGGTATTTAATAATAACTCTGGATTCCGGGTCAAGCCCGGAATGACACAGCAGTAGGGAACGGTCAGACCAGCCGACTGTTTCCTTATTTATTTCTTTTTGGAACCATTTTTTGAATAGTTGCCTTTTTCTTTTTTATCTTTATCGGCGGTTCTGCACTTTTAGCCTTTGCAGGGGCTTTCGGTTTTTTCACCGCCTTCTTAAACGGCTTTGTTTCTTTTTCCGGTTCCAACGCCAGCTTTAACACGTCGAGCATGTCGCTGACAAAATGGAAGGAGATACTTTTTCGCACATTGGCCGGAATATCTTCAATATCTTTCCGAGTCCATGCGGGCAGAATCAGCGTTTTAATTCCAGCGCGATAAGCCGCCAATACCTTTTCTTTAATGCCGCCAACCGGCAGCACCGCGCCGCGCAGCGTAATTTCACCGGTCATTGCCAGTTGCTTTTTGACTTTGCGGTTGGTGAGCAGGGAAGTCAGCGCCGTAAGCATCGTTACGCCCGCCGATGGCCCGTCCTTGGGTGTTGCGCCGGCCGGTACATGGATATGAATATCGCGATCATCGAAGAAATCCGGATCCACATCCAGTACGCTTGCGTTTGTACGGATAAAGCTCAACGCCGCCGAGACGGATTCCTTCATGACATCGCCCAGCTGACCGGTCAGCGTCAATCCCTTTTTCCCCTTCATGGCCGTGGCTTCGATAAAAAGCACGTCGCCGCCAACAGGTGTCCAGGCCAGACCGATGGCGATGCCGGGCCTGGTGATGCGCGCGTCGATATCCGTTGGGACACGAACCGGTCCCAGATAGCGGGCGATGTCCTTTTCCGTGACAATTGTGGATTTCAAGCTGCCTTCGGCAATCTGCGCCGCGACACCCCTGCATGCATTGGCGATTTCACGCTCCAGATTGCGCACACCGGCTTCACGCGTGTAGCCGGTGATGATGGTGGAAAGTGCTTTGCTCGTCATCTTGAACTGATCACCGGTCAGGCCGTTTTCCCCAAGTTGCCGCGGGACTAAATACCGTTCTGCTATCTTAACCTTTTCTTCCTGCGTGTAGCCGGTCAATTCGATGACTTCCAGGCGATCCAGCAGAGCCGGCGGAATTGTATCCAGCATGTTGGCCGTCGCAATGAACAGGACGCGCGACAGATCAAACGGTACATCCAGGTAGTGGTCGGTGAACGTATAGTTCTGCTGAGGGTCCAGAACCTCCAGAAGGGCCGATGAAGGATCGCCGCGGAAATCACTGCCGAGTTTGTCGATTTCATCGAGCATGAATACAGGATTATTGGATTCCGCACGCCGCAGCCCCTGAATAACCCGTCCGGGCAAAGCGCCAATGTAGGTGCGCCGATGTCCCCGGATTTCCGCCTCGTCACGAACCCCTCCCAGCGCGATACGCACGAACTTGCGCCCGAGTGCCCGTGCAATGGAATGTCCCAGCGATGTCTTGCCCGTGCCCGGAGGCCCCACAAAGCAGAGGATTGGTCCCTTGGAATCGGGTTTGAGCTTGCGCACGGCCAGATATTCGATGATGCGCTTTTTCGGTTTGGCAAGCCCGTAATGGTCTTCATCCAGAATCTTTCGCGCAAGGGTGATGTCGAGATTGTCCGCCGTTGACTCGTGCCAGGGTAACGCGGTCACCCAGTCGAGATAGGTCGATGATACGGTGTATTCAGCCGAAGACGGGTGCATTCTGGAAAGACGTTCCAATTCCCTCAGGGCCTCTTTTTTGGCTTCTTCCGGCAGGTTTTTTTCTTCGATCTTCTTTCGGTATTCGTCGGTTTCGACCGTGTTCTCGTCGGTTTCACCCAGTTCCTGTTTAATAGCTTTGAGCTGCTGCCTGAGGTAGTATTCACGCTGGCTTTTGTCGATGTCGTCTTTGACCTTGGTCTGAATTTTGTTTCCCAGTTCAAGAACTTCCATCTGGTGGTTCACCATGCGGGTCAGTTCTTTGAGCCGCTGCTTCACGTCGACAGTATCCAGAACTTTTTGCTTTTCTTCCACCGGTGCGTTGATGATCGAAGCAATAAGATCGGCCAGGGTGCCTGCCTCTGTTATGGATTTGGCCATGGGGCCGAACTCCGGGGGCAAAAACGGCGAGAGTTTTAAGATGCGGTCGAAAAGGGCCAGCAGATTGGACATCAGCGCCTCGGTTTCCAGATCCTTGACGTCTTTTTCCTCCAGCAGTTTAATGCGTGCCTGCTGGTAAGGCTTTCCCTCAACAAGCTCTTCGATCGAAAAGCGGCTGAGTCCCTGCAAAAGCAGCTGTGTGCGGTTTTCCGATGTTTTGGCCATTTTCAAAATAACCGCGCAGACACCCACTTCATTCAAGTCGTTTTTTTCATACTGGTTCGGTGTCCCCGGTTCCTTTTTAGACATGATCAGACCCACAAGACGGTCCTTGGTCATGGCTTCATCCACCAGAACCGACGCACTTCCTGTTACTTCCAGCGGAATCATGGTTTTGGGAAACACCATTACGCTTTGCAGCGGAAGGATCGGAATCACTTCCGGAATATTGAACGTATTTTTATTTTCAGACCCGTTTTGTTGAGTCATGCCTGCCTCCTTAATCTTTAGAAAAGAAAGTCTGCTATTTCGTCGAAATAACTGACACGCGATGCGCTTTATGAACCGGTATTTTGTTCATCCTGACCATCAAAATGCCGTCGGCGTAAGATGCAGCCGCTGACTGCGCGTCCACCGGCGCGGGCAGGGCGATGTTTCTTTCAAAATAGCCGTGCGGAATTTCCGCCTGGTAGTAGCGCGCATTTTGCAAAAGTTGAATCGCCTTGCGAATACCGGCGATTTTAATTTTATTCCGATTGACCTCGATATGCATCTCGTCTTTGTTCAGGCCTGCCATATCGGCGAGCACAATGATCTCTTCCGTCGATTCATAAAGATCAATATTGGGGCGCCAGATGCATTTGTATTTTTTAAAAGCCGGACTCACCAGATGAAAGATTTCATCAACCGCTTTCTGAAATTCATCTTCAAAATTACCGCCGAAATTAATTTTTATGTAAGTCATTTGCGCCGCCTCTTGGGTCAGTTTATTAAATCCTGTTAA
>JBDKUG010000324.1:0-3245 GCA_039679815.1 Smithella sp.
CTTGTGGAGATTAGAAAATGAGTTCAAAGGATTTTAAATATCTTTACGGCCCTGTTCCCTCCCGAAGGCTGGGGCGCTCTCTGGGTGTTGATCTGGTGCCTTTCAAAACCTGCACGTATGACTGCATTTATTGCCAGCTGGGCAAAACAACAAACAAAACGACCGAGAGACGCGATTATGTTCCGGTGGCGGATGTTTTGCGGGAGGTCCGGGAAAACCTTTCCACGGGTACCGGCTGCGATTATATCTGCATGGCTGGTTCAGGGGAACCGACCTTGCACGCCTCCATCGGTGAACTGATCTGTAAAATCAGGGAAATGACGGATATTCCCGTGGCGGTGATTACCAACGGGTCGCTGTTGTATCTGCCGGACGTCCGTCAATCGCTTTTGCAGGCGGATCTGGTGATTCCGTCGCTGGATGCCGGCGACGCTCCTCTTTTTGAGTATGTCAACCGCCCGCACGAAGACATTACCTTTGAGCGGATGGCTGAAGGGCTGGTTGAATTTGCAAGACGTTATTCCGGACGCCTCTGGCTGGAAGTGCTTTTGGTGTCCGGTGTGACCGGCTTGTCCTCGGAAGTCAAAAAAATTGCGGCCTGGGCTCAAAAGATCGGCGCTCAAAAAATTCAATTGTGCACCGTCAACCGTCCGGCTTATGAGGATTTTGCCTGTGCCGTGGATCCGAAACAAATGAAAAAACTGGCCGGCTTGTTTTCCGGCCCGGTCGATATCCTGGAAAATGCTTCGCCTGAGGCTGCTTTTGGCACGGCCGCGTCGGATACAACCGACGCCGATATTCTGAATCTTCTGGCCCGGCGACCCTGCACACTGGAAGGGATATCCCTGGGCCTGAATCTTCACCCCCACGATACAGCCAAAAGGATCGAGAAACTGATGAGCGCTAAGCGCGTTGCCACGCAGAGAAACAGGCGCACGCTCTTTTATAAACTTGCGGACAAGGTAACATGAGAAGGCGGTAACGTTTCCATGAAGGATGCGAAAGAGGCAAATAAATATGCAGAAATCTGCCGGGAGGCTTTCTGGCAAAAGGTTTTTCAGGTCGAAGTCGAGTATCTGAATGTTCACCTCCAAAACAGCCGGGACATCCTGAGTGTGGGCTGCGGCCCTGCCATGATCGAAGGCGAATTGGTGAAAAGGGGACTTCATGTGACGGGCCTGGATATATCGGAGGAAGCCCTGAGGTGTGCGCCGGACGGTGTTCGAACTGTTGCCGGCCGGGCCGAGGATATGTTGTTCCCGGATTCGTCCTTCGATGCTGCGATCTTTGTTGTGTCTCTGCAATTCATCGAGGATTACCCAAAGGCGATTAAACGGACGGCCGCCGTTTTAAGGCCGGAAGGCAAAATCATCATCATGCTGCTCAACCCCCGGTCTGTTTTTTATAAAGCAATGCGCCTGAACCCGGATTCCTACGTCAACCTGATCCGCCACACGAACCTGAGTCGAATTGAACAAGACATTCGTAAAGATTTTCTCATCCAAACGGAATATCTGCTGGGCATAAAGGGTGAAAATATTTTTCCAAGCCAGGATCCGGACTTGGCGGCTTTGTATGTGATGGAAGGCCCGAAAAGACGGGACATCCGGCAACGAGGAAGCGATGAATCGGAACGTTAAAATAGACGCCGCCCGATGCTTATTAAATCTTTCCAGGCAGGACGGGCCGGAAGAGGCCAAAAAGCAATACCGCGACATGGCCAAAACATGGCATCCGGACATTAATAAAGCAAAAGAAGCGCACGCCCGGATGCAGGCCATCAATGAAGCCTTCGCTTTGCTGATGAAAGAGGAGTTCGGAATTCTGGATTTCTGGGAAGACTATAACCGATGGTGGTGGCGTCAATACGGGAATGATCCGATCTGGGGGAATTATTACCCGGAAGAAAGAGCCTGAAAGTCAGGGAAAAAAGGAACGATTCCTGAAAAAACAGCTTCAACGGGCAAGGGTTAACCTATGTCATCCAAACTTGAAACACCGATTGCGCTTGAAGGATTGAAACTGATCATTCCGCTGGCCGTTTTAACGATAGTTTTGTTCGTGCTGGGTTGGATCGTCGCGGGGGCGGCCGGGCTGATTCTGACCCTGTTTATGCTCTTTTTTTTCCGCAATCCCCGCCAGGCTGTTGTGCAAGGCGATCAACTGGTGGTTTCGCCGGCCGACGGCAAAGTGGTGGCCGTTAAAGATGTTCGTGAAGATGATTATCTTCATCAGGACGTCAAACGGATCAGTATTTTTCTTTCCGTATTGAATGTGCACGTGAACTGTGCGCCGGTCAGGGGAACTGTGGAAAGCATTGATTATAAACCAGGGAAATTTCATATTGCGGCCGTTGAAAAGGCGTCGCTGGAAAATGAACAGACATCGATGGTGATCGTCGGCCACGGATGCAAAATTCTCGTAAAGCAGATTGCCGGAATTCTTGCGCGGCGGATCATTTGTTATGTAAAACAAGGCGATGTCGTTGAAAAAGGGCAACGTTACGGGTTGATCTGCTTTGGCTCGCGGGTGGATATTTTTCTTCCCGAAAATTGCGAGATTCGAGTGAAGGTGGGCGATCGCGTAAAAGGGGCGAGAGATATTATCGCGGTATTGAGCTAGTAAGTAATGACAACGGGAATAATGAAATAAACAATGGAAAATGAATTGATTGAGAATCACAAGCGCTATTTGGAGCGCATCGCACTTTACCGGCAATATGGATACGATATTGACGAAGAACGAAATTATGTAATTGAAAAGGCGTGTCCTTTTTCAGGCAATATCCTGGAAGCCGGCACGGGAAAAGGTTATTTTTCGCTGGCTTTGGCGCGGCTAGGCTTTCATTTCACAACATTTGATATTTCGGCGACGGAGCAATGGTATGCGGGCCTTAACCTGGCGTATCACGGCCTGGTAGGTTATGTCCGTTTCGATGTGGCCGATCTGGAACGCCTCCCCTACCCGGACGCTTCTTATGACGCGATCTTTGCTGTTAATATTATTCATCATCTTGCTTCCGTTGAGCCGGCTGTGAATGAACTGATCCGGGTTCTTTCGCCGTCGGGGAAAATTGTTCTGAGTGATTTCAATGAAAAGGGATTAGCTGTCGTGGATCAGATTCACGCGCTTGATGGAAGAAAGAACTAACCGGGCATGGCCACGCTAAGGGAAGCCCGGGCTGTTTTAAGTCGGCATGGATTTCAGGTGGAGAAGCACGCCGGTATCCATCAGGACGTGATAGT
>JBDKUG010000218.1:0-6596 GCA_039679815.1 Smithella sp.
TGTTGCTTTTGTTAATGAGGCCGAATGTATTGGCTGCGGCTTATGTGTAACGGGATGTCCTGTTGATGCCATTGAACTTGTTGAACGGAAGCAAACGCCGGTCGTTCCGGCAACGATTCAGGACATGGCTGTCAAAGTTCTGCAGGAAAAAGGCAGACTGGAAGCTTTTATGAAGGTCATGCAGAGTTAATGGCGGTAATGCAGGGTTTATCTTTCATGGTCTCGAAAGTGCGATTCCAAATATGAAGGTTGCCAAAAGCATGGAGCCTCTCCAGACTTTTCGCAGATACTTAAACACCTACCTGGCGGAGAATCAGAAAAAGCATGCATGAACTTCCCGTTACTGAAAGTATTTTGAAAATCGTGCTGAAGCACGCGGACAAGAATAATGTCCGGCAAGTGATGGCTATTCATCTTCGGATCGGAAAACTCAGTGACCTTGAAGATGATTGGATCCAGCGTTATTTTGATTATTTGAGCAAAGGTACTGTAGCCCAGGGCGCGAAATTGATCATTGAACGCACACCGATTATATTGCAGTGTAACAGTTGCAAAACATCCTACGAAGCGGACATGGCAACGATTGGTGATGCCGTCTGCCCGGCCTGCGGGCAGACGGACAGCACATTGATTTCCGGACGGGAATACTACATCGAGGACATGGAGGTACAGTGATGGACGATGTCAGGATGATTGAAGTCAAAGAGGAAATTCTGGCCGACAATAACCAGGTGGCGGCAGGTGTCCGCGATCAACTGCGCAGCAAAAGGACCCTGCTGATAAATTTAATGTCCTCTCCGGGATCAGGCAAGACCAGCCTCATCCTCCGCACACTTGAAGGACTGAAACAGGGTGTGAAGCTGGGCGTCATCGAAGCGGACATTGATTCCAAGGTGGACGCGGAAAAAGTGGCAGCCAGGGGAATTCCGGCTATCCAGCTCCGGACCGGCGGTTTTTGTCATCTTGATGCGACAATGGTCACACAGGGCATTGATGCTCTGGCCGCAAATATTTTAGACTTGATCATTATTGAAAATGTCGGCAACCTGGTTTGCCCTGCTGAGTTTGACACGGGTGCGCACAAAAACGTGATGATCCTGAGCGTTCCCGAAGGCGACGACAAACCTCTCAAATATCCGCTCATGTTCAGCATCTGCGATGTCCTTCTGGTCAACAAAATTGATTACCTGTCCTTGAGCGACTTTGATCTGGCTGCAATGCGCAAAAGAGTCCTTGCCTTGAATCCAAATATTAAAATTATCGAGGTATCCTGTAAAACAGGCGCAGGCATTGAGGAATGGATTGCCTGGCTTCAAAAAGAAGTAGAATCTTTTCGTTCAGGTCAGGGGAGTAAATGAACATGTCCCAGGAAATGATTGTTCTGGTTTCTACAGCAGCTTTTCTGGGTTTCTTTCACACCCTGCTGGGCCCCGACCACTATCTCCCGTTTATCGTAATGGGAAAGGCCAGACAATGGTCAATGGCCAGGACAACATGGATTACCGTGTTGTTGTGAACAAATTTATTTTTTCTTTGTTGGTGGAATTCTCACAATTCTTTCTTTGCCCTTCACCATGGATATTGCGTTTTGCGGACAGAAATGCGCGCACACCCCGCATCCTATGCAGCGTTCCACTTTTCTGCGGGCTTTTTTATCGTCGTTTAAATAAGCCGCATAGGTATGACATTTCTCAACACATGTGCCGCATCCAATACAGAGATCGTCGTTCACCACGGAGATAAAATTGGTCACGTTCGCTATGGGCGCCAGCATATTATCGATCCCATTGGCGCAGCAGCACCTGCAACAGTTGCATATACTGGTTTCATCCTTGCTTGTATCGAAATTCGGATGATAGGCTTTATGAACAAGCCCTGCTTCCTCTGCGCGCTTTAAAACCTTCAACGCTTCGTCCTTGGAAATCATCCTTGAAAAACCCTGTTCCGATGTAAATCTTGCCGATTTGCCAAAAGTGAAGCACGTTTCCCGTTCGTCCGTCTGTTTGCAGGGAGTTCCCTGCATATCTTTGTAGTGACGGCAGAAGCAATGCCCCAGTGCAATCTCGTCAAATTTCGTAATGAGTTCCTCAACCCTTTGAGAAGGTACGATCCTGTCAATTCCTGTTTCCAAATCCTCGTTTATGATTATTTTAACAGGCTCACTTTTGGGCTGGTTTTCAAAAACAGGCACGGTTCTGTCAACAGGCGGGGCCGTCATGAGCATGGGAATAATCACATCATAATTGTCCTGAACCATACTGTCCAATTCCGTAAACAGTTTATTGAATAATGCGGCTATTTCCCTGTTCCGGTCATTGATCTCCAACTTGCCCATGAAATTATATTCAAAAGTCCCGACGTTTAACAGCGGAAGCAATCTGAAAACCATTATCCCCTTACTGTTCGGTTGATTAAAGATAACGCCCCTGCCTGCAAGATCCTTCACTTTTTTGTTAATTTCTTCTTCCGACAGCCCGCTGGTTAACTTCAGCTGTTCCATCGTCTGGGATTTTTTATCATGGAAAGAAGCAATAAAATCCACTTCATCTTCCATAATAAAATATTTCAAAAGTTGGATAAGCGTATCGCTGACAGGAAGCGGAGTGCCTCCTGCCTGGCTTATGATTTCACCGGCTTTTTTGTATTTTTCATCCATGTTCATGCTCACTACTCCCGTTGTTATTGATAATTTTTGGCAAAATGTCCGCAAAAGCACTACAATCAAAACATATGCGAAACCATTGGTTTGATCATGGCGATGCTTTTAATGGCGCACAGTATAGGGGTGCTTCCTTTCCTTGTCAACGAATATGAGAGAACAAATTACAGGTTGTGTACCTGCATTTATAACTTGATAATATCTCATCTATTCTAGTATCATCTGAAATAAATTTTGCAGATCAGGAGGTTCCATGAAAGCATTAAAACTCTGTATGACGTGTATATTTACTGTCGTATGCATCTGCTTTCTGTTCAACATCAATACATCCGCCCAGAGAACCATTGTCGTGGCCGTGGATAGCGGCGATTGGGCGCCCATGAAAATGAAAGGGGCTGATGGGAAGCTTACCGGGTTTGAAATTGACATGATAAACGCCATCAGCTCCGAAGCCGGATTTCAGGTTAAGATCATAGAGGTCCCCTGGGAGAGGATCTTCGACGACCTGGATGCGGGAAAATTTGATGCTGTCATGGCTTCGGTGAGCATAACAGATAAAAGAAAAGAAAAGTTTGATTTTTCACAGCCGTATTTTTCTGCCGAACAGCTTCTTGTTGTACAGAAGGCCCTTGCCTTATCATCTCTCAAGGGTATGACTATTGCGGCCTTTGAAGCGACAACAGGGGCTGCTGTGCTCAAGAAATCCAAATTGATTGAAAAGAAATTCTACCCGGTCGGCGACACGGAAAAAGCTTTCAACGATTTGGCGGACGGCAAAATTGACGGTGTTATCTGCGATACCCCCCTGGCTATTAACTACTGTTTCAGGCGCGATGCGTATCAGGGAAAATTCGCCATCGCGAGCGAAAGAACTGTCCTGGGCAAACCTTCAGAGAGAGAGGAGTATGCGATGGTGGTAAAAAAAGGCAACATCGACACCCTTTCTCTCCTGAACAAGGGTATTAAGGCTGTTCATGCTAAGGATATTGATGCCAGTATCAAGGCCAGGTGGCTCTGGTGGTAGGGCTTTCAACGCAACTGTCTGCAATGACGGAAAACCCCAATCAAAAAATGGCTGAACTATGACTGAACATATGATAAAGAAACACTCTACGAGTCATTTTGATTAATCATGAATGAATGGAGGATTTATGATGAAATACAGGTTTCTTATTATTTTTTGCCTTGTCTTCCTGATGAGCGGATGCGCGGGCAACATGGCCCTCACCAAAGGCCAGACCGACATTGATCTTTCCGGTAAATCCATTGCTTTGCTTACCATCAAGATATCAAACCAGAACAAAGCCAATCGCCAGGTAAATTTAAACAACATTATAATTTGTCCGGAATCTGACATGAACTGCAAAAAGGACATTTCATCATACCCCGGTGGTCCTTACAAGATTTATAAAAAAGAAAAAGATTTCTTCAATGAGTATCTGCTCAGTTTTGCACTGGAAAGCGGCAGGTATAACATTGAAGGTTTCTATACGACATACAATATCCCCATGCTTGTCGCCGGTGTCGGGTATGGCGAGCTGAAGCTAGAAACAGAGATTAAACCAAATTCAATAACCTACCTGGGGCATCTCAATATCACACTCCGTGAAAAGACAGGCGCTACCGAAATAAACGCCGGGAACGATACACCTCATCTGGATCAGGCTCTGCCGGGTTTTTCGTCCGGAACATTTGACATTGTTGTGGAAGATCATTTTGATGAGGATATGAAATCCTTCATTTCAGAATATCCCGCGCTGCAACAGGTTAAAGTTGAGAAATCTATTCTCCCGGAATGGATAAGACCCGAAAATAGAAATAAACCGTAGTAAGATTGATTCATTCCTTGACAGTTCCACACTGTCGGCATTTTCTTGCCCCGCGGAAAAGTTGGTTACCGCAATGAGCGCAGGAAAAAAGTTTTTCTTCGGCTTCGATAAACGCTTCCGTGCCCAGTTCTTTCCAACTCGGGATGGCACGCAGAATATTTTTCTTGCCCTCCGGCACCGGGAAATAATCAATTTCATCACAAGGGAAATCAGCGCATTGATGGCAGCCGACATAGCCTTTTTTTATTGTGCAGCTTTTAATGGCGCAAACGGCGCAATACCGGTAAACCGAATCAGAACGACAACCCCGGCAATTAATCTTATCCGGACCCTTGAAAAATGGTTGATCCTGATAAAGTGTCAGAAATTTGGAATATGAATCTTCTATATCAGTGATGGTCTTTCCCACAAAAGTGCGGATTGCCCCCAGGGAGTTACGCTTGATGTTCATATCAGCTTAATCAAGCCTGAATTGATCAGGTGACTCACCTGCTCACTGCACTTGCAGGGATTATCTTCTTCAAAAAGGCTGCAATTTCTTTGAAAATATTCGGAAACTTTTTTACGTGACCGTGATAGAATTTCCCGAAAGTTCGCCTGCGAAATGTCACATATCGCCGCCTCATTCGATCAGTCACTTCAAAGATTGCTCCCAGAATCAGCACGATTCTCTCCATTCTGTTCAGGCACAGCAGGATGCACAGGGTACAGTAGTTCCTGGTTTCATCGATAAATTCTTTATCACGCATTGGGGAGATACATTTGCTGTCAGGCAAATTAGGCATGGAGGCGTTGAAATCAAAGGTTTCCGCGTGAGCTGCATAAAATTGCTCCTTCTTACTCTGCTTCATGTTGATGACATGATTGGCAACAATCCGGTATAACCAGGTTCGAAACGACGCTTTGTTCTGATCATACGTGGCAAGCTTGGAGATGATGATGATCAGAATCTCCCGGGTTATGTCTTCGGCCCGATGGATATCCCCCGTCATATTCAGGGCGATATTGAAAATCCATGACTGGTGACGCAAGATGAGCGCCTCGAGTGCGGCAGCATTACCTGTCAATGCGCGTTGAATATAATCAACATCGTCTTCATGTTCGTCAATCTTTTCCTGAAATGGATTGTGCATACCCGTTACATCGCCCAATTTATTTTCATCTCTTACACATCTTATACAATTTTTTCCCAAAAGTGTGACATTGATTTGCCTTTTTTGATGAATTTCTCATTGAGACAATCTTTGATGAGACAATCTTTGATTGACATGAACCGTTGAATTTTCTACAATATTTGTGTGTAAATAAATATTTTTTATCAGGAATCGAGAATGAGACCGTTTCTTAAAGTTCTTTTCCTTCTGGCGACGGCGGCAGTCCTCATGTCATGCGCAACGCAACATGAGATCAGGATTCTGCATGTCAATGATTTTCATGGATTTGCTGCCGCGTATAAGCCTTACGGATCTGAAGAGGAACAGGGAGGGCTGGCATATCTTGCGGCACGGGTTGAAGAGCTTCGGGCTGAGAAACCAACACTGCTTGTTGCTGCAGGGGACATGATCCAGGGCAATAACTGGGCAAACCTTTTTCAGGGAAAGTCCTCCATCGAAGCCATGAATGTCATGAAGTTTGACGCAGTGGTGGCAGGGAATCACGAGTTCGATTTCGGACAGGCCATCCTCAAAGAAAAGATTGAAGAAGCGAACTTCCCTTTTCTGGGAGCAAACGTCACGGGGCTTAGCCAGTTGAAACCCTATATCATTAAAAACCTTGACGGGCTTTCCATTGCCGTCATAGGAATTGTGACCGGTGATACACCCACGACTACTCACCCCAAAAATGTCTCGGGTTTACAATTTTCTTCTCCTGTTGATACCGTTGAAAAATACGTTCGGGAGTTAAGAGCGAAAAACGACATTATCGTTGTTCTTTCCCATATCGGATTCAGCGCGGATATGGATCTTGCAAAAAAAGTTGAAGGCATCGATGTCATCGTCGGCGGCCATTCGCATACGAAAGCAGCAAAGCCTGTCATTGTCGGCAAGACGCATATCCTGCAGGCTTTCGAACATGGGAAAGTACTTGGCGTGCTCGATCTCACCGTG
>JBDKUG010000234.1:0-2603 GCA_039679815.1 Smithella sp.
TCATTTAACGGGTGGCCGCCCTCTTCGATTCCTGCGGCGTACACGCCGTCGAAACCGATCTTTTGTGCGTGCAGCGCATGACGGACGGCGCCGACTTTATGGAACATTTTCACGCCGGCTTTTTTGAGAAGCTCGACCGCTTCCATACCCGCCACCTTGTCCAGTGGTGTTCCGGAAAATTCAATGCCGTCAACTTTTTCCTCCACGCAGACTTTGACATACATCTTGTGATGTTCCGGTGTGATCCGCACCGAAGGCAGAAGGGTAATGGCAATAAAAAATGGCTTGTCGGTCAGCTTGCGTGTTTCCCGGATGGCCGCGCGAAAATCGTCGGCTGTTTCATAATTACCGGCTGTGAGATTGCCGATGCCGCCTGCGTTGGATACTGCAGCGCACATTTTCGGTTTGCAAAGCCACATCATCGCTCCGCAGATAATCGGGTACTTCACACCGAACATTTCCGTTATGGCTGTTTTGAACATAAAATCCTCCTTCATATTTTAGCGTTGAATTCCTGCTTTCGCTTTTATCCTTTTTTTCAAACTTTTTTGAATATTGAGCTGCACCTGTTTCTGGAAAAGACGCTTTAATATATAACCTCTGTAGAATTCACCGATCCGGGTCAATTCCGTCGTAATCAGGATGTTCTCTCTCGTTGATTTACCGGCAACAATTTTTCTGCGCAGGGCCATTTCCTTTTCCACGATTTTTTTGCCCAGTTCCACCCAGAAGGACAGTTCGGCCTGATCCCTTCCCAATTCGATAAGCGGCCGGATCCCCTCCCGTCCAATCCGCACATCTTCTTCATTATAAAGCGGTTTGTCAGTACCGGTTGTGAAGGGAATCAGGACGCCCAGCTTTTCCGCTTTTCGCAACTGGGTTTCCGTCAGTCCGGTCGCTTCCAGAAAAGCCTGCCGGTCAAGCAGTCCATGTCCGGTAGGATCATCTAAATTGAACACGGCATTTTCAACGGTTTCCGCTTCCAGGAGGCTGAGCCCTTCATCCATGCGGCGTAAAATATTCTTAATCAGGTAAAGCGGAAAGTAGCGCTTTCCCTTTAGTTCCTGGATGGCGCGCAGCCGGTCAATGCAGGCCTCGTCGTAGTAGGCCATTTTTTCATTAACTTTCTCGGGCCTGGGCAAAAGCCCCTCGGATACATAGTAGCGGATGGTCGAGGCCGGAACACGGCTTCTTTTTGCGATTTCACCAATTTTCAGTTTCATTCATTTCCCTCAAACATTAAAGTTGAGCTTTAATGTTATAGTGCGGTTGAAAGCCGCTGTCAAGAAAATATTTTCGGTGCCCATAAAATGAGTAAAAACAATAGATAAAACCATTGACAACCATTGGGATGCTTTCTATACTCTGCCGCGCGTTTAAAATTCTTCAAAGAAGGAGACAGGTTTATGAAGAATAATCACTGGTTTTCCACGGCAACCATCGTGATCATGCTGATCGTTGTTTCCCTGATCTGTCCGGGTTCAGTAAGGGCCGAATATCCCGATCGCAGCGTCACGGTGCTGGTCGGTTTTGTCCCCGGCGGCAGCATGGATTTGAGCGCACGGGCGCTGGCTAAATCCGCAGAAAAGATTCTGGGGCAGCCTGTCATTATTGAAAATAAGCCGGGTGGAACAGGAACCGTTGCGCTGGCCGCTCTCCTGTCTCAAAAGCCCGACGGTTATACCCTTTGCGCCACACCAAGTTCGGTCCTTATCCGTGTGAGCCAGCAGCAAAAGGTTCCGTTCAAACCGTTTACGAGTTTCAAACCCGTTATCGGTTTTACCGAACCGCAACTGGGCCTTGTGGTCAAAAACGACGCGCCATGGAAGACCCTCAAGGACCTGACCCGTTATGCGGCAAAGAATCCCGGAAAGGTGAAGTACGCCACGACCGGTGTGGGCAGCACCACGCACGCCGCCGTGGAGGAGATTGCCTCAAAAGACAAACTGCAGTTGATCCACGTGCCCTACAAAGGCAGCATGGAAGCGCTCACCGCGCTTCTGGGCGGCCATGTTGAATTTGCATCTCTGACCTCGGAACTGGTGCCGGCCGTTAAATCCGGTCAGGCCGGTCTCCTTGCCGTAATCAGCGAAAAGCGCTCTGTGAAATATCCCGATGTTCCCACGATGAAAGAACTGGGCTACGACTTTGCCAATGACGCCGTTTTTGCAATAGTCGCTCCCTCGGATATTGATCCTGCCGTGATGAAAAAACTTGAAGGCGCTTTTGCAGCCGCCGCAAAGAGCAGTGAATATCTGGAGACGCTCGACAGGATCAACATGATTCCCGTTTACTACGATGGTAAAGCGTTTGACAGTTTTTTAAGAAAGCACTGGAAAATCATCAACAAAAACCTGATTGCCAGCGGGGCCATCAAGGAAGCGGCGACCAAACCGGAATAAATCTGCGGGGCCTGAAGGCCGGGAACAGGCAAGATGGACAATCGCAATCTGATCAGCTGTATTGTTTTCATTGGGCTTTCGGCTTTTGTCGCAGTCTCCTCCATCGGTCTGGGGATTGGCCACCTGACCAGTCCCCGGGCCGGATTTATGCCTTTCTGGATAAGCTTGCTGGTCATTATCTTCAGTTTGATTTTATTCGGC
>JBDKUG010000139.1:0-5024 GCA_039679815.1 Smithella sp.
TCAGGGCGAAGATATCATAGTGCGTTTTTACAATGCTCCTGGCTATGCAAGTGATTGGATATGTATCGTACCGGAAGGCGCACCGGATACTGAAGCCGGGGACTACCAATATATGCCCGGGGGGGTACGGCAGGGCGTGCTGAATTTCAGATCTCCACGACCGGGAAGATATGAGGCACGGGCCTATTATAATTACAGAACCGGCGGATACTTGGTGTCAGCCCGTTGTCGTTTCAAAGTAGAATATCCCCGTCACCATCCACTCCCTGATCCCGGTTATCGCGAACCCGGCCCTCCCGGTCATCCTGGCCAATGTGTCGATCGTTGTCGTGACGATTTCCAGGCCACTGTGGCCGGATGCAGGCAACACTCAAGACCCGGATACCAGCGCCGCTGTGAGAGACAAGCCAAGGAACGAGAACGCCGTTGTATTGACAGATGTAACTATCGTTAGGGTTTCCACAAACGTCTTTGCCAGTGTAATTATTTAGCTGGCCGCTTGAACATTACTTACATGCATTATTTACAAAAAGATCCGGAGGGAACTCTCCTTCCGGGTCTCTTTAAGGTGGTGTACTTTGAACTGGAATTCACCTTTATATTTGTCAATGGTATTTGGGCAATAAGCTGTCAAGACTTAACACTGAAAACGAATATATACTTTTCTTGTCCTCGGTCCGTCGAATTCACAAAAGAATATCGACTGCCAGGTTCCTAAAACCACATTTCCATTTTCAATAATGACCATTTCCGACGCGCCGACCAGCGAGGATTTGACATGGGCGGCGGAATTGCCTTCCGCGTGCCGGTAATTGGAAGACAATGGAACAGCGCGGTCAAGGGCCGCCAAAATGTCACGGGGCACGTCCGGGTCGGCATTCTCATTGATCGTTATCGCAGCGGTGGTGTGGGGCGTGTAAACCAGCCCGATGCCTGAATCTATTTTTGCCTCGTGCGCCGCTTTCTGCACAGCCGTGGTGATGTCGATCATCTCAAAGCGTGCGCGGGTCTGAAGAGAAATCTCTTTCATGGGGAATCCGCTGCTGATGGAGAAGTATTTTTGATTGCTGCGTAAATATCGCCGATAATCTCCCGGGAGAGATGCTGCATGGCCCGACTTGCAGCCTCGCAATATCCTTGTGGCGACGATTCCTGGAGGGGTTCCGTCCGAATATATTTTTTCTGAAAGAGTGTTCTCTTGCCTGCCTGTTTCACCCGGGAGTCCTGCAGGGCGATGGTCATGCTGATAATGGCGGTCTTATCGCTTTTATTGATGTTGAGCAGAAATTCTTCGATGCCGCCTGAAACGATAAAGCGTCCCTCCTGGGCTTCCTGATAGGAAAAAACTGTCTGGAAAAGACCGCTTCCCGTCATGTCGTCGAGAATCCGGTCGGCTATCATGTCCGCGGGATTGACGGCCCAGCGGGAATAATTAAAGGAGTCTATTCTGTAATCGTCGTCGCGAAATATCATTCTTGGGGAATTGTAGGCGGCGGCAATGGAAAAACGGTTGAACTTGATCGACGCTTTAAGTTTGCCGGGTTGACTCCAGGAGGGTGCCGGGTAATTTAAGATGTATCTTTCTACATTGTACTGCGGTTTTCCACCCGTGAAACATCCGGTGAGAAGCAAAGAAGAAATCACCATCATGAAGAATGCGCCTTTTGATTTTTTCATAAAACCTTTCCGCTTACATAAAAAAGATCGCATGAGGTAGTTCCTTTCATTACTCCATGGGTTTTCGCGGCGGCGCCGGTTTTGAGAATATCAGCTGCGAAGGATCTCTGTTTAAACTGTCGGAAAGCCTTTGCATGTTTTCCGAGGCTATCCGCAAATTCTCCGACGTGTCTTGCAGGTTGTTTGTGATGGTCGTTGATTTTTTTACGATATCCGTAAGAATGACATCCGTTCGGTCTGATTTTTCGCGTAGATTCAACGCCTCGATTTCTTTTTTAGTTTGTCCGATCAGCCTGCGGGCATCCGATAAAACACCCAGGGTTTCCGTGACGGCCTTATCCACCTTGCCCTGGCCAACCGTTTTGTTGATGCTGGCAATTATCTTATCCAGATTGGCGGAGGTGGATTCCAGATGGGCCATGATATTGTTGATCCGTTTGTCCGACACGAAATTTTCAATGGCCAAAGCGGTATTTTTCAGGCTGCCGGAAATACCCTTGAAGTCAATGTCCTTGATGTTTTGCATAATGGCGCTGGTGTCAGACAGAAAACGGCTGATTTCCGATTTGCGTGATGGAATGACCGGATAATCCGGTTTGAAATGAAGTTTGGGTGAATTGGATAATTCGCCTTCAGCGATACGGTCGAGTTCGATAAAGACAATGCCGGTGATGCCGGCAGTTTTCAGCGAGGCGATGGTCTGGCGTTGCATATTGCTCTCCAGATCAATCTTCATGATCACTTCAATCAGGCGGTTATCCGGCGCGACGCCGATGCTCTGAACCGTTCCGATTTCCACCCCGCGGTATTTGATGGCGGAATCCACCTGCAGCCCCTGGACGGATTCATCAAAATAAACCGCGTAGAGAGACCCTTTCATCAGGACTCGGGATGCTCCGACCCAGATAATGACGGTGGACAGAAGCAGCAGACCGATGATGACAAAAAGACCGATTAAAAATTTCGAGCTGTTAGTTGACATAAAACCTCTGTTTTGCGGGTGCGGAGGGCAGTTGGCGTAAAAAGAAACTTTTCACCCGCGGATCTGTAGCATGTTCTTTCAATCCCAGGGGCGTTCCTTCGGCAATCATTCCTTTGGCCTCTTTATCCAACATTAACACTCTATGGGCTATTTTGTAAATAGATTCCAGCTCGTGGGTCACAATCACCATGGTTGTTCCCAGAGCTTCATTGGTCTTGATGATCAGATCATCCAGTTCCACCGCCGTTACCGGATCGAGGCCGGCGGATAATTCGTCAAAGAAAAGCACGCGGGGATCGAGCGCCATAGCCCGCGCAATGCCGGCCCTTTTTCTCATGCCGCCTGAAAGTTCCGACGGACGATGATTTTCATAACCGGCCAGATTGACCATGCCCAATTTCATTTTGATAATCTGGTCAATGGTGCCGGAACTGAGATCCGTGTACTCCGTAAGCGGAAGCGCGATATTTTCCTTGATCGTCATCGAGCTGAACAGGGCGCCGGACTGAAAAAGGACGCCGATATTCCGCCGGTAATCCGTCAGGTCTTTTTGTCTGGCATGCGTGATATCCTTTCCCTGAAACAAAACCTGACCGGCGGCGGGTTTTTGCAGACCGATCATGATCCTCAACAGGGTTGATTTGCCGCATCCCGATTCACCGACAATCACCAGGACTTCCCCTTTACAGACCTCGAAGTTCACATCTTCAAAAACAATATTATTTCCGAAGCGGGCGCTCAGGTTTTTCACTGTGATGATGGGGTTCTTCTGCGATGCGTCCAAAACCAAAACTCCTTCGGCTAATTTCACTAGAGAATACTATATCGTTTAACGTAATAAAGCATAACGGCAAAAATAGAATCGGTCAGCACGATCAAAAAGATTGCCGCAACAACGGCGGAGGTTGTATATTTGCCGACATCCTGAGCGCCCGAGCGTACCTGAAACCCCCTCTGGCACCCGATAGCGGAAATAAGCCCGGCAAACACAGAAGCCTTGATCAGGCTGGTGACGACATCAAACACCTGGATCGTTTTCATCGATTGAGTAATGTAGGTTTTTACCGTCAGATCCAGGCTGGTGATGCCGATGATCATTCCGCCGAGAATGCCGGCAAGATCAGCATAAATGGTCAGGATTGGCACGACGATCACCGTTGCCAAAACCTTGGGGATTGCCAGGAAACGGACCGGATCAAAACTCATGGTCTGCAGCGCGTCCACCTCCTCGTTAACCACCATGGTGCCGATTTCCGCGGCAAAGGCGGAGCCGGAGCGTCCCGCGACTAAAATGGCCGTCATGATAGGTCCCAACTCCTTGACCATGGCAAAACTGACCAGCGCAGGGACGTAGATGTTCGCACCGAACTGCCTGAACTGCAGATAAGACATGAAAGCCATGATCAAGCCCATCAAAAGGCCGATCAGGGCGACAATCGGCAGGCCGTCTACGCCCGCCCGGCGAACGTAAAAAAGAACATCCTTTCCGCGGAGAGTCCGCGGATGTCTCAGGGTATAGGCCAAAGCCACCAGCAGTTCACCGATAAACGTCACAAAATTCACAAAATCGCGGGCCAGATAAATCGATGTCTGCCCCATCTGACTGATCACGCCTTCGCCGGACTTTTCCGGATGCAGGGGTGTTTGGGTCAGCGCATCTTCATGAATAACGCTGAAGATTCCTTTGGCCTCGTCATTTAAATTGATCAACCGGCAGGGGACATTTTGTAAGGCAGAGTCCTTTTCAATTTGAACCAGTGCCAGGGCTGCCGCGCTGTCCAGATAACAGATTTCTGAAAGATCAATGGTTACGGATTGTGTTTCCTGCCGTGAAATCTCACGCTTGATATCGTCAGTGAATGCATTCAGATTTTTCAGACCGAATTCACCAGCCAGATAAATGAAAAGATTTAAATCTTTCCATTGAAAAGAAATCTGATAATCTGCCTGACACTCTCTTTTTAAGGGTTCTGCCATTACAAGTTCTTTTTTTAGTGTTAATGAGGCATATTAAAGAAATAATAATTCTGGAAAGTATTTAAGCCCGTCAGCTGATCTTGTCAATATAAATTGAGGGACATTCATTTGCATCTCCTCTTCTACGTTTTGTTCAATCTTGATAAACGTTCCATAGAAAGTAAGGGAACAACCGGGCTTTGGTCATGACTTCGTCTGCAAGAAATAGTTGTTAAATAACGTTATAATTCGTTATGTTGCAAAATTTCTTCACCAGCCGTGTAATTCTGGCACGCAAATTTCATTAGTATAAAGGCAAAAGAAACAAACACTACCCTCAAGGAGGTAACAGATCATGAAAAAGACATTAGGAACCATCGCAGCGGCGGCAGCAGTAGTTTTTTTGACG
>JBDKUG010000266.1:0-2010 GCA_039679815.1 Smithella sp.
GATATGGCCTACATCGCGGGGGTTATGCGGGAATGCGGCGTAAAGCCGGAATTTGAGTGCTACGATGTGGGAATGATCAGCAACGCTGTTACACTTAAGAACCTCGGCTATATTGAAGGACCGCTCTATTTCCAGTGCGTCATGGGTGTTATGGGATGCATTCCCGCAACTCCCGATAATATGCTCCACATGGTCCGTCAAATCCCGAAGGAATACCCGTGGTCCGTATGCGGTGTTGGGTTATCCGAGTTTCCCATGGTGACTATGGGCCTGCTCATGGGCGGCCACGTCAGGGTGGGGTTCGAGGACAACATTTATCTCTACACGGGAGTTCCGGCAAGATCGAATGCAGAACTGGTGGAGAAAACAGCGAGGTTGGCCGGAGAACTTGGTAGGGAAGTGGCGAGTCCGATGGAGGCGCGGAGCATTCTTGGGTTGAATGTAGATGCTGAATATTGAGGGTCCGTAGACTGTTAAGTCCGGGCGGAAGTACGCTAAAAACTATTCCCCGGTAACCGATTCCGACTCTTGAGTTGTTGTTGACTTTTCACTACCTGCAATTTACAATTTATACAAAAGAATGCTAAAAGCTAAAGATCTGCTGGATATTATCGAGATTGGCCGAACTGCCATGGGATGCGATGAAGTAGACACATTTGGCAAGGCAGTGGTCAGAGGTGCGGCCCGCGCATTTGACGTCGAGCGCGCCAACTTTTTCCCGATTCGTTCTTACCCATCTCCAAGGCTCGACCTTGACCACATTATTGTCGAGGGAATAGACCAGGAATATGTGGATCTGTACCGGCAACGGTACTGTCGAATGGATCCCTTTCTTAAGTGCCTGACCGCTTCCGAGCAGGTGTTTACTACGGGCCATGTCATGTCTGCCCGCGAATTGGACAGGAGTGAATACTACAACGATTTTCTCAGACCCCAGTCTATTCGTTACCAGCTGATTATATACCTGCGTTCAAGCGGTCAATTGCTCGGCACAATGGGCCTCTGCCGAGCCTTGGGCGAGAAAGATTTTTCTGCCAGGGATTTCGCAAAAGCCGAACTGTTGGGATCACAGCTGGGGGGAGCCCTCGAAAAAGCAATTTTCATAAGTAAAGTTTCCAAATCAAGCGAGATCATAAATTCTATGTGTACGGATCTTCCCTATAAAGGAGTAATGGTCCTGGATGAGTCGCTCGAGCCTGTATATATGAATGAGGAAGCATTGAAAGCGATCTCTTGTTTAGGCGGAGACGAGCATGTCTCGGACGATGTGGCGCCGCCCCTGCCAAAAGAGGTCTATGCCATGAGCCAGAATCTTCTGGAGAGTGCCGCCGCGAAATCGGGTACGGCACCTGTTGTCAAGGTTGATCTGAGAAGTAAAGGCACCGGGGAGTCTGTTTCATCAAGTTTCCGCGTCATAAATTGTTCGCAAAATACACATCTGTGCCTGGTTTATTTCGGACAGAACGAATCAACAGCACTTTTGCATCAACAATTGAAAAAACTTGGGCTTAGCCGCAGGGAGCTGGAGGTCGCCGGCCTTGTATGTGAAGGACTGGAGAACAAACAGATAGGTGAAAAGCTTTTTATAAGCGAATACACGGTCCAAAATCATCTCAAATCTATCTATGAAAAGCTGGATGTAAAGAACCGCACCAGTTTAGCGCATAAAATAATGGAATGTAACACTCTGAGATAAGTTCGCCTACCGTCTCGCAGACCAAAAACGGGGGCCTGAAAAGATCGTTCGCATCGCGTTTACCTCAATTGTAAGTTTGACCGCCATCTTGTCTGGACGCAAAGTTTTCTTGTTGATAGATGACCGTGAACAAGCAGATGGAGATTATTTTCGGGTTTTATATACCTTCTGCATCGTAATAACCCTGACAGGGAGGGACCGACTATGGAACAAAGGAATGTAATAATAATTGGCGGCGGCCCTGCCGGGTATGCGGCTGCGATCCGAGTCTCGCAACTCGGAGGCCATGCAACCCTGGTTGAAAACGAGACCGT
>JBDKUG010000349.1:0-2084 GCA_039679815.1 Smithella sp.
ATGCATTTTGTACATCCAGTCATGGGCAAAGATAAATACGCCCGCCCAAATCAGAAGCAGCACATAGTTGAGGATAACACAAAGCAGCAGAAACTCCTTGATTTCATTGATGTTCACGGCATACCTCCTTGTTTACAAAAATGAAATGCATCCTACGGCTCATAACATCGTAGGTTCTTCCCACGATCCCTTGCCTGTGCATCCCGACACTACCCCAACTCGAAACTGGTCACTCCAAATATTTTTTCCAGCGGCAGCGCAGGCGCTTCGCCCGAATACATGCGGGCTGTTTCGAAAACTTTTTGCATACGATGGCGGCAAACCAGCTCGCCTGCGGCTATATTCGGCTCGGGAATATCCAGGAAAAACGGTTCGCCGGCGGCAAAGCCAATCAGAGCCAGAAATAATTTTTCAGCCTTTTCTTCATCATCGGCAAACAACGGACCGATTTTATAGCCCTGCCGGCACTTTCTGATCACACCATATCCCGAAAGCCGGCCTTTTTCGACATAACCTGACGCCGCTCCATCCGGCTGATGAATCCAGCATTTCAGAAAAGCAAGACGATTGGACGGAAACATCCCCCGGTCGTAAACAGCCACCTGATCGAAAGAGAGAGTTCGCAGATCGACAATTTCCGGGAATATTGCCTTAGGAGAAGACGCGGTTCCTGTGTAACGAATATTGCGATACGCCATTTGAAAGCCATATTTTTTGTAGGCCTCTTGCTGCGCCACGACCGCATCATTGCCGATGACGCGGCGCCCCATGTAAGCGGTAGCCTTCCGGACCAACTGACGGCCGACTCCCCGCCCCCGCGCTTCCGGCTTCACAATATAAAACCCGGCAAAACCAAAACCGTCATCATAGGCGACCGCCGACAGGCATCCCACCGGCCGGCCTTCCCGCTCGGCAAGAAAGAATCCGTTGGGATCCGCCGCAAAAAAACATTCGGCGTCATGAAGACCCGGATTCCAACCTTCCTCGGCGGCCCATTCAACGGCCATGCCGCACTCTTCACGCGTCATATTGCGCACAATCAAATCCGGTATATCAGGCATGAACAGCGACTTCCTTTCACTATTTGACCTGCCGTTTAGCCTTATACCACAGGTCGCGTCAGAGTTCAGCGGTTTTGAATGCTTCATGCCACCGGAAATCTGCATATACTCGATCGCCGCGTCGGAGCCGGCACCCGCTTCGGTAAGCCCCATGGTGCCGCCCCATTCACCTGTGCGCAGTTTGGGGATGAACTGATGTCCCCCTTATTTTCTATCAAGCTGGCTGAGCATCCTTTTTTTGTTTTGGCATTTGATGCTACTTATAGACCCGTGGAAGCTAGAAATGACGATTTTTTCGAATATGTTAAAAATATGTGGAATCATTGGGCGCACCGGCCTGTTCCGGATTCTTCCAGCGCCTTGATGTGCCCCGGTGATATTTTTCTTGATGCTTGATAGAAAGCAAAGAGTTACTTCTCAGGAGCCATAAGTCAGGCACAGCCTACCCCGGCAAAAGCCGGGGTGAGAATTTCAGCCGATTGATATTTTTAAGAGCGTCCATACTCCTTCATGGCGAAAAAAAATGATTCAGAGTGCTCTGGTGAAATGTCAAGAATAAAGATTTGACCCCATTTGTGACCCAACTAAATAAAACTCCGTTCTGCCGACCCCGGGGTGGGTGATTTTGACCCGGCCACGGGTGGGGGATTTTCAAGTGGCCATCCGGGATCGGGAGTTTATAATTACTGATTGAAAGAGAATAACGCCAGCCATCACAGGTGGCAAACTCAAATCGAAGAGTTTGACATTCTTGTGTATGGCTTTGTTAAGCGTCCTTTACACGCTACTAAGTGCAAAGCTATCGACTAGCGGATAATGCAAAAATTGCATAACCAACTGACATGCACAATGGGGTAACGATCTTAGCTAAGAACAAAATTCTTCCCAATCTCCTAAAGATGGGCAATCGCTGGTCTGATTTATCTGGATATTTTTGAAAAAACCAAGCCATAAATCGCTTTTTCAGGCACCTTGCCAATGCAGTAGAAAGGAACATTATAAAAAATGAACCAAGCATTGCCT
>JBDKUG010000332.1:0-2791 GCA_039679815.1 Smithella sp.
ACCGGAGTTACGCACACCGACGGTTTTATCGCTCGAACGTTCTTATTGGTATTCGCGCATCAGTCGTTTGGCCTTTTTCTGACTGTAGACGATGTCCGCTCTCGATAGGTCATATATCCAAAACGGACTTGTATAACCGAAGTCCTTAATCAGGATTCCCCCCTGGTAATCTGTAATGCTATAGATGTCATCGTTTTGCCTGGAACGAACAAACCAGGTGGTGTTGTTTTTGCTATATTCGACGTCGATGGTTTCCAACCGGCTTTTTTGTGGATTATAAACCGTTATTTGCATATGGCAGTCCTTTCTGGCTTTGCTTTTTCCTTCAGACTTTGTTTGAGGCGGAAGCTGTCCCAGTTACAGTGAACGATATGGGCTTTGTGAGTCAGACGATCCAAAAGAGCGGCCGTCAGGACAGGATCGCCAAATACCTGCGTCCAGTCCGCAAATCCCAGGTTGGTGGTGATGAATACGGAACCCCTTTCGTGGCGTTCGGCCAGCACCTGAAAAAGCAGTTCCGATCCTTCTTTGGAAAACGGGATATAGCCCAGCTCGTCCAGAATCAGCAGGTCGTAACGGGCGTACTTTTGGACGATGCGCTGCAGCGCCTTCTCCTGCCTGGCTTCGATCAACTCATTGACCAGGCCGTAGCAGGTGACAAAACGGGTGCGGAAGTGGTTTTTGCAGGCTTCGATGCCCAGGGCGGTGGCCAGATGAGTCTTCCCCGAGCCGCTATTCCCCGAAAAAATAACATTGCGGCGTTCCCGGATGTAATCACCGCCCGCAAGCTCCCGAATCAGCCGAATGTCCAAATCCGGCACGGCTGACAGATCAAAGGTTTCCAGCGTCTTGACCAAAGGAAACTTCGCTTCTCGAATCCGGCGGGCAAGACTGTTTTCCGCACGCGTTTGCAGTTCGGCGCCGGTCAGGCCCAGAAGAAACTCGTCATACCCGATGCCGTTTTCTTTTGCCTGCCTCAAGGAGACTTCCAGATGGCGGACCATGTGGGAGAGATTCAGCGATTTGAGATGGGCCTGTAACTCGATGAGTGTTGCTGTTTTCATCGCACACCTCCCAGTTGACCGTAAATCGTTATATCGGGAGGCGGCAGAGTCGGCCACGTATCCAAAGGCGCGATGGCGGGATGGACGTTTGCGGCATAAACCAGAAGGTGGCGCACCCCGTCACTGGCGCTGAGGTTTTTCTCTACGGCCTGCAAAACAGCTCTTTCAATCGCCTCGGCGGAATAATCCCGGTAGAACATCAAAACGTTAATAAAATCCTTGATGCCCTTCGTTTCCCCCTGGGCCCGGCAAAATCTTGAAAGAAGCGTGTTTAAGGAATCCGGCCAGCTTTGGCGCCATTGCCGAATCGGTCTTGCACTGTTGAAAGCCATGGGCCGCTGCATGATCAGTTCAAGGTAATGATCAGGATTAAGTATCCATTTATTGTTGCCGTAGGATCGCTCATGGGCGGCAATCCGCTTCGCACCCGCAAAGATCTCCACCCGATCCGCATGCCATAAAACCTTCACGGAAAACCCCACGTAACGGCTGGGAACAGAGTAGCGGTTTTTATCCACCCGAACCGTGGCGTACTTGTCGATCCGGCCGCCGGATGTCCGTATATTGCTGAAAACGCTTTCGGGAAGAGAAAGAAGCCGGCTTTTTTCCTCCTCGTAGAGTTCATGAACCGTCCGGTCCCGGCCATCAATCTTGTGGCTCCCGTATGAAACGCATCGAGCCAAAATCTTTTCATTGAGCTCCTCAAGGCTGGCGGCCTCGGGAACGGGCACCATGTAATTGCGGCGCGCAAAGCCGACCAATCCCTCCACGCCGCCTTTTTCGTTTCCGCTTGCGGGATTGCAGAAACGGGTCTCAAAATTATGGTATGATCGAAACTTGCCAAACTCCTCCTGCTCTATCCGGTTGCGCCCGCATAGTACCTTATGGACCGCCGTCGTCAGATTATCGTAGATCAAAACGGGAAAGATGCCGCCAAAAAAGGAGAACGCATGAAGGTGCGCATCGAAAAATACCTGCTGGCGTTCACAAGGATAACACCGGACAAAGTGTTTCCCGGAATATTTGCTGCGCATGCAGAAAAACTTCAGCCGGATGTCTTCACCGGCCAAAATGGCCGTCGCCGTGCCCCAATCCACTTCCGCTTCATAACCCGCTTCCGGATCGCAGGGAATAAATGCACCGGAGGCATCCATCCCCAAATCCAGCCTGGCAAAACGCACATAGCGGCGAACGGTGGACTCACACCCCGAATAACCCTGTTCTTCCACTAAACGATTGTATATACGCCGCGCGGTATGACGCTGGTTCTTCGGCTTGTCTCTGTCTGAACTAAGCCACTTGGTGATGACTGGCAGGTATTTATCCAAAACGGGAAACGGCTGATGTTCCCTCGTTTTATAACTCCACGGCTCTCCCCGTATCGCTTTCCTGATCGTGTTGCGCGAATGGCCGGTTATCCTGGACATCTCGCTGATGCTCTTCCCATATACCCGATACCCTGTTCTGATCATCTCATATTGATCCATCTTGAGCACTCCTTCTCCTCCCCTCTAAAAATTCTTGGGCTTACCCCAATCTTCTTTAGCAGAGAAATGTTGGCTCCGGGTGGTCAATTTTCGGTTAGCACGACCCCCTTTGAATGATCAATTTTCGATTAGCACAACCAATGCCATCTCCACCGCGTTTTCTGTCAATCTGCCCATATTCAAATATTGCCGTGTACCCCATTTTGTGCCGGAAACATGCCGGAGTCTGGCCGCCACCAG
>JBDKUG010000339.1:0-7451 GCA_039679815.1 Smithella sp.
TTGACCGCCTTCAGCTCCACGCGCAAGCCGCATGTCCGTCCGGAAACCTGCCCGAGTCTCAAGGCGTTGATTAAAGCGGAAACGCCCGCCGTGGCAATCTTCGGAAAAACCTGGGACCTGCATGTCACGGACATTTTAAAAATCAGCCTGGAAGAAAATTTGTCCATGATCAGCGACTCGATTGCCTATTTAAAAGCCACAGGCAAGGAAGTGCTGTTTGACGCGGAGCATTTTTTTGACGGCTACAGGCATAATCCCCGCTACGCGGTGCGGGTTGTAAAAACCGCTTTAAAGGCGGGCGCGGACAGGATTGTATACTGCGATACGAATGGCGGTACCATGCCGTATGAAATCGCTGAAATCGTCAAAAAAATTTCCACTTTCATTCCTGTTGAACAGGCGGCTATTCATGTTCATAATGACTGCGGTCTTGCTGTTGCCAATTCCATTGCCGCTGTCCGTGAAGGGGTCAGGATGGTCCAGGGAACGGTCAACGGCTATGGCGAGCGGTGCGGAAACGCGGATCTGATACCATTGATCGGTAATCTGCAGATCAAGATGAAAATGAATTGTCTGCCGGCCCAGTCCATTCAGCAGCTCACCAATCTTTCTCTTTTTATCAGCGATGTGGCCAATATTCCACCCCTGATGTCGCGTCCGTTTGTCGGACGCAGTGCGTTTGCTCACAAAGGGGGTGTGCATGTAAGCGCCGTGGCTAAAAATTCACTGGCATACGAACACATGCAGCCCGAACTTGTCGGCAACAGCCGGCGCGTACTGGTTTCCGACATGGCGGGTAAAAGCAATATTTCCTATAAGGCCAAGGTATTGGGAATTGACCTGGACAAGAAAAATGCCCTGGACAAAGTTGTTCACCAGGTAAAACTGATGGAAGATAAAGGTTATCAATTTGATGCGGCTGACGGATCCCTGTCCATTCTGATGAAAAAAGCCATCGGTGAGTTTGTAGAGCCGTTTAATCTGGAATGTTTCAGCGTGGTCACCTCGCGCACGCTTGAGAACCCCTGCCTTTCTCAGGCCACTATTAAAATATCCGTGGAAGGTGAGGAGGAGTTGACGGCCGCCGAAGGCAACGGCCCGGTGAATGCGCTTGACCATGCCCTGCGCAAGGCGCTGACGAAATTCTATCCGCAAATCAAGGAAATGCACCTGGTTGATTTTAAAGTTCGCACGCTGGAGGGTTCGGAGGGTACGGCGGCGGGTGTCCGGGTTTTACTGGATTCCACTGACGGTTCTGAAATATGGAGCACCACGGGCGTTTCCGAAAACATTATTGAGGCAAGCTGGCAGGCGCTGATCGACAGTATGGAGTACAAGCTCAGCAAAGACAAGAAAAAGAGGTGATTTCTTCTTTTCTTAAATCCGTTTGCGCCCATTGCTTAATCTCATGATTGCTGATATAGTAATTCGGATGAAGATGGTTATAGAAAAACGAGGGCCAGGCGGTGTTATCAATTAACAGCCAGAACCCGCAAATGCGCCTGATTTCAAAAGTGGTGGAAGTGTTGCGGGAAGGCGGAGTGATTATATATCCTACAGATACAGTTTACGGATTGGGCTGTAGTCTGTCCAATAAAAGAGGCATAGAAAGAATTTACGAAATTAAAAGAAGAAACAAGAAACGTCCGCTCAGTTTTGTTTGTTCCGACCTTAAACACATCAGCCAGTATGCCATGGTTTCAGATTACGCCTATAAAACCATGAAGAGGTTTTTACCGGGACCTTATACATTTATTCTTGAGGCGTCGCGTCTTGTTCCGAAAATCATTTTGCCAAAAAGGCCGACCACCGGAATCCGTGTGCCGGACAATCAGATTTGTCTGGCTTTAATCCGTGAATTGGGACAGCCGATTATCAGCACCAGTGTGCAGACGGAGGACGGAGAAGATCTTGGCAATCCATCGCTCATCGACGAATATTTCGGACGGATCGTCGATTTAGTTATAGACGGCGGGACAATTGTTCCCGAACCGTCCAGTGTCATCAGCCTTGTGGATGACACGATCGAACTGCTTAGAATTGGCAAAGGCGACGTAAGCGCCTTTCAATAAATATACAAGGTTGCACCCTTCAAATTTGCGTGCCGGCAGGGCATCAGGTCCCCGTCATGAGCGCGTAGCGCAGGAAGCAGCCGAAAAGGACTCTTATGAAACACATTATGCTCGTTAATGCCGTGCACAAGGAGCAGATGCGCATGGCGACGGTTGACGAAAAAGGCAAGCTCATTGAATTCAATATTCAAATGACTGTGCGTGAGCCGATCACCGGAAATATTTACAAAGGGAAAGTGCTGAAGGTTGAACGGGGATTGCAGGCGGCTTTTGTCGATTACGGCGGCGTTAAAGACGGTTTCCTGCCTCTTCGGGATGTAAGCCCCGAATATCTCACCGAGCCGGAAAACGGTCAGGCGGGCGGCAGACCGGTTCTTAAGGCTGGACAGGAAATTATCGTTCAGGTCGTCAGGGAGGTCATCGGCAATAAAGGTGCTCTGCTTACATCCTACATTTCCCTGCCCGGACGGTATCTTGTTCTGTTGCCGAACAAACTCTGCGGCGGCATATCGCGTAAAATTGAAAGTGAAGAAGACCGGCAAAAAATCAAAACGCTGATGGAACAGATCAAAGTTCCGGAAGACATGGGCTTCATTGTCCGAACGGCCGGCATCAACCGCACCAAACCGGAAATCCAGCGCGACTACCAGTTTCTGATGCGCCTGTGGAAGGAAATCTTCAAGAAAGCGGGGAGCGTCCCGGCGCCCTATTTGCTTTACCAGGAAACGGATTTCGGCGTGCGTTCGCTTCGTGATTACCTGACTCTGGAAATCGACGAAATCCTCGTTGATGAGGTTGAGACCTTCCGTAAAATGCGTGCTTATTTAAAAGCGGTTGCTCCACGCCATTTGCGCATTTTGAAAATCTATAAGGATAAAACCCCGATCTTTGAACGCTACGAGCTGGAGGAACAAATCCGCGTGATTTATCAGGAGCGCGTTGAGTTGAAATCCGGTGGCTACATCATTATCAATCCGACGGAAGCGATGATCACTATTGATGTCAATTCCGGCCGCGGATCCAATAAAAGAAATATCGAAGAAACCGCTTTCCAAACCAATGTTGATGCTTGCGAAGAGATTGCCCGTCAGTTGCGCCTGCGCGACCTCGGCGGTTTAATTGTGATCGATTTTATCGATATGATTGATAAAAAGCATATCGCGGAAGTGGAAAAAGCATTCAAGAAAGCTCTCAGCATGGATCGGGCGAGAATTCAGCTTTCCCGCATTTCAAAGTTCGGACTTCTGGAGCTGTCCCGGCAGAAGAAGCAATCTACGATTCAGGAAATCAGCTATATTACCTGCCCGTATTGCAAGGGCAGCGGACTCAGGCCTTCCCTGGAATATGCTTCTCTGGGAGCTTTTCGCAAGATAGAATCAGAAGCGGTCAAAGGCATTTACTCGGAGCTGAAAATCAGCCTGCCGCATGAAATTGCCTTGTATATTCTGAATAATAAACGAAGTGAGCTGATAAAACTGGAAACCACTTTCGGTGTGTGCCTCCATATTGAAGGAAAATCGGACATGGCATGGGACAAACTCGAAATTGAGCAGTCCATTAAAGATCAGACACTGGAATCAAGTGTGATGCAGGATGTCCCTCTGCTGCAAGTAGCCGAAAGCACCGAGTCGGACAATGATCAGGCGGTACCGGGAGAAGCGACTGATGAGGGTATCAGCCGCTCTGAAGAGCCTGCCAAAAAGAAAAGTCGTCGCCGTCCTCGTCACAGGAAAAAGAGATCAACGGAAGCCTTGGCGGAAACTGCACCGGAAAATACACCGGCGGACGAGTTGGTTCCGAAGCCTGAGGCCGCGACAGTCGTGCAGCCGGTTCCCCGGTCGATGACACCTCAATTCCCCGCCAAACCGCTTAAGATTGTCAGCGCCCTTCCGGATGAATTTTATCCTGTGGAGCTGGGCGACGACACACTTGCTCCGGAACCGGTCCAGGATGAGCCGGAGGAGGATAAAGGGGATCAATGAATAGCGGCACAACACGATCCATTCAAATGGCATCCTGTCATTGAAGCGCTGAAGGAGGCCTGTCTATGCCCGATGAAATCATGAAAAGGCTCTATCGGATTGTTGTGCCTCTACCGAACAGTCCGCTCAAAGACCTGAATTCCTACGTCATCAAAGGCGAAGACCGCAATCTGATTATTGATACCGGCTTCAACCGCCGCGTCTGCTATGAAGCCATGCAAAAAGGCCTGGCCGAACTGGACCTTGATCTGAACAAGACCGATTTCATGCTGACCCACATGCATGCCGATCACACGGGGCTGGTGGCGAGGCTGGCGTCGGAAACCAGTAAAATATATTTCAGCCGGATTGATGCGAAGGTATTCGATAAAGACGTCAGCTGGCAGCCCCTGATCGACTTTGCCGAAATCAACGGCTTTCCTGCCGGCGAACTGCAAAAGGCGCTTGCCAGCCATCCCGGTTTGAAATACTCTCCGGAGAAAATTCCGGTTTTTACCCTCCTTGATGATGGAGATGTGATCGACTGCGGTTCCTACCATATGCAATGTATTGCAACGCCGGGACACACGCAGGGACATATCTGTCTGTACGAAGAAAACAAAAAAATCCTCTTCTCCGGCGATCATATTCTTTTTGACATCACGCCGCATATTGAATCATGGGCCTATACCACGAATTCTTTGGCCGACTATATGGCCAGCCTGGATAAGATTTATAATTTGCCCGTGGATCTTGTCCTGCCCGGACACCGGAATTTCCTGGGGGATCTCAAAAGCAGAATTGATGAATTAAAAATCCATCACCGCGAACGCGCCGATGAAGTGATGGAAGTCCTGGGAAGTGAAACGCTCAACGCCTATGAAATTGCCGCGCGCATGACCTGGGACATTGACTGTGAAACCTGGGAAGATTTTCCCATCGCCCAGAAATGGTTTGCAACCGGGGAAGCCATCGCTCACTTACGCTACCTGGAGGGTGAAGGCCGGATTCATCGTGATGCCACGAAAAAGATTGTTACCTTTCGTGCAACCAGTTAAAAAAGACGTAAAATATTAATTCGGGTCTGGACCAGGCAATGATTTCATTCTGTCTTTGCTCGCATATCGATCGCTCTGTCGAGTCTCTTGGACTCGACAGAGGTCAGCGCCCGAAGTTATACTTATTCTGCCGTTTCTGAATACCCTAAAGGGCACGCGACGATGCCAACAAAGGCAGCGCTTTGATTCAGGATTGGCATCAGAAAAAGATCATTCCCAGCGCTTCGGCAATGCACGCCGGTTTATCCTGCCCCTCAATCTCGATCGTATGAGTTTGCTTCACCAGCACCCTGTTTCCCGGCTTTTCTTCCAGTCCGGAAAGGACAATCCGGTCGCGGATTTTTGAGCCGGAAATCACGGGATTGATGAAACGCACCTTATCCAGACCATAGTTGATTACCATCCGGGCGCCTTCCACTTTCAGGGGAACCTGATAGCTGAAAAACGGCAGGTGGGAAAGTGTCAGAAATCCGTGAGCGATGGTTTTGCCGAATGGTCCTTTGGCGGCTTTTTCCACATCCACATGTATCCACTGATGATCTTTTGTGCTGTCGGCAAATTGATTAATCTGCTCCTGGGTCACCTCTGTCCAATCGGAAACAAAAATTTCTTTCCCGATCAATTTCTCCATGTCTTTCAATACGGATGCGATAGACATATCAAATTTCTCCTTTATGGTTTCGGTGAATGCATGATAACCCTTTTCAACAGTTTCCCGGCATTAGTGTTTTAATCAAGAGCCGCGTTTACTTTGGCCTGTGCAGCTTTTGCCTCCTTCATGATTCTTTCAAAAAGCTCCGCAACCGTTGGCTGGTCGTGAATCAACCCCTGCACCTGACCGACCGGCAGAACGCCTTCTTCTGAATCGCCGTTTTCGGTGGCCACTCTGATGGCCTTGAAGGCGTTGGCCATGAAAGCAAGCTGCCTGGCGTTGGAATATCCTGAGGCCAGAACGCCCAGAAACAGTTTGAAATAGGGTACGCCTAATTGCTTTGCGATATCCTGCGAGTTGAAAAATGCAGCGGGCCAGCTCAGGCCTTTTTTGATAGCATGTTTGGCCGCGTCCGTTTTCATAACACGGCATAAAATACCATCAAAACGCTTTGAAAACAGTGTGTCATAGACATCTTTCTGCATGGTGAGCTTTTTGAAGTTTTCATGCAGTGGACTTTCTTTTGTTGTCATCAGCCGGGTGCCCATGGCGACGCCCTCGGCTCCCAGGGCCAGAGCGGCCGCGATGCCGCGTCCGTCGGCGAAGCCGCCTGCGGCGATCACGGGAATGTTCAGATTTTCCGCCAGATGCGGAATCAAAACCAGCGACGTGACATCTTCGCCATGCGCCGCCGCTTCCTGGCCGGTGGCAATGACCGCGTCCGTACCGAAATCCTGCGCCCGCTTGGCATGTTTCACGTTGACAACCGTGGCAAAAACCTTGCCGCCGTATTTGTGCGCTTCTTTGACAATCCAGTCGCCCTTGCCCAGCGCAAAGTTAATGACGGGCACCTTTTCCTGTAAAAGAACTTTCGCGTTTTCCGCCGCGCCCGGGAACATCAGCGACGCGTTGGCGCCGAAAGGCTTGTCGGTCAGCTTCCGGATTTCGCGGATGGATTCCCTGGTCTGCCCGGCGTTCAGCGGTCCTGTTGCCAGAATGCCCAACCCCCCGGCATTGGATACCGCCGCGACCATTTTCGGGGTGCTGATCCAGCTCATGCCGGAGAGCACAATGGGGTACTTGATGCCAACCATTTCAGTGATTCTTGTTTTCATATTTTCTCCTTTTTATCATGAAAGTCTCTTGAACTGTTTTTGTATCAGTTTCCGCAAAGCTTTGCGGCTCTGGCTGAACGCTCTTTGGCTTCGGCCGCCATTCTGTCCAGCAGTTCGGCGCAAGTGGGGATGTCGTTAATCAGACCGATGGACTGGCCGACCATAAGCGGCGCATAATCGACATCACCGGTTTCCCAGGCTTCCTTTACCTTCTGACCGGACAGAAGGGGGATGAGCTCTTCAAATCCTCCGTGGCGCGCTTCAATGGCCAGAACTTCCTCCAGTACTTTCGATTTCAGACCGCGGCCCTGCAGTCCGATGGATTTACCGTAAATCACGGTCTCAAATTCCTGTCTCCGGATCAGTTCCTGCTTGATGTTATCGTGAACTTCACATTCCTTTGTGGCGATGAACCGGCTGGCCATCATCACACCCTCGGCGCCCAGCGCCAGGGCTGCCGCCAGCCCCGATCCGTCGGCGATTCCACCGACAGAGACCACGGGGATTTTTATGGAAGAAACCATTTTGCGCGTGAGCACCATAGTGGTTACGTCATCATTCAACGGATGACCGCCTTCTTCGATCCCTGCAGC
>JBDKUG010000235.1:0-1777 GCA_039679815.1 Smithella sp.
TGGACCGTTCATTCTATGATGCCACCGACGTCGAAATCACGCTGGGAATCAAAGTCCTCGCGACCATTCCCAAAATCGAGGATGAAGTCGCCTGATCATGTACAAAAGATTTTACGGATTCAAGAAAAAACCCTTCGAAATCACACCGGATCCTTCCTACGTCTATCTAAGTGAGGTACATCAGGAAGGCTTGTCCTATCTTCAGTATGCCATAAGAGAACGCAAGGGATTCAGTGTCATCACCGGCGAGGCGGGAACGGGCAAGACCACACTGGCGCACAAATTACTCAGCAACCTGGACGGCAATGTCCTTACCTGCTATATTTTTAATCCCATGATTGAGAAAGCGGATTTCCTCAACTACATCTGCAGCGATCTGGGCATCCCGACGGAAAATTTAAAAACCCGGGGACAAAGCCTCACCGCGCTGTATAATTTCCTGCTGAACTGCTTCACGAAGAATGAAAAAGTCTTTCTCATCGTCGATGAAGCACAAAGCCTTGCCCCTGATCTGCTCCATGAAGTCAGGATGCTGACGAACCTGGAAACAGCTAAACACAAGCTGATCCACGTCATACTGCTGGGACAGCCGGAATTTGACGACATTCTGGCGAAACCTGAATTCTTTCCCTTGAAGCAAAGAATAACGGTTCGCTATCATCTTCATCCGCTGCCCTATAAAGAAACCAAAGAATATATCTTATATCGACTGAAGCGGGCGGGCGCCAGAAACCTTGCCATTTTTAATGAATCCGCCATCAAGGAAATTTACAACTATTCAAAAGGCATCCCCCGATTGATTAATATTGTCTGCGATAATGCCCTGCTGACGGGATTTGCGACTGAACAAGGCAGAATTAATAAAGAAATCATAAAAAACGTCATTAGCGACCTCGAAAGTGGCGCAAGAAGCCACCAGAAAAAAAAACAATATCGTTTACCGGCTATCATTTTATCCGTCTCTGGTATCGCTGTCCTGATAGCCGTGTTTATCTGGTATATTCTGAACTGAATGGAGATAGAGCTGTATGGGTAAAATGTTTGATGTGCTTCAGAAGCTGGAACGGGAAAAAACCGCTGATCAGAAAAAAGAAGAACCGGCAATCGTTACAGACCCGGAGAATCAGGTTTTAGATAATAAAATTGTTTCCTTCTTTGCGCCATCCTCGATGGTAACGGAACAGTTTCGGCGTCTCAGGACGCACATCATCCAGCCCAATCAACAGAATTCTCCAAAAACAATTATGATTACCAGTACTTTGTCCGGGGAAGGGAAAAGCCTTATCGCCATTAATCTGGCCATTATCATTGCCGTTGAGATGCAGAGCCATGCGCTTCTCGTGGATTGCGATCTTCGTAACCCATCGGTTTCCCGTTTATTCGGTTTAAAGGATACGAAAGGACTGTCGAATTATCTGATGGGAGAATCAGAAATTCCGGATTTATTAATCAAAACATCAATTGACAAACTCAGCATCATTGCCGGAGGCCCCCTTCAGGAAAACCCGGTGGAACTGATCGGATCAGAAAGAATGAAAAACCTTCTCCAGGAACTTAAATCCCGCTATAAAGACCGTTATATTATTCTCGATTGTTCGCCTCTTCTGGCAACCACCGAACCGACCGTTCTTACTGAAATGGCAGACGGAATTCTGCTGGTCATCAAATCCGGTAAAACACCGCGTGAATCGATCCAGCAGGCCTTAAAATTGCTCAACAAAGATAAAATCATGGGCATCGTCCTCAACAGCATGGAATACCGGACAAAGGCTTTAAT
>JBDKUG010000268.1:0-9332 GCA_039679815.1 Smithella sp.
CGTCTTCCCCTGCGTATGTCTGACATGCAATTTCCCCGTAATCTTTTGTTGACTTAAGTGATTGATTAAGTAGAATATCAAACATAGATGTAATGTATTCGAAAACATTACATAAAATGTGGTCGGCACAACGAAGGTTTCCGGGGACTGAAGACAGCCGGGTTCGAAGACCGACATTAAATAAGTAAAAGATTTCAGTCCTTAGCACCTGTTCATGTCGGACACGCACAACTCCGATATGAACAACGACAAGGGGCAGTTATCAAATATTTGCTCAAACCCTGCTAACCATGATCATTGATAAAACCGCCCCGGTATGTAATGCACGGGTTACCACCGACCCCGTGCCAGGCATTAATGCAAGTGTGATAGAGAAGGCATCATGAAAACTGAGCCCCACTTTATGGCGCCAAATTCCCGCCACTGGCGGTAGCCTGTCATAAATATCTCTAGTGCACCGTCTCAATAATAGCTTGACAATCCTCTGACTGGTGGTACCAGAATACATGTGGAAACCAGCCGATACATTGATGATGACGGAAGAACAACGAAAGATATTGGAAGCGCGGGTCGGGGCGAAGAAAACACCTCAAAGAGTGGTCTTGCGTTCCCGTATCTGTTTGCTTGCTACCGAGGGCGTATCTCATAATGTCATCGCCGGAAAACTAAAGACATCTCGCTCGACAGTTATTTTGTGGGTCAACCGCTTCAAGGAACAAGGCCCGGCGGGATTGTCGGAAGACGCTCCTCATGGCCCAAGTTCCAGGCGTCTCGATCCCGAGAAGGTCCGTGCTATCGTGGAAGCCACACTCCATACAACCCCGAAGGATGCGACCCCGTGATCAACACGAACCATGGCGAAGGCACAGGGTATCAGCCATGCGACTGCACAGCGTAGCTGGGATACCCACGGTTTACAGCCCCATCGGGTGGAGATATTCAAATTATCCAAAGACAAACGGTTTAGAGAAACTGACCGATGTAGTGGGCGTCTATTTAAACCCGCCGGACAAGGCCGAGGTACTCTGCGTAGATGAAAAATCCCAGGTGCAGGCGTTGGCTCGGACGCAACCGGGGTTACCCATGAAGAAGGGGTGTTGCGGGACAATGACCCACGATTACGAAAGAAACGGCACTACCTGTCTTTTTGCCGCCCTCAATGTTCTGGAAGGGAAAGTGATAGGTTCCTGCTATCCTCGCCACAGGAATACCGAGTTCCTGAAGTTCCTGCGGACCATAAACCGGGCAATACCCAAAGGTCTTGATATCCATATGGTCCTCGACAACTACGGGACCCACAATCATCCCAATGTACAGGTGTGGCTTGAAAAAACACCCACGGGTTCTTCCTGACCGAACTTAGTCGAACGCTGGGTCGGCGAGATCACACGAAAAAGGATTCGCAGAGGAGTCTTCAAAAGCGTAGGCGAACTGACATCTGCCATAGAAGAATATATTCGCTATAACAACGAGGATCCTAAACCGTTTGTCTGGACCAAGAAAGTCGAGCAGATGCTTGAAAGGGTGAATCGTTGTAAAGGCATTATTGAGACACAACACTAGTAACGTAAAGACCAGAGTGATGGCTATCAACCAACTGAAAGCGGGCGCGGTATTATCCTATGCGGTTTTAGGGGTAAGCAACCTGGTCGGTTTGCTTTACACGCCATATATGCTTCGAATGATGGGGCAATCCGAGTATGGTTTGTACTCGTTAGTTGCCTCCGTTATTGCCTACCTGACTATACTTGACTTGGGTTTTGGGAATGCCATCGTACGATATACGGCAAAATTCCGGGCAGAAGGTAAGACCGATCAACAATATTTTATGTTCGGAATGTTCATTCTTTTATACTCGATTATTGGGATTATTGCCCTTTTGATCGGTTCGGCATTGTACTTCAATGTAAATGCCATGTTTGGCGACACAATGACTTTAGAAGAGTTGGATAAAGCTCGCATCTTAATTGGTTTAATGATATTTAATCTTGCCATTACATTCCCATTAAGCATATTTGGATCTATAATTACAGCTTATGAAGATTTTATATTTCAAAAGGCTATTCAAATAGTTCGTATTCTTCTTAATACTGCCGTAGTGATCGTATTGTTGAAATTAGGCTATCGTGCGATAGGCATGGCGGTGGTTGCCACTCTATTTAATATAGCAACTCTCTTACTTAATTATTGGTATTGTATGCATAAGATCAAGATCAGAATATATTTCGGTAAGTTTCAATGGAGATTTTTAGGAGAGGTAGCTATTTATTCGTTCTACATTTTCTTGAATGTAATAATGGATAGAGTCTATTGGAGTACCGGACAGGTAGTCTTGGGTATATTTGCAGGAACGGCAGCTGTCGCTGTTTTTGCTCTAGCTATACAACTGGAGCAAATATATATGAGTTTTTCCACGGCGATTTCAGGCGTATTTTTGCCGAAAGTAACTGCTATGGCTACAAAGGAACAGCCATCAGAAAAAGCCATATCCGATTTGTTTATCCGTACAGGAAGGATTCAGTACATAGTAATGGCGTTTATCCTGACCGGATTCATTCTGTTCGGCAGGCAGTTCATTATACTTTGGGCTGGAGCGGATTATGCTAATGCATATCCAATCGCTTTGTTATTCTTTATCCCCTTAACAATACCTTTAATACAGAACTTGGGAATTACCATTTTACAGGCTCGAAACCAAATGCAGTTCCGTTCGGTCCTCTACATTGTAATAGCCTTATGCAGTTTGGGATTACAAATCCCTCTTGTTAAATATTATGGGGGTGTTGGTTGCGCTATCGCTGTTTCGGCCGCACTGGTGGCAGGTCAGATCATCGTGATGAATATCTATTATTATAAAAAACAGAAAATAAACATTCCGAAGTTTTGGAAAGAGATTGTGAAGATGTCAATAAGCCCCACTATAATTGGAATTGTTACTTATTTTCTACTGATGAATATGCCACTGGATACGGTGGTAAAGTTGGGCTTTGGGATAGCAGTATTTTCACTCATTTATATACCTATTTTCTGGTTTACCGGAATGAATCAATATGAAAGGGATTTGTTGGGGAACCCACTGAAAAATATGATTTTACAATTTTTGCCACGATGATAGAGAGAAAAGAAAATAAAAATTGTTGTGGTTGTAATGCTTGCCTTCAATCCTGCCCCAAACGGTGTGTACCGATTGCGGATTATGTAAAAAGGTTTGTCCTGTATTAAATCAACACGAATTTCACAAGTTTTCCGTAGCCTATGCAGCAAAAAACACTGCTCACCTGTGATGTGGTTTGCCACGGTGTCCCTTCGCCGAAAGTTTTTGCTGCATATTTATCAGTGATGGAGAGTCGGCATGGCACCAAAGTCCAGAGAATCGCTTTCAGACGCAAGAATTGTGGTTGGAAGAGATACTCTGTTGCATTATCATTCGACAACGCAACAGAGTATCGGAGAATTTTTACTGAAGATCCGCTCATGATCGGTTTTTTACGGAACATCTACTTGCGGCCTTCTTGCCATTCCTGCCGCTTTTCGCGCCTGCCGAGAATTGCGGATATTACTCTTGGTGACTTTTGGGGGGTAGGCGGCTATAACCCCGAATGGGACGATGATAAAGGCCCTTCCTTACTCCTTGTTCAGTCGAAGAAGGGACAAAGGGCTATTGATGGGTGTCGTGATGACCTGGTAATGCATAGCGCTGACCTAGATGTGGCCATCCAATCAAATCCCTGCATTTGTGGGTCGGTGCCTCCGGGAAAAAACCGCACGGCTTTCTTCGATGACTTGGATTGCCTTCCCTTTGAAGGAGTCATGAAGAAATACATGTCACCGCCCACTTGTTGGCGCCATTTGAGACGGGACATGTGGGGGAGTGTACATTCAATAGCTCACAAACTGACTAGGATGGTATTGCTATGAGCCATGCAAAAGAGTTTCGACGCTTCCTTTTAGTGGGCAACGGTCCATACTCGAACCGGGGATGTGAAGCCATCATTCGAGGCACTACACGTATTCTGGACGCGGCCTTCGGAGATCAAACTGCATACGTCGCAGCCAGTTTCGGGGCCGAAGAGCAGATTCGACTACAGGCTACACAAGAGAGTTGCATACGGATTCGACATGAATGGCTGGCTCCAAAAGGCAGAATGAGTATGGGCTACCTCAAAGTTCAGCTGAACAGGTTTCTTGGAACAAGTTTTAGTGCTTGTATGAGCCAATTGCCGGCTGGAATCAACGATTGCGCGGCAGCTCTGCAGATTGGTGGGGATAATTATTCGCTGGATTATGGCTATCCTCGAGCTTTCATGGCGATAGATGATCTGCTATTGAAACGTGGTATCCCCCTGGTCCTGTGGGGTGCCTCAGTAGGCCCCTTCGACTCGGATGCAACGTTTGAAAGGGAGATGGTCAAACACTTATCGAAATTCCGCTTGATTGCGGTTCGCGAGTCGGAGTCCTTTCGATATCTTCAGGATTTAGGGCTTGATAACATTTGTCAAGTCGCAGACCCCGCATTTATCATGGAGCCAGAACCATTGGCGGCCTTTGACCTACCGGAGAAGTTCGTAGCCCTCAATTTCAGTCCTTTGATGGCGAAATGGGTTACCCACGGCGATGTTGGCGCTTGGGCCAAAATCTGTGCTGCAGAATTAAATAGCTTTCTTCTTGCCTGTGATTTGCCGGTCGTGCTGATCCCACACGTGGTCACTCCGACTCCCGAGAATAACGACTATACCTTTCTTAAAATGGTGGCGGCAATGGCGAATCAATCGAAACGCATCAATGTGTTGGGTTCAGACTTAAGTGCGCCGCAAACCAAATGGGTTATAGGCGAAGCTGTTGCTTTTGGGGGTGCCCGCACTCATTCGACAATCGCCGCCATCTCGCTTTGCGTACCTACAATTAGCTTCGCATATAGTGTCAAGGCATGGGGCATAAATCAAGATGTGTTTGGTCACACGAAATATTGCATAAACACAAAAGAGCTCGATCAAAAAAATACTCTGCGTAACTGTTTACTAGACTTGATAGAACGTAGTGACGAGATTCGGCGGGAACTGGAGTTAAGCACACTGGAGCTCAAGAAAAGGGCGATGAATGCCGGTGCTGAGCTACGACGCGCTCTTGCAGGAGAAGACTAAAGGAATATAATTTCCTTTGTCGTTCCATCATTCGACAAGGTTGTCCACTCAAGACGACGACTCATTTTTCTGACTCAGATATATTGAAACTTCAAATCCCATCTCCAAGGCAAGCCAGTGCACTGTCTCAATAATAGCTTGACAACCCTCTGACTGGTGGTACCAGAATACATGTGGAAACCAGCCGATACATTGATGATGACGGAAGAACAACGAAAGACATTTGGAAGCGTGGGTCCGGGCGAAAAAAACACCTCAAAGAGTGGTCTTGCGTTCCCGTATCTGTTTGCTTGCTGTCGAGGGCGTATAGAGTGTGGCTTCCACGATAGCACGGACCTTCTCGAAATCGAGACGCCTGGAACTTGGGCCTGTATGTCAATAAAGTTAGTAGCGAGAACACATCTCTAGCGTCTTACCGCTACAATTTTCTTACCTGATTCTACTTAGAGAGATTTCTAACTAATTAAGCGTTTCTATACCAAATCTATGATTAAGTGTTCTGTTGTAATACCGCTTTTTAACAAGGCCTCCCAGATCTCGCGGGCAATCAGCTCCATACTTGGTCAGACTGTGCAGGCTTTCGAGATTATCGTTGTCGATGACGGTTCTTCGGATGGCGGCGGCGAGATAGCTCAAGGATTTGGGGATCCACGCATTCGAATCGTGAGACAGGATAATGCCGGTGTCTCAGCAGCTCGGAATCGGGGAATTCAGTTGGCAAGCCAGGAGCTGATAGCTTTCTTGGACGCAGACGATGAGTGGCATCCCTGTTTTCTTGAGACAATCATGCGATTGGCCGCAGAACATCCAGATGCGGGCGCATACGCGACGAATTACGAAATTATTACCCACACGGGATCAAGGTTACCCCGACTCAAAGCCCTGCCGCCTTTTCCATGGGAAGGTATTATTCCACGCTATTTTCTATCGGCCGCATTGGGTGAACCACCAACAACAGCCTCTTCATTGTGTATACCGAAGCATGTCTTGAAGCAAACAGGTGGGTTTGCAATGGGCAAAAGAATGGGGGAAGACCTTGATTTGTGGGGACGTATCGCTTTGCAATACCCTATCGCTTTCAGTTCGATCGTTGGCGCGAGTTACCATCATGATGTGGAGAATAGGGCCTCCATGACATTCAATCAACGTGATGAGCACCCTTTTTGCACAACGGTTGTTGACTTGCTGCAAACAGAAGGGATACCGCCGAATGTGGCGGATGATGTGGATCTCTATGTGTTGCGGCTAAAAGTGGAAAATATGCGGCAACATGTTCTTGCGGGCAATTTTCAGAGAGCGCTGGAAATGAATGACGATGTTAACAAAAAACGTTTTTGTTTTCGTAGATTATTATGGGGTAGTAGATTGAATGTCCTCACCCGTATTGTTTGGCACTTTTGGCATTGGAGAACCCGATAAACCTATTAGGAATAATTGAAACAATGAGAGAAGAAAGCTGCTATGAATCACACGAGTGTGTTTTCTCGGGACACTATGAATAGATTAATTTATTTATTAGTTACAGTAATCTGTATGGCTACAGTCTGTCATCTCGATTTTCTACACGCGGGAACGGCAGTTTCTACTAGACTAGATATTAAGGATTTCTCCAAAGTATGTCGAAATGGCGCGAGAATCATTCATCTTCCGTCTGGGATTTATGATGTCTCTAAAACGTTAGCTCTTCCGTCGAACACTGTACTGGAAGGTGAAGGGTCAAGAACAATACTAAGGGTAGTCAGTTCTTTCTCGGGCTCAAGGTTTATAACCAATACAGATTTCCGTGATGGCAATGCGAACATTACCGTACGATCCCTCAAAGTGGAATTCAATCTGCCGATTTTGAAAGGAGATGCCCCGGGTGTCTTGCGTTTTGAAAATGTAAAGAATCTTTTGATAGAAGACCTTACTATGGAGATCGATACGGATTTTTATGGAATTGATTTGTCGGCGAACATCCGAAGCTCTTCCGTCCAAAGATGCAAGATTTCCAATAAGGGGAATGGTGGAGGCATAATGGTTCGTAATCGAAATGATCTACCAAACAAAGCCTCAGACGATATTACGGTGCGTCTGAACACTCTCTTATCTTCTAATGACGAGCCGCTTGCAGTTTTTGGATGGTTGGGAATGGTGCGAAGGGTTCTTATTGAGAAGAATCATGTATTGGCTTATGGCGCAGCTTTCGGAATCGCTGTTTATGGCATTGACCAGCCTGGACATACAGGACGTATCACCGATGTATCTGTGATTGATAATACTGTCAAAGGTGGTAGACTAGGCGGTATTGCAGTTAAAGGAGGCGCCAGAAGAGTCAGCCTCTCTAATAATATAATTGAGGGTCAATATGCCGATGGCCTTTTCTTACACAGAGGGGGAAATCTCTTGCCCATTGTGCAGGAAATACGCATACACAAAAATATCATCAGCAATGCCAGACGTCATTGCATTTTTGCATCAGGAAATGACATTGTGGTTGAAAACAACAAGATGAATGATTGCGGTGAATGCGGCATTTTTATTGCCGGAAAAGTCCTTGCTGTTGACAACGTTATCACCAATGCAAAACCTGGCATTCTAGTAACGGGAGATTCTCCTAAAAAGATTCGTGGCAATATCTTAAATAAGGCCCACGGCATCAGAGTTCTGAACAACGACTTTTCTGGAATAGAAGAAAACATTATTAGATAATTCATTAGAATACCCCCTGATTATGAATAATGAACCAGATAATACAGGACCACGAGCTCAGTTTAAGGAATTTAACTGGGTACCTATCGTATATTTGTACGTCGTCTATTTTGGAATTATTTTTGTTGGTGGTGTAACTAATGCTCACACAAATTTCATTGGAGCAAGCGTCCTTTTAGTTTTCTTATTTATAAAGTATTGGCGGTATCTTTTTTCGAGAAAAATTGACATGTTACTTTTCTGCATAACGTTTTCCATGATTTTACCGGTTATTCCAATGATTTCATACGATTCAAAAACGTTTTTGGGAACAGCACAGGAATTAGTCAAATATTATGCATTAGGCTTCGTCATTTTGATTGGTACATCTTTACCGCTCACCCCCATTAATCGATGTAAGAAGAATTGGCTTCTTTATGTTGTAGTATTGTCGTTTCTGATTGTAGGATGGGTGTGGCCAGGCGGTCGAGATATTTATCAAGGACGAGTCAAGGGGTTTTTGCCCAATCCTAATGGATTTTCCCTGACAGCCATGGTTCTGCTGTTTTTGGTTGACGATAGACGCTCCCGTACTCTGATCAGAAAAATCAATAACGTTATCGTTATTATCCTTATCTATATTAGCAGGACATCCGGCGCGATATTGGGATATGCTTGTGGTTTGGCACACCGATACCTCTTTCTCAAAAATAGTAAATTTTCTTTTGTGCGATTTCTAACTCTTATGCTGGGTCTTACCTTGACAACAATCATATTTCTGTGGCTTCCGCAGAATACATTTAAGCCAATAGATGTGATTATTAGGAAGTTGGCTATAGCTCAAGAACATTCTTCTAAAGTCTTTTCGAATAGACAAATCAATTATCATGAGATCATCCAGAAAGAAAAAGAAAATGTAACTTCTGGATTATGGAGATTCTATCACTGGCATAAAATCATGGGTGATTACTTAAATTCTTCATTCGATAAAATATTATTTGGTCATGGTATAGGTACTACAGATATACTTTTTAAGATGAAAGCGCATAATGACTACTTGCGTCTGCTTTTTGAGATAGGCCTGATCGGGCTCTTTTTCAACATTGTTACATGGGTACTTTTATATAGACGCATGGACTTGAAATACCGATGGATTGTAATTATGGTTGCTTTTTTTTGCATTACAGAAAACAACTACGATCATTTTCCTGCAATGAGTCTTCTGGTCTTTTATATGATAGGTGCCAACAAAGACGCCATAGTTCAGTTACAATGATTTCCACGCTCGCTGGGATGGAAGAATGAAGAGAACAATTATGAGGGTGGCAAGGCAATTCATCTGGAAACTGCGGTATGTTCTCTACCGTTATTATCGTGGCATTGATCTCGATGAAACGGTTCGGGTCGGGTCATCTGTAAAATCCGGTCAACCTCGAACACTAAATCCGGAAAAGGTCGAACACCCAATCCGGTGATATCCGAACAGTAAATCCGGTCAACCTCGAACACTTTTTACCCCTC
>JBDKUG010000190.1:0-3088 GCA_039679815.1 Smithella sp.
GGGTAGGGGGAGGTCCCAAAACTCAAAACTTCCGAAGCTTAAAACCCAGAACTCAAAAATGCGGATATCTTTTCCGAAGCATCTTTAACGATGCGCAACAGGTCTCTTTTCCATTTTTCAGGCATGTTCGAAAACATTTCTCGCATTTTGTCTCTTTGGTTTTCATGCGCCAACAGATACTCACCAAGCTGGCAGGCAGTTTCAATGTCCTTTTCTCTTTTAAATGATTTTTTGCGTTTATTGCTGATTATGAATTTGTGTAAGACATACGCCGCAGGCTCCGGCACATTGAGCGATATCCCCTTGTAGCACATTTTTATCAAGTGGCTTTGGATAAAATCAAGATACCTCAACCCTTGGGCGCTTATGTGGAGATTATCGATGGTATAAGGCTTATCTTGACCTCGCCCTCTCTCCGGGGTGAGAAACTCAATTTCAAGATCAGGATGGACATATTTTTCATAACCGTCAAGCAGCGATACTTTTCTATCAAACCCCAACTCTTCAAAAATCAATGACACATTAACATCTTGTTTTAATCGTAAAGGACTGGGAATCAGAAAATCCAAATCAGCCGTCCGCTGCATGGAAATCTCGACCGGATTGCCAAAGTATTCCTTATAAACAACAGGACACCAGCCGCCTATAAGAACAATTTCCTGGAGAACACCAGCCGCATCGAGCCGCCGCAGTATTTTAAAAAATAAATCATGCTCTTTTTCCACGTAGCGCTCTTTTTATTTCTCTGAGATTTTCATTTACTTGGTGTAATTTTAACTGATACTCTTTCCTTCCTTGCAGTCGTTCATTGAGAGCATTTCTCACTTCGGGAACATCTTTTCCAACGTAGTTAAAAATTATTTTTTTATCTTCACGACATGCAAGGTAGATATAGCGCTTTCCTTGCCTCTCTTTAACGGATATTGATCCGCGTGGAGATTCCGCAAGCTTACTTTTATAGAAAACAGAAAGCTCCTCCAGTCGTGTGAGTTCCTCTTCCAATATACTTTTTATAATACTCATATCAGATCTGTGCCTAACAATGTTGGCGAATTATAAATAATGTTAGGCAATAAATCAAGAAGGGATTTGCCTAACATTTTATCGCTTCAAACATAAATGTTAGGCAAAATGCATGATGCATTGTTTTGATACCCAAATCCAAGACTTCTGTATCCTTAACTCAAAACTCAAAACTTCCGACTATCTTTCTGTCATGCCCGAAATCCCCTGTCGGGCATCCACACCCTTCTATCATACCTGGATTCCCGCCAGGTAAATGCGGGAATGACATCACTGCTATGTCCCCCTCTGGAGGGGGTAGGGGGAGGTCCCAAAACCCAAAACTCATAACTTCTTCTGCTTTTTCAACTCAAAACCCAAAACTCAAAACTTCTTCCCCACCGCATCCCTCCACCCCGCCTTCAAATCAAACTGCGGAACAAAACCGATTTCCTTTTGAAAAAGACTCCCGTCCACAGCAATATCTTCCGTGTATTTATCAACCGTCTCCCGTGTGATCGGCGCTTTCCTTCCAAGAACATCGGCCCCTTTAGCGATCAATCCGGCCACGGTTCTGATCGGCCCGGCAGGCTCAGAATCAGCAGCGCCATCTCCGCGATGACCACCGCCAACACGATATTCAGCAAATCGGCAACGCCCACATACCGCCAGGTAATTCTATAAATGCGGAAAATCGTAAAACAGCCGATCTTCAGGGCAATAAAGAAAAGCAGAACCTCCCGAAGAAGTTCTGCATAAGGCACCTGGAAATTGAAATCGAAGTGAACGAGGAAGGAAAGATAAAGCGAAACGGTAACAATGAAAACGTCGGCCAGCAAAAAGAACAAAAGACGACTGATGGCCGATTTGTGAGTCAAATCATAAAAGACGCGCCCCAAAAAGGAATGCCTTGATTTTTCGTAAGAATCGTAGGAACTATTCAAAAAGTAACCTCATAATTTTATTGAGAAATAATGCACATGGTTCGCCAAGCAATGTCATCCTGAGCTTGTCGAAGGATCACCATGACACTCTCTCTTGTCACCCTGATAAATAACCTTGTCACCCTGAGCTTGTCGAAGGGTGAGCTGATAGCCTGCCCCGAGTTCATCGAGGGGTCGAAGAACGCTGTCCCTATTTATTTAAATCAGCGACTGCAAAAATTTTTCAGCACTGAGAATGCGCACATTATCTTGCCGGACATCAATATCGCGCTCATCAACAACCTGGTAAAGAAAAGGAATGTCCAGTTTAGAGCCGAAATAGTTCAGGGTTTTCGAAATGTCCTTCGCAGAAGATTTTACCTCTACGGCAAACCAAGGTTTCCCGTCGCTTGTAACCAGAAAATCAACCTCCCGTCCGTCAATGTCGCGCAAAAAATGCAAATCCGTTTTGTAGCCATCGACATCATGAAGGCAGTGACACAGTTTAAGCAAATGCGAAGCAACGATATTTTCCAGTCTGGCTCCATCATTATCGTTGATTTCCGACCAATCCCACAAATAAAGCTTTGGTTCTTTTTTCAGGGATTTTATCTTTTTGTGAGCATAGGGATAAATTCTGAAATGATAATAAAATCGTTCCAGAATATCCATCCAGTTGGCAATCGTCTTATGGGCGACGGAGATGTCTTCCCGCAATGAATTCAATGACAGGAGTGAACCAACTTTAGAAGGCAGAATATCAACAAGAATTTGCATCGCCGATAAATCTCTGAGATTTTCCAAATCCCTGATATCCTCTTTGATAAGCCGCTCCAGACGCTGAGAGTGCCAGCGCCGCCAATCCTTCTCGCTTTGTTTTAAAAACGGCTCCGGGAAGCCGCCAAATTTCATCAGCGCGGCAAATACCTTACTGGCATCAGACATTATTCCGTCAATCGGAATTTCTTCCATTGGCTTCACGATATTTAGTTTTTCCAAACTTTCCGCCAGGGAGAAGGGATGAAGCCGGTAATAAAAGTAGCGCCCCAGGAGGGAATCACCGCCGCGCCTGTAAACATCCAGCCGCGCGCTTCCGGTCACCAGTATTTTAAAATCATTGCGATGCTTATCAAACTGACCCTTAAGATAATTTTTCCAATTTT
>JBDKUG010000204.1:0-6652 GCA_039679815.1 Smithella sp.
TTTCTCCCTTCGGTCGAAATGACATAAGAAATGTCTTCTTTGTCTATTGCGTAATCCGGGATAAATCCCCTTTATTTGAACACTATAGGAATATTCGTCACCCAGATACATCCGTACTCATTGATATAGTTACGTAAACAGGATTGACCATAAATGAAACCGTGAAAATGACCATATATTGTCATATCTGAAAACAAGCACAGAAACGTCGTATGTCAAAATAAAACATACGTATTTTCAACTGTTCCATGAAGATTGCCTTGTCATGACCCGCAGTGTTCTCAAAATGACTCACCGGTTAATTGTTCACAGTGATGAAAAATCGAAAAAGCTGACGAATATCGTATCCATGCATCATACCCCTTTGGTAGCATTCATACCGGTTTTGATCAGATTGTCATAAATGACGATATATCGTCATCTTTTCGAATTTCCCTTCCCCTCCGAACACAAGTCTTTTTATTTTTTTGTTTTATCCCTCAGAAGTATAGCTGGGAACCTTACGTGAATCTGATCCTGGGAAAAACATTCCAGGGCGGAAACGGCCTTTAGCTTTACGCTTTTCTCAGGAAACCGGGTATGGCGGTTGTGTTGTATACCTTCACACTTTGTATCCTTTATTATATATGTCCCATAATTGCTTTTGGGGGTGCAATGAATACGCTGGTGATAATCTCTTACCGGTTTCGGTGCCTGACACCGCAGGACATGATCTTGTACCGGCGACTCTATGCTAGATTTTTTTGTAAAATATTTTTTCACGGAAGATAAGCTATTAAGTACGCCACAAAATCACTCAACCCGTACATGCCCGATTGCATTTGGTGCTACACGGTTGATCATGTTGAAAAAACATGAATGAAAACTGAAATATGAAATTTAAAATCATTAACATTTCTTATCGCAGAAACCAATAAAGCTGAAACATAAATTCAATATGACAATATATGGTCAATTACATGGCCATATATTGTCATATAATGGAAAGTCCTAGCCAAACAATAATCACGGATTTGCCAATATAATAAATTTATTTTAATTTTTGCGAAATAACCGTTCTGATACTTTAATAGGCTTCAATTCTTTTGATTGCATAATCCAGGTTGTCCATATCCGGAGACATCAAAATTATCATTTGAAATTGTTCGATTTTTTACCGAAGGCCGAGTTTTTTCATGCGGGCATTCAGTGTGGTGCGAGGCAGGCCCAGAATCTCGGCCGCACCCCCGGGGCCACTGATACGGCCGCCCGTAGCATGGAGAACATGCCGGATGTAGCGGCGTTGGATTTCATCAAGGCTTGGCACACCGTCAAACGGGTTCTCTGTTGAAGCGGGCGTTCCAGCGGAAAGCACAAGTTCGATGCGATCCTCGGTAGACAAAAGCACGGCGCGCTCGATGACATTCTTAAGTTCGCGAACGTTCCCCGGCCAATGGTAGGATATCAATGCACTTTCGTTTTCCGCACTCAAGCCTGGAACGGAACGGCTGAACTTTCGCGCTGCCGCATCCAGAAAGTGCCGTGCGATCGTGACCACATCTCTGCCCCTTTCCCTCAATGACGGCACCTCTACATGCACGACATTTATGCGGTGGTAGAGATCCTGACGGAAACGTCCTGCCTCAACCTCCCCGGCCAAATTCCGGTTGGTTGCCGCCAACAGGCGAAAATCTGCTTCAATGGGATGCGATCCTCCGAGGCGGACAACTTTTTTTTCCTCCAAAGTCCTTAAAAGTTTTTCCTGTACGGATTTGGGTATTTTCCCCGGTTCTTTGATGAAAAGCGTACCTTTATCGGCCAGTTCAATCTTACCGATGTGTTGCTCAGCGGCGGCGGCAGAGGCGCCTTTTTCATGACCGAAGAGTTCACTTTCTATAAGATTTTCCGGAATCACCGCGAGATCCACCAAAATGAACGGCCCGCCCGCGCGCGGGCTGTGACGGTGAATATGGTGAGCAAAAAGACCCTTTCCCGCTCCGGTTTCGCCGGTAATCAAAACCGTGGTGTCCGAACCTGCAATCTGATCGAGCCGGGCCAATTCCCGGACCATTCGTTCGCTCCGGGTAAGAATTTCGTCCTGCTCGTTTTCTATATCGGCAGATGTGCTGGCAGAACGATCCCTTTCGCGTTTTTCATACTGCGGTTCGTCAGCAATAATCCTTTCCATGCAACTGCTTAAGGTCCGCTGCAGCCTCAGAAGCAAATGGTCGTCCAAAAAGTCGAAGCCGTCTTCAAGACAGGCGTTGGCGTGATAAAACACTATCCGCACAGAACCGCCTGCCTCCACGGGGATACATAGTGCAGCCATGCTGGTTGACCGGGTGCGCTGCGCCCGGTTTTCATGCATGGATTTGTAGATCAGGGTGAGTTGATTTCGGAATCCATTCTCTAAAATATCTTTCCCGGTCAAGTTTTTGCCGCAGCGCAGTATCGGCGCCTTATCCGGCTTATCTGTAAACCAGAACAACCCCGCACGCTCGGACCTGAAAAATCGGCTTGTTGCATCCAGAATTAAACCAAAAATATCAATTGCTTCCCTGTTTGTCAGAATTTGTTCAATCATCTCAAACAGTTGACCCGCTCTATCCGTAAAGGAATCGTTTTCCAGAACGGTGGCTTCTAAAAGAGAGCTAAGATCATCCGGGAACAGATTCAGGCCGGATAGTCCATCCCAGGCCGCCAGTGCAAGTTCCCTTGCTTTAGCCTGGTCCCCCGCCTGAAGCGCTAATCGAGCCATCTCGGCATGGGTTTTGGCAAGTTCGACCCGGTCCCCGGAGCGCTTCAGGCAGTTCTCACTCTCGATGAGGTCGCGCATACTTCTGGCTGCATCCTTCCTGCCCTGCACTGCTGACAGCCTTAAGGCCACTCCCTTGAGATGCACATTCGGTCCGGCCGAGAGCCTGGATATCTCACCCGACAAATCGAAGAACGGCAGCGGGTTAAAACCCTGCTGGTGAAATGCCAGCAGCATTTCCAGCAAAAAATTGGCAGGATAGTCTCGCGGCATAACACCGGCAATGACCAGACGCCTCATGCAACCGCTCATGTGAGAATAAGATTCACAAACAAGGTTGCTCCTCAGTTCCGCATACGCCAGTGCGATCTCGGCAATGCTGTACGCAATCAGATTTTTGGCATTCAGCGCATCCCTCGAGGCCTCTTTTAGCTGGCCCTCTGCTTCCCGGTTCCTGCCCATCATCAGCAGGACCACCCCCAGTACAGAACGATAGTGCACGGCCACGGATGTTTTACCGTTCTGCCCGGCACCGCGGCTGGCGGCATTCAACATACCGATGGCCTGGTGATACCGGCCGGTGAAGGCCAGGCTGGTTGCATAGAAAATCGGTGTGAGGGGATCAAGAAAACATTTATCCAGACTGTCGGACACCCCCACGGCATTTTCAAGCGTGTTCACAACATCCCTGTGCAGCCCCTGCAGGTAATAAAAAAAAGCGCGGGATTCGGCGGTCCGGGCCAGAATATCATCATCACCCAGATTCTCGACTTCCTGATTCGCGGCCTGCATGATGGACAAAGCATCCTCCAGACGATCGTGGAGCATGTAGTAGCGACCGAGATAAAGGTTGATAACGGCCCATGAACGGCGATCACCATTCTGCTCGGCACAGAACCTGGCCTGCCGCAGGATCTTTGAAACATCGGAATCGATTTTCTGCAAACGGATTGACAGACGCGATATATCGAGCACGACCTCAATGAACAGTTTGGCGTTTTCCGGGTTTTCGAGAGCTTTTGCCAGATCGGTCTGAACGTGGATAAGCTGCGCCAAGGCTGTTTCCGGATCACCCCCGTTTTCCATTGTCCGGGCAACCTCACAGGCAAGACGGGCAGCATCCGTCACCCGGCCGGCGCGTTTAAGGACGCGGATGAGGGCGATTTTGTCAATCTTTTCATCAAGGCCCAGTTTTCCCATCTGCTGGATCATTTGCTGCAGATGTTCGGTCGTATTGATTTCGCTAAGCTTTTGCAGTACGTCGCGTGGCGCATCGGGGGAGATAGCAAAAGTATCTTCCCCGGCAGGTACGATCAAGTCGGCGCCCCGTTCAATCGCATCCAGGAGCTGCCCGTCTGAAAGCGGAACAAACATACCGGCGATTTCGACCGGCAACGGCCCCCCAAAAGCTTCGAACACGGCCAGAAATGCCCATTGTTCGTCAGAAAAATGATCATTCAACATAGAGGTTCTATCGCTTGTGTCCCGACGTTTTATTCTGTTGATAATGCAAGTTATAGAATACAATGAGAATAAGCAATAAAAAAAAGACTATTTCCGCTTTTTCGTGATTTCGTTCATTGCGGCGTCCAGACTCAAGGCCGGCCGGTAAGGCCTGTGCGTGGCCATGGCTTCCACAACATCAGCCACTGCCAGGATTCGGGACTCCAGCAGCAACTTGTTCCCCATCAGACCGTTGGGATAACCGGAACCGTTTATCCGTTCATGATGCTCCAGGATCATTCCCGCAATGGGCCAGGGAAATTCAATGTCCTTCACAATTTCATAACCGGATTTCGCATGCGTCTTGATCAGGCCGAATTCCATGTCTGTCAATTTCCTCGGCATGTTCAGAATGTCTGAAGGGACGGAAATTTCCCGATGTCATGGATGATGCCGGCCATCCGCAGGCCTTCGATCAGCTCCGGGGAAAGTCCCATCTCTTGCGCGATGGTGGCAGCAAGATCGGCCACGCGGCGCTGATGTCCAGCTGTGCAGGGGTCTTTCGATTCAACGAGCGAGGCAATGGCCTGAACGGTACCCACCGGAGCTCTCCTCAGTTGTTCAACACTTTTTTCCGATCCGTGATGTCTGTAACCAGTCCCTCGAGATACAGAATTTTCCCCTTTTCATCACGAACAGCCCGCATAGTCCGGTATACCCAGAGCGTACATCCGTCCTTTCTGTATTGTTCCAGCTCCAGCATACGAATGATATTTGAATCATTTGAACCTCCGGCCTCACGTTCCATCGCATTTTCAAACACCGTTTGAACGAGTCCCAGGGATTCAGGCGTCAGAACCTCGTTCAGGGTCTGGTTCATGGCCTCTTCAACGGTAAATCCCCGCAGTCTCATGACAGCCGGACTGATATAGGTAAAGTGCATATCCATATCAAGGATCATGATCAGGTCAGCCGTGTTTTCCGCTATCAAACGGTATTTCTTTTCGCTCTCGCGCAAATCCGCCTCTGACTGCCTGCGGTCTGATTCAAATTGTTCAATTTCCTTGATTCTCTTTTTTAACAGGGAATTCTCTTGAAGGATTTCCTGATATTTTCTGGATGAATCCGGCATCTGATGCACCATGGTTGCCAAACGTGCCACCCTGGAAACCGAAAGGGTTGGATTAAGTGTGGGTAACGTATCAAATTTTGTAAAAAATTACCGGGTGTTCATGGAAATGTCAAGAGAATATAACCGGCGGATTGCCTCAAATAAAGTGTTGCTGAAAGCGATGATAAAGAAATCAACTGTCTTGTAAAATTCTTCAATATATTCTACGCTACCTTATATACAGGGTGGGGTGATGTCGCATTCTCTGTCATTTGGAAGCAGATTTCAGACATCTTGAAAAACGGGAAAAATTGATGTAGGGTTTTTCATCAAAACAAAAAAACACAAATAAACCAATGAAAGGAATCAACATGAAACATTTTTATTCAGTCATTTTGTTGCCGGTGCTGGTTGCACTGCTGCTTGCGGGCTGCGCGCTGAACTCATTTGCTCCCGCGACATCTTCAAAGGCGGGATCTCCGGGCGTGGCATCTCCAAGTGCAGAATCAACGACTGGAAAGGCGATCATACCGGACAGCAAGGAATGGGAACCTCTCGGGAAAACCCGCACGGGTGATTGTTACTATAAACTGACAAACTGCGATAATGTATCCAATATCTTTACCGTCTCAACCTATAAAATTGTAACCGATCATTACAGAAAAAGCATGATCGAAAAATTTCAAAAAAGCCACCCTGAGCTATCGGAAAAATACGAAAACCTTGACCACAATGTCAGGGTTGATGAAATCGATTGCAAGAATAAGCGATACAGAATGAAAGAAATTGTGGATTATGACGACAAGGGACAGATTTTGCAGGTCAGTCCCCATCATAATCAGGAATGGATGCAAATTCCAATCCTCACCGGGCTGGACAAGCTGCGCCAGAAACTTTGCGCAGCAGAGGTCAAGGTATCTGAGCCGAAGAAGCCATCCAAAAAGAAGACGCGGAAGTAACTGCATCCGTCATCCCGTTATCTTCCCTGCCGGATGATAACGGGATGACGGACTGACAGAAATTACTGAACTATTTCATTATCTTTTGAATTTCACCAAAAAAGGAAGCCGCCGCAGTGGCTGCTTCCTTTTTTTATGCCTTTAAATTTTCTTGACTTGATTTTAGAATTAATTTATCTTGCATACTAAATATATTTGACGGTGCTTCCATGATCAGTTACCAGGACGTCATTCTTTTTATACTCAGCAAAGCCAATCAAAAAGTGTACGCGACTTTTAAATCAAAAATGCAGCCTTATGGGCTGACCCCCTTACAGGGCTTGGTTCTGCACGCTCTTTACGAAGAGCAGGGGCTTTCCGCCGGAGAGCTGGGAAAGCGCTTGAATTTGGACAGCGCTACCCTTT
>JBDKUG010000072.1:0-14020 GCA_039679815.1 Smithella sp.
ACGACAAACCCATGTCGGTTGGAACCGGTATGTTTGTCAGAAAAGGAGTCCCCAAAAGCCTGTTTCGTCCCGGAAGCAGCACGGTTGTGCTGATCTTTCAGAAGGACCGGGTGCGGTTTGCGGATGACATTGCAGCAAATATGTTTTACCCGGATGCTGATAGTATTTTCAGCCGTGGGTTTGGGAAATCCCTTGTGGAAACGGAGGTCAAGGTTCGATCGTATATTGCCAGCTCCGTCATCAGCGGGGGCAGGTGAACGATTTAATTACGAAGAGGAGATTGCAATGATGAGAGAAAAAAGAATTCAACTGATAAGAAAAACCATGGTGAACAAAATGGAACAACTCTGGTCCAACGCGGAAAATACGCTGGCCGGCATGAAAAGCGCCGAGGGCACCTTTGCCGATCCTTTTGATTTGGCAGCAACCGAATCTAATAATTATGTTGAACTGGCTTGCCGCAACCATGAAAGAGAAATGCTTTTAAATATCAAGGAAACCATTCTGCGCATTGATCGGGGACTGTATGGCATTTGTGATTCCTGTGGCCGGTTGATTCACGAAAAGAGATTACGGATCGAACCCATGAGCAAATTATGCATGTCATGTCAGGAGGAACAAGAAAACCAACATAAAAAGAAAAACGGGAATTGGACCATGAAAGGAATATCTTATCAGCATGGTTGATGAAATCTTTCTCCTAATACTCTCCTGTGGAGTTGCCTTTTTGTTTGCTTGGGCATTTCGAACGCTTCCCGGGGAGGGGTGGCAGATTCTTGCCTGTCTGCCCGGCCGGAAAAGACCTGATGGCACTTGGAACGGCATCAATCTGACCTATTACGGTTTCTTTAACGCCCTGGCCTATGTGATAGCTGCAACCATATTTATGTTAATCATCGGTTCTCTGGGTCTTCCTCTGCCTTCCGCCCTGAGCGTAATTTTACCGGTTTTGGCGATCGGCATATGGGCCTCACGTTACATAGCCCGGTGGGTGGAGAAAAAACCCTTCACGTTTTCCGTGGGAGCCGCATCCTTTGCCTGTATCATCGTTGCGCCATGGATCATCTTCCTGGTCAATATGACGGCAGGCAGTTGGCTGATGTTTTATCTTCCGATGATCGAGACGCTGGCAGCCATGGGAATTGCCTATGCTTTCGGGGAGGGGATCGGGCGCTTGGCCTGCATCAGTTTCGGCTGCTGTTATGGAAAGCCGCTGTCGGAGTGCCATACGTTGATTCAAGGGGTTTTTGCCCGGAGACATTTTGTTTTTCTGGGCAAGACCAAGAAAATCCATTATGCAGGCCGTCTGGAAGGACGACCTGTTGTCCCTGTTCAAGCGCTGACGGCAGTTCTTTACACGGGAACCGGGATTGTGAGCTTCTATCTGTTTTTGAAAGGATTTCCCAAGACGGCTTTGATGCTGGCGCTGTTTGTGACGCAGAGCTGGCGCTTTGCTTCCGAATTCATGCGTGCGGACTACCGGGGACGAGGTCATATTTCCACCTACCAGTTCATGTCCGTGCTGGCAATGGTTTATATCCTGATTCTTACATTCGCTTATGCCCGACCACAGAGTGTCACAACGAACCTGATAGCAGGCCTTCAATCATTGTGGAACCCCGGATTGATTCTCTTCCTCCTGTTCTTATGGATCTTTTCTTTTGTTTATACGGGCAAAAGCGAAGTCACCTGTTGTGCCATAGATATCCAGGTCGTTGAGAAAAAGACATAGCGGTTTTTTGTTTTATCCCCGTATTTCTCCTGTTTGTTTATCTTGCTCTGACCTATATCCTATTGCATCGTTTCTTGTTTGCAGCCTAAGGTCTTGACATGTCTTGGAAATTGTGGTTGTTAATAAACATCATCCATATATTGTTATTTTTGATTCATCTGGCTGTCATCATATTGTAACATTGGGGAAGTATATTGCGCTCAAATCAAATCTGAGGAGGAATATATGTTCAACATTGTTAAAAAAGCGGCCTTAGGGCTTGTATTGATGTGTTTAACGGCAGGTTGGTCATTGGCCACCGATTCCATTGTCATCAAGGGCTCAACAACTGTTTTGCCCGTGGCGCAGGGCACCCTGGAGGCTTTTATGAAAGCCAATCCCGGTGTACAGATGTCGCTTTCCGGTGGCGGGTCCGGGGAAGGTGTCAAAGCGTTGATCGACAAAACAACTGATATCGCAACATCGTCACGCGAAATCAAAGACAAGGAAGTCGAACTGGCCAAAACCAAGGGTGTCAATCCGGTTGCCCATGTTGTAGCATTCGATGCGATTATCCCTGTAGTCCATCCTAAAAACAAAGTCTCCAATCTGTCCATTGATCAGTTGAGTCAGATTTATCAGGGGAAAATTACGAATTGGAAAGAGTTAGGCGGTGAAGATTTAAAGATTGTGGTGATTTCTCGCGACTCATCATCCGGCACGTTTGAATCCTGGGATCATTTTGTGATGAAAAAAGCGAAAGTGACTCCCAGGGCTCAGATGCTGGCCTCCAATGGAGCGCTGGTAACCGCTGTGGCCAAAAACAAGTATGCGATTGCCTATCTTGGCATCGGTTACGTCAACAAAAGCGTTAAACCTCTTCAGGTCAATGGCATCACTGCAAGCGTGCAGACGGCCATGTCCAAGGAGTATCCTTTCTCTCGCGAGCTCTATATGTACACCAACGGCGAACCGCAGGGTGCGACGGCCAAGTATCTTGCATTCGTGAAATCTCCTGAAGGACAGAAGATTGTGGCCAAAGAAGGTTTTGTCCCCCTCGTTGAAGTGAAGAAAACCGTTAAGAAAAAATAATTTCTATCTTTGTGTCAATGGTTTCGCTGCGGGATGATGTGGTAGTCGTTCCCCGCAGCGAAACCTGTTTGCATGGCCCTGAAATTATGGATCGACTGCGGTTGAGGAACTCATGAATCGCCAAACCAAAGAAATTATCATTAAATACATTTTTCTGCTTTTTGCTCTGGTGTCCGTCATTGTGCTGGGGTTGATTGTGTTTTCCCTTTTCCGGGAAGGCCTGCCGATATTCGGTAAAGTATCCGTCAGAGATTTTCTTTTCGGGATGGAATGGTATCCCACCTACGATCCGCCATCCTTCGGCATATTTCCGCTGATTGTAGGCTCTTTGGTCGTTACGCTGTTTGCCACGGTTATTGCCGTGCCGCTGGGCGTGATGGCCGCCATCTATATTGCAGAAATTGCGCCCCAGGCAATCAGAGAGACACTCAAGTCGGTCATCGAACTTCTGGCCGGCCTGCCCTCAGTCGTTCTTGGTTTTTTCGGGATGGTGATCATCGCACCCTGGATGCAGGATACATTTGATCTTCCTACAGGTCTAAATATTGTTAATGCATCGGTGATTCTGGCCATTATGGCGATCCCGACAATATCAAGTATTTCCGAGGATGCCCTTTATGCCGTACCGCGCGAATTCAAGGAAGCGTCCTATGCCCTGGGCGCGACAAAATTTGAAACCATCATCAAAGTAATCCTGCCCGCAGCGATATCCGGAATTTCCACGGCGGTCATGCTGGGTATGGCCCGGGCCATCGGCGAGACCATGGTGGTCCTGATGGTGGCCGGTGGTGCGGCGGCCATTCCGGAGAGCCTGTTCGATTCGGTCCGGCCGATGCCGGCGAGCATCGCTGCGGAAATGGGTGAGACACCTTATGGCAGCGCCCACTACCAGGCACTTTTTGCCATTGGTATTGTTTTATTCTTCCTTACGCTGACTTTCAATTTGATTGCTGATTACGTGTCACATAAATTCCGCCAGATTGGCTCGGGGACACTTTAGTAAGTTAGAATTTGCTTTCTGTTAGAAAGCAAATTCGTTAACGCACTTATCCCGTTTATCGGGGTTAAACGGAATGCCTATGCAATCATCAAAAAATAATTCCATGAAGTGGCGCTACCTGAAACAGCATGTTTTTTTCGGGATGGTGCGAGCATCGGCACTGATCATTACCTTAACTCTGGGCGGTATTATTTTTTATATCGTATACAACGGCATCGGCGCTATCAGCTGGGAGTTTATCACCAAGCCACCTACACATTCCATGACGAAAGGCGGCATCATGCCTGCTATTCTGGGCACGATTTATTTGACCGTCGGCGCAATTGCCATCGGCCTGCCCCTCGGTATCGCGTCGGCGATATACCTGACGGAATATGCGAAACAGGGCAGGGTCATCCGTTTTTTGAAAGTGGGCATCAACTGCCTGGCCGGAGTGCCTTCGGTTGTTTTTGGCTTATTCGGTTTGGGGTTCTTTGTCATTTTTCTGAAATTCGGTTCGAGCATTCTGTCCGGTTCTTTGACTTTAGGATTTCTGATCTTGCCGACAATCATCGGCGCGTCGGAGGAGGCTCTCAAATCAGTGCCGCAGACCTTTCGTGAAGCGTCTCTGTCTTTAGGTGTCTCCAAATGGCAGACGACGTATCGGATCGTTTTGCCCAACGCCATGCCGGGTATTCTGACCGGTTCCATCTTAGGAATAGGTAGAGCTGCGGGCGAGACGGCCCCGATTATGTTCACGGCTGCCGCGTATTTCACGGCAAAACTCCCGGGATCGATCTTTGACGAGGTCATGGCCCTGCCGTATCATATCTATGTTCTGGCCACAGCGGGAACCAACATCGAAGCCACCCGTCCCATACAGTTCGGAACGGTGCTTGTTTTAGTCGCTGTAGTGCTGGGAATTGACCTGATTGCGATTATTATCAGAAGTTACATGCGAAGAAATAAAAGGTGGTAGGAATGGAAAGCAACACGATTATCAAGCTCAAGGATGTGAATTTCTATTATGGTCAAAGCCGGGCGCTCACGGATATATCGATGACGTTCGGGAAAAACAAAGTTACGGCGCTGATCGGACCTTCTGGATGCGGCAAGTCCACACTGCTGAGGCTTTTGAACCGCATGAATGATTTGATTGACGGGACCAGGGTCGAAGGAGAAATTCTTTTTGAAGAGAAAAATATTTATGCGCCCGATGTTGATCCGGTGGAAATCCGCCGCAAGATCGGGATGGTGTTTCAAAAACCCAATCCGTTTCCGAAAACGATTTATAACAATATCGCCTATGGTCCGAAGCTGACCGGTGTGAATGGAGGCGATTTGGACACGCTGGTGGAACAGAGCTTAAAACAGTCTGTTTTGTGGGATGAAGTGAAAGATGTTTTGAATAAATCCGCCATGAATCTTTCCGGCGGCCAGCAGCAGCGGCTCTGCATTGCCCGTGCGCTGGCGATGAAGCCCGATATCCTGCTCATGGATGAGCCGACCTCAGCGCTCGATCCTATTTCCACCGCCAAGATCGAAGAATTAATTGAAGGGCTGAAAAAAGACTATACAATCATCATTGTTACTCATAATATGCAGCAAGCGGCACGCATCTCCGATGAAACCGCTTTCTTTTACATCGGAAACTTGATTGAATATAACAAAACGGAGAAAATATTCACGAAACCCGAAGTCAAACAGACGGAGGATTATATTACAGGCAGGTTCGGTTAAGTATCTACTGGAGGGCTGATAATGGAAGAAAAGCGACACACCAGTTTGCACTATGAAAAAGAGCTGCAGGCGATCAAGGACGGCCTGATTTATCTCGGGGCGCTGACTGAAACCGCCATCCGTAAAGCGATGAAGTCCCTGTCCGACCGTGATACGGGGCTCGCCCGTGAGGTTATCCGGGATGACGACGAGATTGATCGCCTGGACACCGACCTGGAAGAGCGCTGTATCAAGATCCTGGCGCTGCGCCAGCCCACTGCGATTGATTTACGCTTTATCACAACCGCCATAAAAATTACCGGCCACCTGGAGCGCATCGGGTATATGGCTGTGAATATTGCTGAAAAGGCCATGCAGCTCAATGAAGAGCCACAACTCAAACCTTATATCGATCTGCCGCGTATGACTGATCTGGTTGGAGGTATGATCAAGGATTCCCTGGACAGTTTTGTCAAAAGCGATCTGGAGCAGGCGGAACAGGTCCGGCGGATGGAACAGGTGATCGACGACCTCAATGAGCAGATATTCCGGGAACTCCTGACCTTCATGATGGAGGATTCCAAAAACATTCACCGGGCCTTGCTGGTTATGCAGGTCTCCAAAAATATGGAGCGGATTGCCGATCACGCCAAGGGAATCGCCGATATGGTCACCTACATGGTAACCGGTGAATGCGTACGCCATCGGACCTGTAATATGCTGGAGTAAGGAGATCGTGTGAAGCGAAATCTGTTTCTTAAAATATTCTTTTCCTATCTGGTGATTATCAGCCTGTCTTTCTTTGTCCTGGATTTGCTGGTCAAAGATAAGGTAAATAATATTGTTACTTCCAGAATTGAGCAGGAACTGATGCATTACGCCCAACTGGTTGATCTGAACACGCCGCAGGCCATATCCGGACATCTTCAGACCATCAGCAAGATCTCACAGTCTCGCGTGACGCTTGTAGACGCAAAAGGGGTTGTTTTTGCGGATTCGGAAAAGGAAAGCGCCGGGCTGGAGAATCACCTTTACCGCCCGGAGATCCAGAGTGCCAGGCTGCGGGGGACAGGCAGAGCTGTCCGCTACAGCAGCACGCTGGACGTTGATATGCTTTACGTGGCCGTGCTGATTAAGGAGGGGGAGAAAATCAGTGGTTATGTCCGGTTGGCCCGTCCTCTTCATGATGTCCGGAACGCGGTTGAGCAGGTTTACCAGTCCATTTTCCTTGCAATGATGATTGGCGCGATCGTGTCATTATTGGTGGCACTGTTTTTTTCATGGCGTTTATCCGCGCCGATTCGTGTGATGGAAGAATTTACGCAGAGGCTGCGGCAGGGTCTTCCTGTGGGATTTCTCAGGATGCAGACGAGTGACGAAACCCGGACGCTTGCGGATAATATCAACTATCTGGTCGAGAAGCTGCAGGACAAGATCCAACTGGCCAACGAAGAAAAAAGTAAATTGATGACCGCCCTCACCAGCATCAACGAAGGGGTCCTGATCCTGAACCGGGAGGAACGCATCGAATTTCTAAGCCCGTCGCTGGCCGGTATTCTGTCGGGACAATACGAGGACTTTCTTGGCAAGACGCTTCTGGAAGCTTCCCGTAGTGTCGAATTGCAAAACGCTTTTCAGAACTTTAAGAATACAAAGACCGGTGCGTCGAGGGAAATTGCTCTGGGCTGGGCCGATCCCGTCATTATGAATGTCAGCCTTTCCGAGGTTCAGGGGCTTCCGGGTGAAGAGAAGACTATGATTGTGTTTCATGATGTGACGCGCCTGAAAAAACTCGAACGCATCCGGACGGATTTTGTAGCCAATGTTACCCATGAAATCCGCACACCGCTTACCGCCATTATCGGTTATCTGGAAACGCTTCAGGAAGGCGCGCTTGATCGACCGCAGGATGCAAGACGATTCATCGATATCATCCTCAATCAGGCCCGGCGTTTAAATCGCCTGGTCGAAGATTTGATGACCATTTCAAAGGTCGAGCTGGGCGAGGCGGTTCTTCATTTTGAAGACATATCGCTTTCGGAAATTGCAGATAATGTGATTTCTCTTTTGGAAGCCGGGGCAGCGGCTAAAACCATCAAGATTGCAAACCATATCCCCAAGAATTTGCCTGCGGTCAAAGCGGATCGCGACCGGCTGAGCCAGGTTTTTGTCAATGTGCTCGACAATGCCGTGAAATTCACGCCGGATGGTGGCTCTATCTCGATCGATGGCTTTGCTCAGGAAGAAAATCTCGTCGTTTCGATTACCGATACCGGAGGAGGTATTCCCCGGGAAGAAATTTCACGGCTGGGTGAACGCTTTTACCGTGTCGACAAGACCCGGTCTCGCGAACTGGGCGGCACGGGTCTCGGCCTTTCCATTGTCAAGCATCTGATAATGGCCCATGGCGGAAAAATGGAAATTGAAAGCCAGCTGGGCAGAGGAACCAAAGTCTTATTATTTTTCCCATTAAACAAATGATAGTTTAGCGGGATCATTACACTTTTGACCGGATTTATTTCCGCGCAAAAGACTCTTTGTTTTTTTAAAATTAAAAAGTATAATTCAGTACGTTCTTGGGAGGGCCTGAAAATGGAAAGTTAAATCGCCAAGGCCACTCATCTTCAATACCAGCCGGTTGCGCTGTTGTGGTCCGATGAAAAACCCGAAGGAGCCATGCAGTTTTCCGAAGGCAGGTGGGGATGCGTGATGTGGCTGCTTGTCCATGCTGCCAGGGGGAAACCCGCTGTGGCCGACAGAAAAACATTTGGCTGCTTTGGTGGCGGTGTCGGGTTGGGGTTTGGTAATCAGTATAAAAATTTCCCCGGCGGAGAAGAAGGATTCTGTTATTTTCTGTCTTCGGGAAATGCCGTACGTCCCGGAGGCGCAGAGATTGCCGAAAAGATCAAGCCTTTTATGACCAAAGAAGGCCATGATAATTTTCTGCACGGCGAATGCTACATTAAAAATCCCGACGGCGTCCGAACGTTTATTGATGTTTTACCGGTGATGGAAATTCCACACACCTTCGTCGTGTTCAAACCATTGTCTGATGTGGATTTGTCGAGGGAAAAACCACAGGTGGTCATCTTCTTCGTGAATCCCGATCAGCTCTCAGCACTTACGGTGCTGGCCAGTTACGGACGGGGCAATAATGAAAACGTGATTATACCCTTTGCTGCAGGCTGTCAGACCGTTGGTATCTATCCTTATCGCGAATTGAAATCGCCCAGACCCCGTGCAGTTGTCGGTATGACGGATTTGTCTGCACGATTGTATGTCCGTAAACAGCTGGGCGATCCGAACTTCATGACTTTTGCCGTACCTTTTCATTTATTCGAAGAAATGGAACAAAATGTGCCCGGCTCTTTTCTTGAACGACATACCTGGCAGAGTTTATTGGCTGAAAAAAGCAATGTGGACGTTTAAACGAAACTGTGTTAGTTAAATTTTGATGTGTGGCGTAATTAAGCATTCGGTCACCCTGTTCTTAACGGCTTATGATATTGGGATAGGAATCAGGCCGTATGCCGGACTTAATACAACGGAATGTAAAATGACCGTGTGCTTTTTTACGTGTAAAAAATTGACTACCTAACTTTCCTCTTAATAACTTTAATTGTACCGGCAATTATGCCAGGATAAAATAGAATTTTCAAATTTGTTCAATTGATGGCCAGTTTATGAGTGCTCAGGATAAAATGCCTTTGGAACCGGGGAAATTTTTTCAGGAAGATGTCTTGAAAGAAACCAGAAAAGTATATGCAGGAATGCTTCTGGCAAGCAAGAATCTTTCTCTTTATCCATCAGGCCATAGCATTCCAGTTAAATCGATAAAACAGTTTCACCAGAAACTCGAAACTTATCTTCAAAAGTACGGATATTTAAGACTTGAGATTGAAAGAAACCGGATTGTTTCATTGGATGAAGAGATTTCTTCGGGGCCTCACGAAGAAGGGACGCTGCCCTTCACGCTCTTTCGCGACGGAATAAGATGGATCGAATTCACCCAGGGAATTGATCCCGAAGAAATAAAAAGTTTTTTAACGATCGTAAATCAACACATGATATTGTCAGCTGAACCGGAAGGCGATATCGTGACCAACATCTGGGAAGCACAATTCTCACACATTCAATACGATGTTGCCGATTTTTTTGTTAATGCTGATGGGGAGATGAAAGACAGTATTTCTTCGTTCAAGGCAGATCCCGGTTTAACAGAACCGAGAGAAAAGAATCTTGGTGAGAAACCGTATGCCCGGCAACCGGAAATTGATCCGGTTCAGCTGATTTTAAGCCAGCAGGAACAGGAACAGCTGCAGGAAATGATTCGCTATGAGGAAGAAGCCGATTTTTCATCGTATGTGAATGCACTGCTTGACATTCTTCTCCTTTATCGTGATGAAGAAAGTTTCCGGACCATTCTAGAAGTTTTATCCGAAGAGTTCACCGGGACCCTTGCCCGGGAAGAATTTGACATATCTCTTAAAATTGTCTGGGGACTGCGTAAGATTGTCGAGCAATACAGGAAGCAGATGCCCTGGGCAGTGCCCATCGCTGAAAACTTTTTTCAGAATGCATCCGATGTTGATTCCCTGTCGCCTATTTTGCAGAAATGGAATCATATCAATGCGGTACAGACGGATATTCTTGAACAGATTTTCAAATATCTTGACCCGCAAGCCATCCATACTCTGGCACTTCTGCTTGCTGAAGGAGCATCTCAAAGACATAAGCAGATTTTGTCCGATGCCATGATCACTCTCGCCGGTAAGAATATGCGCCCGCTGGAAGATTTGCTCAATGATTCAGATGATAAACTTGTGGAAAGGCTGATTCCCGTCATTGTTCAGCTGGAGAACGAAAAATCCCTGCACTGTCTGATGAAACTATTGCACCGTGATTCGTCACTTATTCGTGAAAAGGCGATCAGGGCGATTATGGATCGTGGCCTCGTCCCGATGAGGGAGGTTTTCAAGTGGATTGATGACCCTGATGAGGTAGTCCGTCGTCTGGTGCTGAGGCAATTGGGGAAAAAACGCGACAGTGCAACAGAAGAGCTGTTCCTGTCGTACCTCAAAAACACAACTTTTCAAAAAGACCAGGCAGATCATGTTATGGTTTGTTTCAAAACACTGGGACGCTGCGGGTCTTTACATTCTATTCCTTATCTTCGTGAGACACTGCTGCGCCGGAAATGGATGCCGGGATTCTGGAGGGCATTATATCGAAAAGGCGCTGCCGTTGCGCTGGAAGCTTTAACAATACCCGAATCAGAACAACTGCTGGATAAGGCCCGCCGTTCACTGCATCCGAGCCTGCGAAGTGTTTTCAGGGATATCAGCAGGGAAAATCAGAAAAACAAAGGGGGCCGGTAGCCATGTCTGATTCTCAGTCATCATATGCGCGTGCCGGTCAGGAATTCATGAAGTTCCTGTATCGCCTGATTAATACCGTTCGAATCTATCGGGAAAATAACCAATTGATCAGAAAGGGAGTCGGGGAATTAAAAGGAGTGATCGATACCCTAACAAGAGGCGATGATATCAACGTTCATCTTTGGCGGGGAAGGTTTCATATACGCGGAGAAAGGCTTCATTATCGGAGAGATCTGGCCAGTGTCATCAATGGCATGATGGCCTATTTTACCCAAAGAAACATCGGACAGATCATATTTTTCAATGCATCCAGAAATGCATCGACTGAGGACTTTGTGGCTATGATCCGTCTGCTTAATGATTCGGTAATTTCTGATGATCCGACCGCCTGGCTTGAAGAGAAAATGCTGGAGCATGGATTCTCATGGCTTCAGGTGATCCGCAAACAGGATGAAGAATTAGCGGATAAGGCGGCGAGCCTGGAAGAGGAGCGTTATGAGAAAGCCCGGAGCACTTATATTCATGCCGTGGATACCGTGCGGGAAGTAGCGCAAAAAGCATGCAAGGGAATTGTGGGTGTTCGAAAGACAAGGCGACTGGCTCAGAATATTGTCGATCTGGTCAGGGAAGACAATTCGTTGATGCTCGGGCTGGCGTCCATTAAAGACTATGACGATTACACCTACACGCATTCTGTCAATGTCGCCCTGCTGGCTACATGCCTGGGCAGGCAGATAAACATGTCGGATATCTCTCTCGAGTATCTTTCTGTCTGCGGGCTTTTACACGATTTGGGGAAAGTTGGCGTTTCGAAGGATGTTCTGCATAAGCAGGGAGAGCTCAGTGTGGGGGAATGGGATGAAATGAAGGCGCATCCTCTGATCGGTGTCAGGAAAATTCTCAGGCTGAATGCACCTCATAAATTGCGATCGAGGATTATCCTCGGTCCTTTTGAGCACCATCTGAATCCCGATATGAGCGGCTATCCCAGGACGATCTTTATGGATAAAATAAGTCTTATCGGGAAAATTCTTCGTATTGCCGATGTTTACGAGGCCCTGACCGCACAGAGAGCATATCGGACCAGAGCTTTTGCTCCCGATGAAGCCCTGAGAAAAATGTGGAGCGAAAGGGGACAGAAATTTGATCCGGTTTTATTGAAGAGCTTTATCCGGATGATGGGGCTTTATCCTGTCGGTTCCATGGTGGAACTGAACAATGGCAACCTTGCTCTGGTGATGGACTATCCTGAAGAATCCCGGAATGACTTGCCGCTTGTCCTGCTTCTGGTGGACGACGGCAAAGGCAACCTGATCCGGGGCGACATGGTTTACCTTGCGGACCAACTCACGAAAGCCGGTTCGCTTTCCTTGAGTATTGTTCGCGGTATCGAGCCCACGCGTTTTGGAATCCAGGCTGCGGAGTTTTTCCTGCATGAAAAGTGATTCATAAAAATTGTAGCAACTTTTTTAAAAAAACGATAAAGGGTTTGCCTGATTTGAAGGATATTGTCCTGAAGATATTATAAAATAATCGTGTTAATCTGAAAGGAGTTAGAAATGAATTATTTATTGCAGCCAAAAAAGTATAAGAGTCTCATGGCCGATGAAGGCTCAAAGGCCATCATGAACAAGACCATCGCCTTCTTTGAGAAAATGGGCAAAACGAGACTACTCGACGACTACAACAAGAAAGTCTGGTACCGTGAGTTTGTCGATTTCATCGGTAAAGAACAGATCTTCGCTAAACTCCTCACACCCAGTCAGTATGCCGGGGGTGACCCTGATGCCCGCTGGGACACGGCACGCAACAGTGAATATTCAGAGATTCTGGCTTTCTACGGTCTGGGTTACTGGTACTGCTTCCAGGTGACCATCCTGGGATTGGGCCCCATCTGGATGAGTCCCAATGAGAAGGCCAAGAAAAAGGCTGCCGATTTGCTCAAAAAAGGAGCGATCTTTGCCTTTGGTCTGTCCGCAAAAACACATGGTGCTGATATTTACTCTACGGAGACCAGCCTGACGCCCAAGTCTGATGGTACCTGGGTAGCCAATGGAGAAAAATACTACATCGGCAACGGCAACGAAGCCGAGATGGTCTCCACTCTTGGCAAGATAAAGGACGGCACGGATGATTACACTTTCTTTGTTACCAACTACCTCAACAAGGCCTATGAGCTTAAGAAAAACGTCATCTCCCACCAGGAGTATGTATCCAACTTCGCACTGCACGATTACCCAATTACCGAAGACGATATTCTCTCCCGGGGCCCCCATGCGTGGGATTCCGCTCTGAACACAGTAAATGTCGGCAAGTTTAACATTGGCCCGGCCTCCATCGGCATTGCCGAGCACTGCTTCTATGAGGCCATCACGCACGCTTCCAACCGCATACTCTATGGCGTGAAAGTAACGGACATGCCGCATGTGCGCAAAAACTTCATGGATGCCTGGCTTAGGCTGCTGGGAATGAAAATCTATCAACGACGCGCAACCGACTACTTCCGCGGCGCGGGTGAAAATGACCGCCGCTACCTGTTGTATAACCCCACAAGCAAGATGAAGGTGACCCTGCAGTCCGAAGAAGTGGTCAATCTGCTCTGGGACGTGATTGCTGCCAAGGGCTTTGAGAAGGACACCATTTTCCACATGGCGGCTGCCGATGTGCGCGGACCGTCAAAGCTTGAGGGTACGGTACACGTGAACGTGCAGCTTATTCGCAAATTTATCAAGAACTACTTCTTTAGCCCGGCGTCATATACCCCTGTGGTACCCGACTTCTCGCTCAAGGATGACTCGTTCCTGTTCAACCAGGGTCCCACCAAGGGGTTGGGCAAAGTTCAGTTCCACGACTACAAGCCTGTTTTTGAGGCCAATAAAAGCCTGCCGAATGTGGCCACCTTCATTCAGCAGATCGAGATCTTCAAGGAGATGCTGGAAAAGGCCGGACCGGACAAGGTGCAGGATATGGACCCCACCTTCTCCCTGCCGGTAGGTGAGATGTTCTCCATCGTGGTGTATGGCCAGCTCATCCTCGAGCAGGCCAAGTTCGACGGACTTGATGAAGATATTCTTAACCAGATCTTCGACTTCATGGTGCGCGACTTTGCTCACTTTGCCCTGCAGATTTACGGTAACCACA
>JBDKUG010000239.1:0-48396 GCA_039679815.1 Smithella sp.
CCCGATATAAATGATAAAAAAAGCAGCTCCGCATGAAGAGAGCTGCTTTTTTATTGCATTTTGTGTTTTTGCATATTTCGGGTATGGGACTGCTTATTCGAAGGAAATACCGGTAATTTGAAATTTGCGTGTTCCTCCCGGCGTTTTTACGATGATCTCGCTGTCAATGCTTTTACCGATCAGCGCCCTGCCGATCGGGGATGTAACTGAAATTTTATTGAGATTGATGTCCGATTCAAACGGGCCGACCAACTGGTATTTTATTTCTTCTCCACTGTCACTGTCAATATCGGCGATGGTCACATAACTTCCAAACACCACTTTGTCGCTTACGATTCCGGTCAGATTGATGATGTTGCAGGATGCCAGGTTGTTTTCCAGTTCCTGTGATTTGCCATGCAGGAATGACTGTCGCTCCTTTGCTGCCGAATATTCCGCATTTTCAGAAAGATCGCCATGGGATCGAGCGACTTCGATATCACGGATATTTTCAGGAATGGCTACATTTTTAATGTTGTCCAGTTCCTTTTTTAATTTCTCAAAGCCCTCTCTCGTAATAGGCATCTTTTCCATAAATACTCCAGACAGGTTGGCCTTGCTCTGACGTGATTCTATTGTTCAACAACAGGCAGGAACTTCTTTTTCATAATTCCTAAACGAGAAGAAGCGTCCTGTCAAGCAACATTTCATTTTGTGTTTCGTGGACATGCGATGACCGATCGCTTCTACATGATACGGAGATCAACCTGTCAGGCATAAGTTGTTTTGTCGAACAGATTGTGTTAATGAACGTCAGTCATACATGTAGAAAGGAAACATTCTTCATAGCCATGCTCGATAAATATGACAGGGATATCAATTATCTTCGGGTTTCAATTACCGACCGGTGCAATCTGCGCTGCACATATTGCCGCCCCAAGGAAGGTTTTTCACAGAAGGGACACGATGATATTCTCCGTTATGAGGAGATTCTTCGTGTTGTTTCTCAGGCAGTTAAAATGGGATTTATCAAAGTTCGTCTTACGGGCGGCGAACCGCTTGTCCGGCGAGGGTTTGTCGAGTTTGCCGCCGCTCTGAAAAAAATTCAGGGCCTTCAGGATATCAGCCTGACAACCAACGGTGCTTTGCTGGATAAATATGCTGAAGGTATTTTCAACGCAGGTATTACCAGGATCAATATCAGCCTGGATTCTTTGGATGAAAAAAAATATTTTCAGATAACCGGCGGAGGAAATATTGATGATGTATTACGGGGTATTGCTGCCGCGGAAAAGGCCGGTTTTGCGCCTATTAAAATCAACACAGTAGTCTTGAAAGGATTCAATGACGATGAAGTGCTGAATTTTGTGGATTTGGCCAGGAAGAAACCTTTTCAGATTCGCTTTATCGAAATCATGCCGATCAGTGAGGTGAATATCAATCAGCCGCAGGAGTTTCTGGCTGCGGATCAGCTGCTGAACATTATCGGCAGGCACTTCCAGCTTGAACCGGTCAACGGGAAGATACACAAATCGGACGGTCCGGCCAGAATATTCAAAGTTAAGGGGGGACGGGGAGAGATCGGCATTATCAATTCTGTCAGCGATCATTTCTGCGCCACCTGCAACCGGATGCGGCTGACCGCTGACGGCAAACTGCGTGTCTGCCTTCTCAAGGAAGAAGAAGTTGATTTGAAGGATGCACTGAACAGCCGTTGCGGTGATGCTGAGTTAGCGGGTCTGATCCGTCGGGCGATATTGTTGAAGCCCGAAAAACACGACATGGACTGCACGGACAGACATTTGAAAAAATGTTACCGCGATATGTCGGACATTGGCGGATAAAATTCCGTTGATGCAATAATCTGAATATGAAGTATAATATACGATAGTTTTGTTGTTGCCACTGAAAGGGGAGCAGGTGACTGCCTGTCCCGAGAAACGAAAAGCTCTGCTGTCTTTGATAAGAGGGTGGCTTCATGTTATTTGATCCGCTACAGGCCGTCTCACAGGATCACTGGCTGGAAACAGAACTGGGACGTTATATATTTTCCAGGCAGGAAAAATTGATCATGGATCTGGTGCGCCCTTCCGCCGGTGAATCTGTGCTGGATGTTGGATGCGGATCGGGTAATTATTTAAAGCTGTTCCTGCAAAAAAAATGCTCCCTGACCGGAATTGATCCATCAGATGCCGCCCTCGCTTCAGCCAAAAATAAACTCGGTCATCGTTGCGACCTTGTACGGGGTAATGCTGTTGATCTTCCTTTTTCTGATAATGAATTTGATGTCGTTACTTTAATCAATAATGTACGTACCCTAGATGATCCGCAAAAGATCATTACGGAGGCTGTCCGTGTAAGCCGAAGCCGTGTTTTTATCGGTTTTTTCAATAAGCATTCTTTTGTGGGAACCCGCCAGTCTGTCCGTAAGCTTTTTGGTTTTCCCGTCACTTCCGGAATACGCTTTTTCACTGTCGGCGAAATGCTGTCCATCATCAGCGAAGCAATGTCATCGCCTTCGGCCACATGGGGATCCGTGATTTATCTTCCCGGTCCAGTTTACACCTTTTTTTCGGAGCTGGAGGAACTTTTTCCCATCAAGAAAAATCCACTGGGTGCCTTTGTCGGGATAGCTTTTGCTGTCAACTATACTTATCAAACTGTCCAGAGTCCCATTTTGGATTCATTTGATGTGAAAGCAAAAACGAGGGCCGCGGCTCCGGAAGCTGTTCGCGTCATGCTGCAGGAAGGTGATCCATGATCCGCGAAGCGCTGCTTTATGATAAGCTGGATGACGACCGCGTTCAGTGCGCGCTGTGCGCTCACCGCTGCAAAATCAATCCCGGTCGACGGGGTCTCTGTGGTGTGAGAGAAAATAAAAATGGTGTTTTATATTCTCTTGTTTTTGGAACACTGATTGCCGAGCACGTTGATCCGATTGAAAAGAAACCTTTTTTCCATGTGCATCCCGCGACGAGATCCTATTCCATAGCCACGGTCGGTTGCAATTTCAGCTGTGAATTTTGTCAAAATCATGAAATATCTCAAATGCCCCGTTCCACGCTGATGATTACGGGTGAAGATACGGCTCCTGCGGTCATTGTGGAGCGGGCAAAAAAAAGTTCCTGCAAAACCATAGCTTATACTTATACGGAACCGACAGTTTATCTGGAAACCGCATTGGAAACCGCCAAGATTGCCTGTTTGGAAGGTTTGCAGAATGTTTTTGTGACAAACGGCTTCATGACTCCGGAAGCCATTGGAATTATTTCATCTTATCTTGCTGCAGCCAATGTGGATTTAAAATCTTTTCGTGATGAATTTTATAAAAAGCAATGCGGTGCGAAGCTCAACCCGGTTTTAGACACCTTGAAAAAGATCAAGGAACGGGGAATCTGGCTGGAAATTACCACTCTGCTTATTCCCGGATTAAACGACTCTCTGGAAGAGTTACGGGACATAGCGGCGTTCATCTGCAGCCTGGGTCCAGAAACTCCCTGGCATATCAGCAGGTTCCATCCACAGTTTAAGATGGTCAGGACGCCGCCGACCCCGATTTCCTCGCTCCACAGGGCCTGTCATATCGGAAAGGAAGCAGGATTAAAGTATGTTTACAGCGGGAATGTGCCGGGCGATGAGGGTGAAAATACCTATTGCTCAAATTGTTCTAATCTGCTAATTAATCGTTATGGTTACAGAATTGTCGCCAACCATCTGTCGGGAAATTCATGTCCCGAATGCGGAAAGAAACTGGAGGGTGTTTTTTAAAACTCTTTAAAGATAACAGTCTCATGGGCACCTTCGATAAAATATCTGTCCGGATTTGGCCAGATTTCATTTTTTATACCTCTTGTTTATCGATTGTAATTTTTTCTGTTATTCTGATCAAAGCACTATATGTTGTGGTATTGCTTTTCTTGAATACATATTGTTGTATTTTCACTTTACAAAGGAAATATCTTTTGTTAGGCTTTTCCAAAATTTAGACAGTTTGATTAAAGATACATTATGAAGCTTAAACGGCTAGAAATATCAGGTTTTAAATCTTTCCGTGACAAAACCGTCATTGATTTTTCCCAGGGCGTAAATGCGATTGTCGGGCCCAACGGCTGTGGAAAATCAAACGTGGTTGACGCGATCCGCTGGGTGATGGGGGAGCAGCGGGTCAAAGCACTGCGCGGAAAGAAAATGGACGATGTAATTTTCAACGGAAGTGAAGATGCCGCTCCCGTAAGCATGGCGGAAGTGGTCATGACCCTGTCCAGTGACGGGTCAAGCTTCCCCGGTGTATACGGTGAGTTGACGGAAGTTTCTATTTCACGCAGAGCCATTTTAGACGATGAAAACGAATACTGCATCAATCGTGTACCCTGCCGCCTGCTGGACATCAAAGAGTTCTTCATGGGAACGGGCGTTGGCGCAAGAACTTATTCTCTGGTGGAGCAGGGTTCCGTGGCCACCATGGTGGAGGCCAAACCGGAAGACCGCCGCATGTTCATTGAAGACGCGGCAGGCGTGTCCAAATACAAAAGCCGTAAAGATGCCGCTGTTCGAAAGATGGAAGCAACCAGGCAGAACATTCTCCGCCTCAACGACATCCACAAGGAAGTCAAATCCCAGCTCAATGCCATTGCCAGACAGGCCAAAAAAGCCGAGCAATACAAGGAAATAAAGCTCCGGATCAAGGATACCGAACTGATTCTTGCCAGGCAGGATTTTGCGCAACTGGCAGGTAAAAGTGACGAATTGCAGGAATCCCGTGCTCATTTTTCCGGGCAGTCTGAAAGCATCCGGGCTCAACTGGAAGCAAAGGAGTCCACGCTGGAAGAAATGAAGGCGAAGCTGATGGAGAACGATGAACAAATCAGCCGCCGTCAAACCGAGCTTTATGAAATCAAAAATTCAATAACCATCAAGGAAAAAAATATTGAGTTTTCGCGCCGCCGGATTACCGAAGCCACGGAGCGCAAACAAAAGAATCAATCTGAAATAGATTTGATGGAGCATAAAAAGTCATCCCTCGCGGTTGAAATGGATAACCTGCAGAAAAAGGCGGAGGAAGCCATGAACCGGATGACCCAGCTTCAGAACGAGCTGGACGCCGGCCAGAAAGAAGTTGAGGGGCTTCTGGAAAACGACAGGGAAATCAACTCACGGCTGGAAGAACATAAAATCCGATACATTGATGTGATGCAGGACCTGGCCAAGTTCAATAACATCATCGCGACCCTCAACAAAAACCTGGAGGATTTCAAGAAGCGCGAAGAGAGGGAAAACCGTGAAATTGAACAGGATAAAAACAGGTTTGATGAGCTTGCGGTAAAGCTGCAATCGCTTACTGCGGATCAGGCTGCCGAAGAGGAGGAAATCAAGAAGCTGACCGGGCAGAAAGAAGCGATCGCAGACGAGCTGCAAAGGGCCAGATCGGATCTGCAGATCCTTGAAGAGCGGATCATGCACATCAAGGAAGAGGCAGGCGGAAAGTCATCGCGCCTGCAATCGCTGGGAGAATTTCAGGCCGCTTTTAAATGGTCCAGCGAAGGTGTGAAGAAGGTGATTGAAACGCAGGGTGATCAGGACAGGTTTTACGGAGTGGTAGCCGATCACATCAATGTGCCCCGCGAATATGAATCCGCCGTGGAGGCGGTTCTGGGCGACAAGCTGCAGTATGTTGTGGTGAAGAGCCAGGAAGAAGGCCTTCGTGCCATTGATTATTTAAAGAATTATCAGTTGGGCCGGGGCAGTTTTGTGCCGGTCGAATTGCGCGGCAATTATGCTGAAACGTACAGCGCCGAGCATCTTGAGGAAGCGGAGCCGCTTCGAAATAAAGTAGTTGTTCAGGAAGAATTTCAACAGATTGCCGATTGCCTCCTCGGGGATGTCTTATTAACGCCATCGATCACCACAGGGATTAATCTATGGAAGAAAAACGGCTTCCGGGGGACATTGGTGACACCGGAAGGCGATATCATCAGCCCAAACGGAGTGTTGACCGGTGGCAGCGGAGCGGCGGTGGAAAAAAGTCTGCTGGCGACCAAAAGAGAAATCGCGGAACTGGAAACGGACGTCAGAAGACTTTCTGTCGAACTGGATGATCAAATTCAGGAAAAGAAAATACTGGTTTCATCGATCGCCGGTTGGGATGAAGAACTCACGGAGCTGAAAAACAGGACACACCGGCTGGACATAGACATCAACGGCCGTAAAAAAGATTTGGAACGGTTTGAGGATGAATCGGAAAGATTGAAACAGAGAATCGCTGTCCTCGAATACAACCGTCAGAATATAAAAACGGAAGAAGCCCAGGCCGCTCAGAAACTTCTGGAGATCAAAGAAAATGTCCTCATGAAAGAAACGGCTGAAAAAGAGCTCAACGAAATTATCTCCGTATTCAACAACCGCAGGCAACAGTCGCGGACGGCTATTGACACACAGGAGAGATCCCTGACGGAGAAAAAAGTTTTGCTGGCTTCTCTGGCGGAGAAGAAGGAGGCGGACCTGAGAACCGTTACGCGGCTGCAGCATGATATCAGCCTTAATGACAGTGAAGTTTCAAGAAAAAAAGAAGAGATCACCGCCTGCGAAACGCAGATGACGGATTTGGCCTCGGCCGTTGAAGCGGAACAGGAAATGTTGCAGTCCCTTTACGGCAAACTGGCATCCTGCGAAGCGGTGTTGACCGAAATGAAAGAAAAGAGGGCCGCTGAAGATGAACGGCTCAGGGGGCAGGAAAACGAAATCCGCGACATTAAGCGAAATCTCGATGATCTGCAGAAGCAGGCAAACGAGCTGGAAATGCAGTGCCGTGAAGCGGCTTTAAACATTGACAATCTGCAAAAGACGGTAACTGAAAAACACGGTGTTGATCTTAAGGCCGTAATGGCGGATTTTATCATGGTCACGGAGGACAGAATAGCCGAACTATCCGCTGTGCTGGATAAAGACAGGCAGACGATTGATAATTTCGGCGAAGTGAATCTGCTGGCGCTCAACGAATATGCTGAACTCGATCAGCGCAATGAGTTTTTGACGACGCAGCTTGCCGATCTTAACGAATCGCTGTCTTCCCTGCAGAGGACGATTACCCGGATCAATAAAATATCCCGTGAACGGTTTGCCGAAACCTTCGCCGCCGTCAATGAATGCTTCAAAGATGTATTTGCGAAGATTTTCCCCGGCGGCCGGGGCAGGCTGCTGCTCACCGATGAGAATGATCTTCTGGAAACCGGCGTGGATATTGATATTCAGATTCCGGGCAAAAAAGCGCAAAGCGTCAGCCTGTTGTCCGGCGGAGAAAAATCGCTTGCGGCGATCGCCCTGATTTTTTCCATTCTCATGTACCGCCCCACACCCTTCCTGATTCTGGATGAAGTGGATGCGGCGCTCGACGATGCCAATACCAACCTTTTCAACCGGTTGATCAAGGGTGTTGCCGGGCAGTCCCAGGTCATCATGATTACGCACAACAAGAGCACGATGGAAGTTGCCGATACGCTTTTTGGCGTGACCATGCAGAAACAGGGGATATCATCTCTGGTCTCCGTCAACCTGAACTAATCCATTCCTTTACTTTAGCAAAGAAAATCGTTATGAATGTAGATGAGAAGGCGTGAACCGTTTTCACTCGAGTGGTTTTTCCTGGATGTAATTGGAATCATTCAGGTATAATTTTTAACCCAGATTACGCAATAGACAAAGCAGACATTTCTTATGTCATTTCGACCGAAGGGAGAAATCTTTCAGAGTATAGAATGATGAAGATTTCTCGTCGCTACGCTCCTTCGAAATGACACAGAGAAACAACAAATCTCTCTATTGCGTAATCTGGGTTTAATAAAGAAAGGAATCTGCAGTCAATTGGGTTTATTCGACAAATTAAAAGCGGGGCTCACCAAAACACGCGACTCCCTGACAAAAAATCTGGACAATCTTGTTTTTGGTAAGAGGGTTCTGGATCAGGCCCTGTTTGAGGAACTGGAAGAGCTGATGATTTCGGCGGACATGGGTCCGCAGTTTACCTATGATTTGATTGATGATGTCAAGCAGCGTGTGAAACGCAAGGAGCTGCAGGATGCATCACAGATTAAAAAGGTTTTGCAGGAACGCATGATGGCGATTCTTCAGCTGATGGAAAAGCCGCTGAGAGTTCCGAAAAATCAGCCCTTTGTGATCATGGCCATTGGAGTCAACGGCAGCGGCAAGACAACCACCATTGGTAAATTGGCAAATCTCCTTCACAATGACGGTCATGAGATTCTGCTTGTGGCTGCAGATACCTTCCGGGCGGCAGCCATCGAACAGTTGGAAGTATGGGGCACCCGTGTCGGCGCGCCCGTGATCAAGCAGAAAATGAATGCCGATCCGGCCGCTGTTGTTTTTGACGCCGCGGGCAGGATTAAAGCGGGTTTTCAGGGTGTAGTGATTGTGGATACGGCCGGTCGCCTGCACACCCGGACCAATCTGATGGAGGAACTCAAAAAGGTCAAAAGGGTTATCAGTAAAGAACTGCCGGGAGCGCCGCATGAGATCTTGCTGGTTTTGGATGCCACAACCGGCCAGAATGCCGTAATGCAGGCAAAAATGTTTAAGGAAGACATCGGGGTGACAGGCATTGTTCTCACGAAACTGGACGGTACGTCCAAGGGCGGTGTTGTGGTTCGCATTGCCGGGGAACTGGGGCTTCCGGTCCGTTTTATCGGCGTCGGAGAGGGCCTGGACGATTTACGGGTCTTTGACAGCGGGGATTTCACGGCAGCTCTGCTAGACTGAGGTGCCGTTGATCACGGCAATGGAAGATGAACAAAATATTCGCCATCGGAGATATACACGGCTGTCTAGACAAACTGCAGCGTCTTATCCGGGAGATTAAAGCCGATCCCGTAAATGACACCCTGGTCTTTATCGGTGATTATATCGACCGGGCAGATGGAAGCCGGGACGTTGTGGATTATATTTTGAAGCTCAAAAAGACCTTTCAGAAGATGATCTGTCTTCGCGGAAATCACGAATCCATGCTGCTTAGGTATCTGGATGGCGTGGAAGATGACATCTATTTAGCCAATGGCGGTCTCGCGACGCTCAAGGCATATGGAATATTGCGGTCGGATGCGCCGCGGGAGAGAAAGAAAAAAATTCCCGCGGATCATCTGAAGTTTTTTAAAGACCTTTTGCCCTACTATGAAACAGATCAATTTATTTTTGTGCATGCCGGTCTGATTCCCGGCAGAGCGATTAATGAACAGTCTCTTTATGACATGCAGTGGGTCAGACAGACATTTATTGATTCCGATTATGATTTTGGGAAAAGGGTTGTCTTCGGACACACCCATTTCAGTGAACCGATGGTTGCCGGCAATAAAATCGGTATTGATACGGGGGCGGTTTATGGCGGAAAGCTTACCTGTGTGGAACTGCCGGCGTTAAAATTTTATCAGGTGTAAATATGAAAATTATCGAATGTGTGCCGAACTTCAGCGAAGGATGCGATTTAGATAAAATCGAATCGATTGCCCGCGTGTTGAAGTCTTTTCCCGATGTTCACTTCATTGACTATGGCGGAGACAGCGATCATAACCGGAGCGTCTTTACGTTTCTGGGAAAACCGGAGCATGTTCTGGAAGCGGCGCTGGCTGCGTCGGGGAAGGCATTGGAACTGATTGACATGCGCAGTCAGGCAGGTGTCCATCCGCGACTGGGAGCGGTTGACGTGGTTCCCTTCATTCCGCTGGGGAAAACAAAAATGACTGATGCCGTTGATCTTGCACACCTCTTTGGCCGGCAATTATATGAACGGTTCTGCGTACCGGTTTATTATTACGGAGAAGCAGCGCTGGTTCCCGAACGACGCGAACTGGCCAATGTCCGGCACGGGGGATATGAAGCACTTAAAGATAAGATGAATAATCCAGACAGCCTGCCCGATGTCGGGAAGGCCGAATTCAATCCGCGTTCAGGTGCAACGGCTGTGGGCGCGCGCGAACTGCTGGTGGCTTACAACATCAATCTGAATTGCAATGATTTGAGGCTTGCTCAAAAGATTGCATCTCTGATCCGGGAAAAAAACGGGGGCCTGAAGCATGTGCGGGCCATAGGCGTCATTTTAAAAAGCAGGAATCTGGCGCAGGTATCCATGAACCTGACCAACTGCAAAGAAACGCCGCTGAAAATGATTTATGAACAGGTGGAGAAACTTGCCGCTGAACGCGGTGTTGAAATTCTGGAATCGGAATTGATCGGACTAGCGCCAAAATGCGCTTTTGCGGGCACGAAGCCGGAAAAACTGAAGTTTCTCAAGTTTGATAAAGACCGCCTGCTGGAAACGCATCTGAAAAATCTTTAAGTCAAGTAAAGTGCTGACCGGTTGACAGTCCGTTCAAAGAATGTTAAACCGCCGCATCCTGTCACAAAATCATGGCTGCCCCTGTAGCTCAGCAGGATAGAGCAACGGATTCCTAATCCGTGTGCCGGGCGTTCGAATCGCCCCAGGGGCACCAAATAAATCAAGTAGTTATCCGCATTATGTAAAGCCTTCTGCTTTCTCGTTTCAACAATATTCCCACTTTTGGCAAAAAAACAGGGCAAAAAACACGTCACACGGCAAGAATTTTATGTCATAGTTTTGGCCTATTCCCCGGCCCGAAAAATCGAAGCCAGGGGTGCCGATGGCCGTTCCACAATGGATTCAATTAAACGGCAGGCTTTGGAGACCACAGACCGTGAATCCCTTCAACCTGGCGAGGGGATCGACATTTATCTTGATCGATATATTGTCTTTTATTACATTATGTTACGTCTATCGCTTGCGCGTATTGGCGAAAGTCCTGTTGAAATCATTTAATTGTTTAATTTAAAATACGATATTCAGCCGGATTCACCCGGTAATCGCCTGCGGCAGGAAGTCTGTAAATAACAGGGCCGTGCACTACTGCCCGGCCGGATTCAGGAGACTGCAGGATACAAGAAAAGATTCAACTTCGTTGAAAACATGTGCGGCAATATTGCCACGAACAATTCCGTGCTGATGATAATCAATCAAGGAAAAATACTTTTTTGCCGAACCGATGCGCTTGAAAATTTCGGGACCGCTTCCGGGATCGACTTTTGGGTCACGATTGGCCTGGATGACAAGGGACGGAATTTTAATGTCAGGAAGCGATTGGCCAACGTTTCTCATTAGCTTTTTGACCTGAACAAAAGCGCTGACCGGGCAAAGCAGATAATTGATATGGGGATTGTCCGCGTCGTTTTCCATAAACTCTTTTGTTATTTTACGCACACCCGCAAATTTGCAAAGTTGATTGAACCCATGCAGAAGTTCGGCAAACCTCGATGAAAATCGTTTAAACTTCAGCGGTGCACTGATGCTGATCACAGCCTCAAAATCGCGCGGTTTCAGGATAACTGATTGAAGAGCAAGGCCGGCTCCGGTGGAGAAACCGGCCACAATAATTTTTCTGCAGCAGGTTTTCAGAATGGCATGACCGCAGTCAACCGAGTCAAGCCAGTTTTGATAGCTGCGGGTCGAGAGATCTTTTGACGATGTTCCATGGCCTGAAAGCCTTGGTGCGTAAACGGTCAAACCTTTTGCGTGCAGAAAATCGGCCCATTCCCTGACCTCCTCCGGTGCGGCCATCAGACCGTGAATGAGAAGCACGCCGGTGTCCGTATGAGTTGAACGCAGGAAAAAAGGTTTCCCGATGCCTGGAGGCTTTGTTTCGCCCGCGACAAAATGCTTTTTATATTCTCTGAAGAATAATGCCGACTCAGCTTCCAGAAGTCTTTCTGTCTCCAGCCCGGTGTCTTTGGGGAAGAAGTGGTTCATCAATCAGGCGCCAGCCCGGGAAAAGACCCCGTAGATCATCGCATAATGCAGACTTCCCCCGATCAGAACCATGATGTGAAAGAGCTCATGAAAACTGAAAACACCCGGAAACATCCTTGGTTTTTTTATCGCGTAAATGATGGCTCCCAGTGTAAAGGCGATGCCCCCCGTAACCAGAAGGACTGCCTGCGATGAAGACATATTGGCAAGCATCTGCCTGACGGTAAAAAGTGCTGACCAGCCCATGGATAAATATATAAGCGCGTACAGCTTTCTCGGCGCCCTTGGGAAAAAAATCTGGGAAATGACACCTACGCCCACAAGGCTCCACTGGAAGACGATCATGTACCATCTGTATGGATCTTCCAGGCAGAAATAGCATATCGGTGTAAATGTTCCGGCAATCATGAAAAAAATTGCCATCCGATCCATTTTCCTCCAGAACGAAAGCTCATTTTCTTCTTTCTTGAACGCATGATACAGTGTGCTTGCTGAAAAAAGAAAGACAACGGAAATCCCGTAAATGAGCGAAGTGACAAGACCGGATGTAGAATCACTGGCAACCATCGCCAGATAGACTGTGCCGATGACAGCGGCGATCACTCCGGCCAGATGTGAATAGACATTAAACAACTCCTGGGTTTTTACTTTCATAACAATTTTCCCTCGTAGAGCTTAATCTTATCAATTTTAAGATGCTTTCTCACAAATTCGTCTTAAAAGCGAGAATTTATTGCAAGATTTTTGTATTGTATAAGCATTTGATATTTAAACATATATTATGAAAGTGCTTCTGGGGTATAATTATTATGAGCCATTATCTTCACATTACAGGCCCTGGCCTGCCTTTGAGACTATCCAGGATCGCTCACCCGGTTCACCCTGATCCTTATAATCCTACAATATTTATAGACAGGACATTAATTTTTACGTATATAAAAGCTTCAGATGAAGGATTGATGAGCATGGATAAATTGTTGTACCCCTTCAAAGACTTCTTTTCGCGATTTGCGCTGACCTGCGCAGCTGTCAAATCTGTTATGTTCTGCAGATTTGCTTTACATACTACCAAATTTCCTATCATAATTTATTACAACGAATTTAGAAATAAGCATTCTTTTATGAAATATGAGAGATAACCAGGCATACATTTTGTTTATAATTTTACGGACGGGAGTAGGTTGTTAAATTAATGGCAAATGTCAGAATGTTGATTGGAAAAGATTTAGGAACGCATATGGTTTATGATTTTATCAAAGTAATTTAACTGCAGGAGGTGAAAATGACCTATCGGATGAAGTGTTCTTTTTTTACAATGATATTTGCTGTCATGATTGTATCAACAGCCGCTCAGGTTAATGCATCTGTTGATAAATCAGGAAATGATCGTGATCCGGGACTTTCACTGTTTTTGGCCCAGGATCTCAATGATGATTCCTCCATGATGCTAGCGCAGGGTCCACCTCCCCCTCCTCGCCGCGACTTACGTCGAGATCGCGGTCCTCGCCGCGACTTACGTCGAGATCGTGGTCCTCGCCGTGACTGGGGTCGCCGTCGGCATCATCGCGGTTACTGGCATCGTGGTCCTTATGGTCCTCCTCCTTATCGCCATCGCCGATACTGGTATCGTGGTCCTTATGGTCCTCCGCCTCCGCCTCCGCCTCCGCCTTTTGGCCCCCCTCCCGGGTGGTAGGAATGAGGATGAATTGACGTGAACCAAAGTAAAAAACCTTAAAAACGAAAAGCGTCTGCATGTTTTGAGACGCTTTTTGTTGTTAGATATATTCCCATTTACCAATGTCAACAACTATGGCGGAGCCGTGAATGTGTCCGCCGATTTACTCTTCCGATTATCCGTGTATATCTGAAATACCTTCAATTTAGCCTTTACAAAAATCCCTCTTCCTGATTAAAGTCAACGATCAAATAACAGGAGATCGCTTATGACTCGGGCAAACCTGCCGGAATATGATTATGATGTCGTCATTATTGGTGGTGGGCCGGCTGGCTATACGGCCGGTATCTATGCCGCGCGGGCCGCGCTCAAGACACTGCTCATCGAAGGTGAGGGTACGGTAAGCCAGGTTACTATTACGGATATCATAGAGAATTATCCGGGAATTCCCGATGGGATCGGCGGATTCGAGTTGATGCAGCTTTTCAAGAAACAGGCAATGAAATTCGGTCTGGAAATTCTTCCCAAGGATGTAAGCGGCGTAAAAACAAGTTCTTCCGCCCCGGTTATCTGGGAAGTAACTGCAGGAGACAAAGTTTATAAAACCCTTAGCGTTATCGCTGCGACGGGTGCGATGTGGCGAAGTCTGGGAGTTCCGGGAGAATCGGAATTTGCCGGGAAAGGTGTGTCTTATTGTGCCACCTGTGACGGTCCCTTCTACCGGAATCGCGATGTGATTGTGGTGGGTGGCGGCGACACGGCCATTCAGGAAGCACTTTTCCTGACTCATTTTGCCAGAAAAGTGTTCGTGATTCACCGGAGGGACAGGCTGCGCGCGGCGGGAATGCTGCAGGAAAGAGCCTTTGCCGAAAAGAAAATCGAGTTTATTTGGAATGCCACGGTCGAGGAGATATCCGGTTCTGATTTTGTCACGGGTGTCAAAGTTAAAGATGTGACCACCGGCAAGATCAGTACGATAGCGGCCGACGGCGCTTTCATTTTTGTCGGCCAGCTGCCATACACGGAAATATTCAAAGGCCTGGTGGAGATGGACAAAACGGGTTTTATCATCACCGATGAAAACATGCGGACAAATGCCGCAGGCCTGTTTGCCGCAGGGGATTGCCGCTCCAAGCTGTTCAGGCAGGTTGTCACCGCCGCCGGTGACGGAGCCAACGCCGTGCACAGTGCCGAATTGTATATTGATGAAGTGAAAGGCCAGACATACTAAACAATGGAATCTTTTGTGAACGCCTGGCAGCATCTGCCATCCCATATCAGCCCTTCGCTATTCAGCATCGGCTCTTTTCAGCTTCGTTATTACAGCCTGATGTATCTGGTCGCTTTCGCTGTTGTTTATTTCCTTTTTTCCTATCGGATTAAGCGCAAAGAGATCAGTATTACGGAGGAGTTTCTGCAGGATTACATGGTCTGGGCAATGGTTGGGCTGATTGTTGGCGCAAGGTTAGGCTATGCCCTGTTTTACAATTTCAGCTATTTCAGCACCCATCCGCTCGAGATTATCCTGCCGTTTGATTTCTCCAATGGCTTTCGCTTTGTGGGTTTGAGCGGAATGTCCTATCATGGTGGTTTTATCGGTGTTTTTCTGGTCACGGTTTATGTTTGCCACAAACACAACATCAAACTCTGGCAATTCGGCGACTGGTTGTGCGCAGCGGTGCCCCTGGGGTATATGTTCGGCAGGCTGGGTAACTTCATCAACGGTGAACTCTGGGGCCGCATTACCACGGTTCCGTGGGGCATGTATTTTCCCCTGGATCCAACGCGGAGCCTTCGCCATCCTTCACAACTGTATGAAGCCCTGTTGGAAGGCTTGTTTTTGTTTTGTGTCCTCTGGCCGATCCGCAAAAAAAATCCTTTCGACGGTTTTACCGTTGGCCTTTATATTTTCGGTTACGGTCTGGTGCGTTTTTTTATCGAGTTTTACCGGGAACCCGACTCGCACCTTGGATTTGTTCTCGGATTCAACACCATGGGCCAGGTTCTTTGCATAGTGATGATGCTGACAGGCATCGCCGTCATTTTGTGGCGCAGACGGGTTTCAACCCCACGGAAATGAACAGGAGGTCAATATGGGTAAGCATTTAGTCATTATCGGCGGCGGCGCGGGTGGAGGTTCTACAGCCGCAGAAGCGAAGCGGAATGATCCTTCTTTGGACGTTACCATTTTGCAGATGGGCCAATTTGTCTCATATTCTTCCTGCCCAACCCCTTATTATATCGGAGACATAATCAAGGATGCCAATCAACTGATTGCCAGGACACCGGAAAAATTCCGAGAAGGCGGCATTGATGTCCAGCTTCGTTCGGAAGTTTTCAGCATCAATTCCAAAGAAGCGTTCGTTGAAGTAAAAGACGGCCGCCGCTTCCCCTATGACGTTCTCGTTATGGCCACCGGCACGTCAGCTATCGTTCCGAACATGCCCGGCATTCACCTGCCCGGTGTTTTTTCACTGCGCAATCTGGAAGATGCGATCCATATGAAAACGTGGCTTCAGAAAAAAAGCGCGAAAAGAGTCGTGATTATCGGCGGAGGTTTTATCGGGCTGGAAATGAGCGTATCGCTTCATGCTTTGGGTGTGAAAACAACAATTATTGACAAAGATCCCCTGCCGGCCAATCGCTGGGATACTGCTCTTTCTTCCGTGATGTTGGAAGAGCTTCAGGCCCACGGTGTGGACTTTGTGGGCAATGCAGCAGCGCAGGCGATAGAAGAAGGTATGAACGCGCCGCTTCGTGTTAAGACCGACAAAGGTGAATCTGAAGGGGATGTGGTTTTGCTGGCCATGGGTGTCCGGCCGGATTCGAGGTTGGCACAGTCCATCGGCTTAAATATCGGTTTATCCGGTGCAATAGCGGTGAACTTTGCTCAACAGTCGTCTCTGGAAAATGTTTATGCTGTTGGCGATTGCTGTGAATCGTTTCATAAAGTCAGCCGCCGCTGGGTAAACATCCCCCTGGGCGATATTGCCAACAAACAGGGCCGCGTCGCCGGACGCAACATCGGCGGCAAACCTCTGGCCTTTGACGGCATTGTAGGCGCGCAGTCTTTCCGGTTATTCAATCTCGAATGCGCGGCCACGGGCCTTTCTGAAAAAGATGCAGTTGCCGCGGGTTTTTCACCGGTCAGCAACATCACCTGGGGAAACGCCATGGTGCCTGCGCTGGGCACGAGAAAAATCGGTCTGAAGCTGATTGCCGACAAATCATCGGGCAGGCTGCTGGGCGCGCAGGCGGTGGGTGTCGCCGGAGCGGTGGGAAGGATCAACGTGTTGTCCGTAGCGCTCTGGGCGGAAATGAATCTCGATCAGATCGGTTATCTGGATCTGGCTTACGCGCCGCCGTTCAGTCCAGCCTGGGATATCATTCATAACGCGGCCCAGGCGCTCGGCCGTTCACTGTAATCAGGGAAAAACGATGGTTTGGTGGTGGATATTTTTTGCTGTCTTTATTCTGGCCATGCTGGCCCTTGATCTGGGTGTCTTCAACCGAAAGTCCCACGTCATAAAAATGAAGGAAGCCCTACTGTGGACCCTTTTCTGGGTGGCGCTGGCCCTCATGTTCGGCGCGGGCATTTACTTTTTTTATGGCCATGGCAAAGCCATGGAATTTCTTGCCGGTTATCTTATTGAATATTCATTGAGTATCGACAATCTTTTTGTTTTCATGCTGATTTTCCGCTTTTTCAACGTTCCCCGTGCCTACGAGCACAAAGCGCTGTTCTGGGGGATTTTAATGGCGCTGGTGACGCGGGGTGTTTTTATCTTCGCGGGTGTCGCATTGATCAATGCTTTCAGCTGGGTCATGTATATTTTCGGGGCTTTCCTGATTTTCACCGGCATAAAGATGGCGCTGAACAAACAGACGGAAGTCCATCCGGACAAAAATATCGCGATAAAACTTTTGCGTTACATCATACCCGTCACCAATAGATTTTCCGGCGCCAAATTTTTTATCATGAAAGGCGACATCCGTTATGCCACCCCGATGCTGGCCGTTCTTCTCGCCCTGGAAACCACGGATATTCTTTTTGCTATTGATTCGATTCCCGCTGTGCTGGCCATTTCCAAAGATCCCTTTATTATTTACACGTCCAACGTCTTTGCCATTTTAGGACTTCGCTCACTCTTTTTCGCGATTTCCGGTTTGATGAAATTGTTTCATCTTCTTCATTACGGCCTTGCGGCTATTCTGACTTTTGTCGGGGTCAAGATGCTTATCGAGGATTTTTTCCACGTGCCGGTTGCGGCCTCGCTCTTTGTCATCATCTCCATTCTGGCTGTGTCGATTGTATCCTCGGTGATCTGGCCTGACCCGAAAAATGAGGAAGGTGAAGTTCCTCCGGTGACGATGAAGGAGTAGTGCCAGAATGCAAAGTGACCTTCCAGGCATATCGCAAAACCAGTTGAAGAAATGGTCGAGACTTGCCGAAGTCAAATTTCGCAGGGAAGAAGGCCTGTTTATAGCCGAGGGGATCAAAGTCGTCGAAGAGCTTTTGAAAAGTGATTGGCAGGTAGAAGCGGTGCTTGTGCTGCCTGATAAAACATCACACTGGGAAAGACTGATTACGCGTGTGCCGGAGAATATCCCTGTCTATCGACTGAAGAGCCAGGAATGGAAAAAACTGAGCCAGGACAAAGAACCGGAGGGCATTATTGCAGTTGTAAGAAACAGAAAGAAACCCTCCCTGTCATCATGGCTTCAGTCTCCCCGAGGTCACCTGCTGATCGGGCATGAAATTTCCAATCCCCGGAATCTGGGCGCTTTGATGCGCAGCGCCCGATGGTTTGGTTTTACAAAAATGATGTTGAGCGCGGACTCGGTAGATGTCACCCATCCCAAGGTGATCCGCGCGTCGATGGGCAGCATCTTTCATTTGACCATTTTGACGGATGTTGATTTACAAACGGCGCTTCCTGAAATTAAACGGAATTTCCTTTTGATTGGCAGTGATGTGAAACATGGTGTTGCACCGCATCTGCCCGAAAAAGAGGCGGCTCTGCTTGTGGGCAGTGAAAGCCGTGGGTTGCCGGAGGATTTGTTGGCGCTGGCCGATGAACGCTGGCGGATTCCCGGCGACGGTAAAGCCGATTCACTGAGTCTTCCCCAGGCTGCGGCGATCATGATGTATGAGATGATAAAAAAAGGATAAAGGAGCAAGGTAGAAGAATGTCATTTATTCAGGTGATGACGACAACAGAAACAAAGGAGCAGGCGATGGACATCGCGCGGCATTTAGTTGAAGAAAAACTGGCCGCGTGTGTGCAGATTACGGAGCCGGTTGAAAGCATCTATCGATGGAAGAGCAAGGTGGAACTCTCTCAGGAGTACCTCTGCCTTATCAAAACACGCGAAGGCCTTTTTCCGAATGTGGAAACCGCCATCAAAAAACTGCACCCCTACGAAACTCCTGAAATCATTGCTGTGCCGATTATCAGGGGCAGCACAGAATACCTGGCCTGGCTCGATGATGCATTGCCCTTTCACCCCCGATAATTTTTTTTCGTGCAATAATTGGATGTTTGTTTTAATGAGAGACGTCAAAATTTCTTAAGGAGACTTTATGTCCGACAATAACGGGTTACAAACAAAGTGTGTTGACACAATACGGTTTTTAGCCGCGGACGCCATCGAAAAAGCAAAGTCCGGACATCCGGGAATGCCGATGGGAGCGGCTGCCGCGGCTTTCACTTTATGGACGAAACATCTCAAGCATAATCCTAAAAATCCCCAATGGCCGGATCGCGACCGGTTTGTTCTGTCATCAGGTCATGCCTCCATGCTTTTGTATGCTCTTCTGCATTTGACGGGATATGATCTTTCGCTTGACGATATCAGAAATTTCCGCCAGTGGGGCAGCCGTACACCCGGGCACCCTGAATACAGGCATACGGCGGGTGTGGAAGTGACCACAGGTCCCCTGGGACAGGGATTGGCCAATGCTGTCGGCATGGCCATTGCCGAGGCGCACCTCGCGGCGCGGTTCAACCGCGAAGGACAGACGGTTATCGATCACTATACCTATGTCATGGCCGGGGATGGTGACATGATGGAAGGTGTGTCCGCGGAAGCCTGCGCGCTGGCCGGCCATCTGCGTCTGGGAAAACTCATTGTCCTTTATGATGACAACAAAGTGTCCCTGGCCGGTTCCACGGGACTGTGCTTTACCGAAAACATCGAAATGCGTTTCAAGTCTTACGGCTGGCAGGTGCAGAAAGTTCAGGATGGCAATGATGTGGCCGCCATCGACCGGGCCATTAAAAAGGCTAAAAAAGAAAACGGCAAACCTTCGTTGATCTGTGTGCAGACCACCATTGGTTATGGCGCACCCGGCAAACAGGGACGCTGTGATGCCCACGGTTCACCGCTGGGGGCTGAAGAACTCAAGGCAGCAAAGGAAGCGTGTATCTGGCCGGTCAATGCATCCTTTCACGTATCTGATGAGGTCAGCAGGTATTTCCGCAGAGCGGTCTCCCGCGGCCAAAGAAGTGAAAAAGTCTGGCTTGAATTAATTGCGGCCTGCCGGCAAAAGGACGCGGCTTGGGCTGATGAAATCGAAAGAACACTATCCGGCGAACTGCCGTTGAGCTGGGACGTGTCGCTTGCTGAATTTCCTGCAGGATCCAACGATGTCGCCACCCGTAAAGCCTCGGAGATTGTCATGCAGTCCATTGCGGCAAACGTTCCTGAACTTGCCGGCGGATCGGCTGATCTGAATCCTTCTACATTCACCTGGCTAAAGGGTCTGGGTGATTTCCAGAACCCGGATCAACCCCGCGAGGGTCTCCACGGCATGGTGGGCGGGGCCTGGGACTATTCCGGACGAAACATCCATTTTGGCGTGCGTGAACACGCGATGGGAGCCATTGCCGTCGGAATGGCGCTGCATGGTGGAATGATCCCCTACACGGCAACTTTTTTGACCTTTGCCGACTATATGCGTCCACCCATGCGGCTGGCTGCTCTGATGGGACTGCGCGTCATTTTTGTTTTCACACACGACAGCATCGGTGTGGGTGAGGACGGACCGACGCATCAACCTGTTGAACAGATCATGAGTTTGCGTCAAATCCCCAATATGACCGTTTTGCGTCCGGCGGATGCCAATGAAACCCTCGAAGCCTGGCGCCTTGCGCTCACCAACACAGAAGGCCCAACCACGCTGGTTTTCAGCCGGCAGAATTTGCCGGTTTTGGATCGTTCTGTTTGTGCTCCTGCATCCGGTGTGCGCCGGGGCGGGTATATTTTATGGGAGTCGTCAACGAATCCGGAGTTGATCCTGATTGCCACAGGTTCGGAAGTTGTCATGACGCTTTCGGCAGCCCGCACGCTTGCCGAAGAGGGCGTGAGGGTTCGTGTGATATCGCTTCCCAGCTGGGAAATATTCGACCGTCAACCTGCGGCATACCGCGATTCCGTAATGCCCCCGAACGTAGCCGCCAGGCTTGCCGTGGAAGCCGGCATCAAGCTGGGCTGGGAGCATTATACAGGACTTACAGGTAAAATCGTCGGAATGGATACCTTCGGAGCGTCCGCTCCGGGGCCGGTGCTTTATGAGAAGTTTGGCTTTACGTCCGCCAATATCGTCGCGGCAGCAAGAGAAATGCTGCCTGTTCGTTAAAGAAGGAGAACGTCATGGAGACGGCGGGCGTTTCTTTTTTACTCGGTTCCCATCAAAGCGCTGTAACAAATGCAGTAGAAAAAATGAGGCGCAGCAATATTGCCGCGCGAATCTGGGCAAACGATTTTCATGTCTGGAAACCATCGCCGCAGGAGATTTCCAACCGGCTGGGCTGGCTGCATGCCCCGCTGGAAACGTCCGCAAATGTCAAAAGCATCCGTGCTTCTCTTGAGCCATTTACCAATGGCAGCGTTGAAGATGTTGTCCTGCTGGGCATGGGCGGATCAAGCCTGTCGGCGGAGGTATTCAATAACATATTCGGAAGTGCACCGGGTTTTCCAAGGTTGCAAATTCTGGACACAACCGATCCGCTAATTATTTATGGCGTAGCCGAAAAACTCAACCTGGCAAAAACGCTGTTTATTGTTTCATCGAAATCGGGATCGACCCTGGAAATTATATCTCTTTTTCATTATTTCTATAATTTAACTGCAGAAAAACCGGGAGTGTCGGCCAACGAACATTTCATGTTTATCACCGATGAGGGAAGTCCGATGCTCGAGCAGGCCTGGCAGCTGCAGCTTCCGTGCGTCTTTTCCAACAATCCCAATATCGGCGGCCGTTATTCGGCGCTTTCCCTGGCGGGCATGATCCCCGCGGCGTTGATCGGTGTTCAGATCGAAAAACTTCTGCAAAATGCCGTGGCCGTGGCAAGTCAGGAAAAAGCGGATTTCTTTTCCGGTAAAGGCGACTCGACAGGCTGTCTTTTAGGCGCCGCTCTGGGAACACTGGCGCAGTATGGCCGCGACAAGCTCACCCTGTTGCTTCCCCCTTCATGGAAACCATTTGGTGACTGGTTGGAGCAACTGATCGCAGAAAGTACCGGTAAAGAGGGCAAAGGGATTCTTCCGGTTTTGAACGAACCGCTGATGGACGTAAGCGCCTATGGGAAAGACCGCGTCTTTGTTATTTTTAATCATAACGAGGACGAATGGGGTTCCTTGATAAACCATCTGGCAAGTGCCGGACATCCCGTTTTGAAAATTCGGATTAACGGTTTTTATGATCTGGGTGGCCAGATGTTTCTGTGGGAAATGGCAACGGCTGTCGCCGCTCACGTCATGGGCATCAACCCGTTTGATCAGCCGGATGTGGAGGCGACCAAAAAGCACACGAAACGAATGATTGCGCAATACAAAAGCGATCAGACGTGGCCGGAGGCGCAGCCGTCTCTGACCGAAGGCGACTGTGAAATTTATGGGAAAATTGCCGGATCAAACGTCTCCGCTGCTGTGACAAATTTTCTTTCATCATCGCCGCAAAATGCTTATGTGGGGCTGCAGGTTTATTTGAGCCCGTCACCGGAAATCAATAAAGCGCTGGACGCGCTGAGGGCGGCAATTTCACGTAAGTACGGGATTGCGGTAACCGTAGGCTACGGACCACGCTATCTGCATTCGACCGGTCAACTGCATAAGGGCGATGCCGGCCGCGGCATGTTTATTCAACTGACCGGTGCAAACAAGCTTGATGTTGAGATCCCTGATTCTCTTTGCCAGCGGGGCTCCTCACTGACGTTTGGCCAGCTCAAAGCCGCGCAGGGTGAAGCGGACAGGCTTGCTTTGATGGATAAGGGCCGAAAGATTATCCGAATCCACTGGACAAAAGATGCAGCTGCCGGATTGAAAAATCTTGTTTCTTTCATCAACGTACTTCCGTGATCACGCGGAGAATTTCCGGTGCGTGCCGATCAGGTGGAGCGGGTATAACCTTGGGGTAGCCCAGAATGATCGGCGCCACAATCCGGTAATTGTCGGAAAGCCCCAGCTCAGCCCTTAATTGGGGATCACGAATATTTGCACCCAGCGCCACCCAGCAGGTGCCCATTCCACGGGCCGCCGCCGAAAACATGATGTAGCTTGCCGCAAGCGCCGCATCCACGTCCAGAGAACCAACCGACTTTGCCCCGGTAATGTAAATCAGGCAGGGAGCATTGTAAAACACATTAAAATTATCACTTTGAAGCAGAGAGACATAGTCAGTCTTGAGGCTGATTTTCTTATCGTTGTGATCCTGAAGAAGATTGGCCTTGCTCTCGTTTGACAGATCCCTGATGGCCTTTCGGCATTGCACCACGACAAACCGGCAGGGCTGATTGTTGCTGGCGGACGGCGCCAGCGTGGATTCCTGAAGAATATCATCAACAACCTTCATGGGAACTTCTTTGTCCTCGAAATCCCGGATAGCCCGTCTTTTCTGCAAAAGCTCGGAAAATTTCATCATGGTCGTTTCTCCTTTCCTTTATCTATCAAGGTAAAAAAATAGATATTATTGATATAATAGCTGACTGGAACATATTGATGACAGGTGTGAGCACGCCTGTAAGCAAAAGACCCAGCACAACAAAAAAACCAAAAGGTTCGATTTGATACAGTACGCGGTTGAACGACTCTGGCGTGAAACCCATCAGAATTTTCGATCCGTCCAGCGGCGGAATAGGGATCAGATTGAAAGCCGCCAGCAGAATGTTGATATAGGCCAGCAAATAAAGCACCTGATACATCATGCTGTCCGGTGCGGGCGACATCAGCCGCCACACCAACAGGGCGCAAAAGGCGATAATGATATTGGCTGTAACACCGGCCGCTGACACCAGAATCAGACCCTTGCGCCTTTGTGCGGCGGGAATGTTTTCCAGGTTGATCGGGACCGGTTTGGCCCACCCGAAACCGATCACCAAAAGCATCAGCGAACCGATGGGGTCTATGTGTTTGATAGGATTGAGCGTCAGCCTGCCCAGCCATTTGGCCGTTTCGTCACCCATTTTATAAGCCACCCAGCCGTGTGCCACTTCATGAAAAATAACGGAATATAAAAGAAGCACGGCAAGCATCATGAATGCTGCCGGATCACTCAACAATAAACGGATTAAACCCATAACAGTTTATGACCATCTCTTTCCTGAGCCTGGGGAAAAGCTTCAGATCATTACGAAGGATTTTAACATTCTGCAGGCATCATCATGGTACAGGATTGTTCCCTGCCGCTTCCGGCATCCTGATTGCCCGATTCGTCGATGTCAGCAGCATTATTTCCATTGTTTGATTCAAGAGTTCTGTGCCAACAGAGTCATGCTGCCGCAAACCATTAAAAATCCCCGCCGTTGGCTGTGAATAAGTTTTCCAAGCTTGACCTATATTTCATTCACGTGATTTTTTCTTTTTCGCTTTTTTCAGCAGATCCCCGAACGTGCCCATGGTTTTGGGTGATTTGGGCATGAATTTCTGATAGTCGTCCCCTTCTTCCGCCGTGGATTTTTTCTCGTCGCCGTTTGACGCTAGGTCCAGCGATATTTTCTTGTTGTCCCGGTCAATTTTTTCGATCTTCACATCGATTTCCCGGTCCCGGGACAAAACATCCTGGGCGTGTTTGATTTTTTTCCCCTTGCCCAACTTGGAGATATGCAGCAGTCCGTCAACGCCGGCTTCCAGCGTGATAAACGCGCCGAAGTCCGTCAGACGGGACACTTTGCCCCTGTAAATGCTGCCCTCGATGTAATTGCGGACAACCTCATCCCACGGATCGGGGAGTGTATCCTTGAAGGATAATGTTATGCGGTCGTTTTCCCAGTCCAGATTGATGATAATGGCTTCAACGGTATCGCCCGCTTTGTAGAGAGCCTGGGTGTTTTCCACCCTGCCCCAGGTCATTTCCGAAACAGGCAGCAGCGCCTGTATGCCGCCGATATCGACAAAGGCACCGAAGTCGCGCACCGAGGTCACGATGCCGTGCACGGTCATTCCTTTCTGCAGAGACAGTTTTAGTTTGGCGATTCTTTCCTGATCAATTTTTTCCAGTAGCGGTCGCCGCGATAATATAATCTTCCGGCCGTTTTCCCCATACTCTATGACGATGAACTCCAGCTTTTTACCGATATAATCCGTGGCATTTTCGATCCTTCGCCTGTCCATTTGAGAATAGGGACAAAAGCCGCTTGTGTTTTCGCTGATTTTAACTGAAAAACCGCCTTTAATTTCCTTCTCGACGACGGCTTCCACTGGAATCGCGTTTTGATAGGCGTTGACCAGAAAATCATCTACACTTTTACGCGACGTCAGTTTGGTGGTAAAGAGTCTTTCACTGTGACGCGAGGAGAGGAAGTAGGCGGTGACTGTATCCCCTTCCCGAACGGTCAGATTGCCCGCCTCGTCCAGGAATTCTTTTTTATCTATATAGCCCTCGCTTTTTGCGCCCAGATCAATGAAAATCCACTCCGGGGAAATTTTGACAATTGTTGCCTCGACCTTTTCTCCCACAGAAAAACGTTTGGGGGTGGCGTAGGATTCCTCAAACAGTTCGGCAAAAGTTTTTGTATCGTCCATGGTCTGTGTTCCTTTATTGTTTTTTATTTATGAGACTTCTTTTTTGCAAGCCGGAGGAATCAGGGAAGAGTGCTTCATTGCAAGGCATTCCTGCCTCATAAATAGTGCTTTTCCAGTCTCTTTTATATAAATATCACGAAAAGGATTTTTTTTCCTTTATAAAATGATTGGGGGTCAGATAATCATTTTTTTAAAAAACTCTGGATTAATCAGAAAATATGTATTATGCATCAATATCCAAATATCCAAGGAGTTAGGTAACTTATGCGATTTGAAATTTCCCGCGGCGGCAGCGGGCTTACTTATGAAATCCGCAATCTTGTACCTATTGCCAAGAAGCTGCAGGAACTTGGCGGCAAGAAAGTCATTTGGGAAAACATTGGCGATCCGGTTCAAAAGGGTGAAAAAATTCCAGACTGGATGAAAGAAGTCCTGATTGATGTTCTCAAGGAAGATATCTCGTATGCCTATTCGCCGACCAAAGGGGTGGATGCCACGCGTGTTTTCCTGGCCGAGCGTGTAAATGCCCGGGGGAAAATTCAAATATCACCCGAAGACATCATTTTCTTCAACGGTCTGGGTGATGCGATTGCCAGAGCCTACAGTTCCATTCAGGTAGATGCGCGCATGATTATGCCGGAGCCGACTTATTCCACACACTTCATGGCGGAAGTGCTTCATGCGTCATTTCCACCCAACACCTACAGGATGAATCCTTATAACAACTGGCATCCGGACCTGAGGGAGCTGGAACAGAAAGTCAGAAGTCACCGGGCGATTGTCGGAATACTGATTATCAATCCCGACAATCCGACAGGTTTTGTGTATACGCACGAGGCGCTGGAGAATATTGTCCGGATTGCCAGGGAAAATGATCTGTTCATCATATCGGATGAAACGTACATCAATATAGTCTATAACGGCAAAACGACGATTCCGATCGGTGACATTATCGGCGATGTGCCGGCCATTGCCATGAAGGGCATTTCCAAAGAAGCCCCCTGGCCCGGCGCGCGCTGCGGCTGGATGGAAGTGTATAATGCGGACAAGGATCCGATATTCAACCGCTTCATTAATACGATTTTGCATCAGAAAATGTCTGAAGTATGTTCGACCACGCTTCCGCAAATGGCTATTCCGAGGATCATGACGCATCCTGAGTATAAAAATTATTTGCGTGAGCGCACGCAGCATTACGAAAAGCTTTCGACAATCGCCTATGGTATTTTAAAGGATGTTCCCTTTGTGATTGCCAATAAAACTAATGGTGCATTTTATTCCACGATCATCTTTAATGAGTCGGTGCTAAATGACCGACAAACCCTGCCGATTGACCAGCCGGAGATTAAAAAGTATGTGGAAGAACTGACGAAAGGTTCCATCGAATACGACAAACGATTTGTATATTATCTGCTCGCGGCCACAGGCATTTGCGTTGTGCCGTTGACGTCGTTTTTCACGCCGCTTCTGGGTTTTCGCATGACGCTCCTGGACAAGGATGTCGATGAATTTGAATACGTCGTCAAAACGATCGCGGAGAAGGTTACGGAGTATATTAATTCAAGCAAATAAACAAAAAGAGCAGAAGGTTTTTCGATGCAACCTTCTGCTCTTTTTCAGTTAAATCCAATTTTAAGCGGATGCTAGTATCTGCTGCCGCGATTTCCGCCGCCACCGCCGCGATTTCCGCCGCCACGGTATCCACCGCCGCCACCGCCGCGATTTCCGCCGCCGCCTGCGCCGAATTCCTTCTTCGGTCTGGCTTCGTTCACGGTAATGGCCTTACCGTCCAGCATGCCACCGTTAAACTTCTGAATGGCTGCGGTGGCGCCTTCTTCTGTTTTCATTTCGACAAAACCGAATCCTTTGGACTGGCCGGTGAATTTGTCTTTAATAATGGATGCGGAGGCGACTTCTCCCGCTTCCGAAAAGTTTGTCCTGAGGTCTTCATCCGTGACCTTGAAAGACAGGTTGCCGACATACAAATTCTTGTTCATTTTCGTTCCCTTTCTCTTTATGCCAATTGTTTGGCATATGTTAAACCTTCATTCCCCCACGGGGTTACACAAAGCATCGTCATCACCCCCGTCCAGCTCCTGATTGAGAAGGAAGGTTGAAGGGAGGGCTTGCATGCCTCACCTGCCGGGCAATGGTTTTCACCCGGTTTATCGATACCGCCTGTGACTTTCGATGGATCAATGTTTTCATCACAGTGCGGTAAACAAAAAACCACCTCAACAAAAAGCTGTTCAGGTGGCTGCGTCTCAATTATTTAAAAGATGTTCAATTTTCTAAAAAATAGAACGCTCTATGTAATCTATATCACTTTCACAATAACGGTTATTAGTCAAGCGGGATTTTTTGTGCTGAAAATACCACTCAATGGTATGCTTTTATTACCTGGATTCTGAAGAGGGGCTACGTTTTATCTACTATATAAATCAAAGGTCTGTTTCCGGGCAGGCGAAATTTTGAAGCGATGCTTATTTACGATCATTCTGAATGAATAGCAACGATTATTATATTGATGAGAAAAATATAGGAATAAAATAGGAATAAAATACCTGATTATGAGATGGATGCCGCCAGTATTTTTGAACCCAGATTACGCAATAGAGAGATTTGTTGTTTCTTTGTGTCATTTCGAAGGAGCGTAGCGACAAGAAATCCTTATTATTCTATATCTTTAAGATTTCTCCCTTCGGTCGAAATGACAGGAGGAATGTCGTTTTTGTCTATTGCGTAATCTGGGTTAAATGATAAACATATATGGCAACGAGGAGCTGTTTTGCATATGTTGCCGGTAGAACTATCTGATTTTACATATGTTGTTTTTCTTCATTTTCCTTAGGGCCAAAACCTTCTATTGCTGCAATATTAATCTAAATATTTCTTGACATGGGGGTCAGATTAAGGTAGTGGAGTCCACAAGGTTGTTTTGACTTGTAGTCAAATTTTGACTCTACGGCAAAAAAGTCAGTAAGATTAATCATTTTCGATGACTCAGAAAATGTGACGTCCCGGCTAAAAATTGTGTATCACGGGCAGGCCGTAAATGCTTCACGAAAAAGTAACGCAGGCGAACTTTATGGGCGCTTTGCGGCTTAAGGTTAAATAAATTTTTTTGCGTTCACTGGTGATGCACACCTCAACTCCAATGAGTATGCTTGCTCATTTATCACCTTAAGCATGCCCGAATCGTCCGTGTTTGCAGGCTTAATCCCGGTTCATTTAAGGATATGTTGTCTTAATGGCGAAACGTTAATCAGACGTTTGAAAATATAAAACTTTAAAAACTAGGAGGAATATTTAACATGGCGGATGCAAAGGTTCAATTAAAAGAAGTATATCCGATTCCCGAAGCAGCAAAGAAGAAAGCTTGGGTCAGTGGAAGAGCTGCCTATGATGCAATGTGGAAGAAATCAGTTGAGCAGCCGGAAGCTTTCTGGGCGGAAGTCGCCGAACAGCAGGTGACCTGGTTCAAAAAATGGGACAAGGTTATGGATTACAACTTTGATATTAAAAAAGGTCCCATCTACGTTAAATTCTTTGAAGGCGGAAAACTCAACATTTCTTACAATTGTCTCGACAGACATCTTGAAAAACGCGGTAATCAGGTCGCGATTCAGTGGGAAGGCAATGAACCCGGAGAAGAAAGAGCCATTACCTACAAGCAGTTGCATGAAGAAGTCTGCAAATTTGCCAATGTTCTGAAGGCCCAGGGCGTAAAGAAAGGCGACCGCGTCATTCTTTATATGCCCATGGTTCCCGAACTGGGTATTGCCGCTCTGGCCTGTTCACGCATCGGCGCCATTCATGGGATCGTATTCGGCGGATTCAGCGCTGACGCTCTCCGTGACAGAATTGTCAACTGCGAAGGCAAGGTCCTCGTTGTCTGCGACGGAACGTTCCGCGGCAATAAGGCTGTTCCACAGAAAGCGACCGCAGATGAAGCATTAAAATCATGCCCGTCCGTCACATCAGTGATCGTTGTCAACAGAGTCGGCGATAAAATTAAATGTGAAATGACTCCCGGCCGTGACAAGTGGTATCACGAAGAAATGGCAAAAGTTGATGCCAAATGCGAACCCGAATGGATGGATGCTGAAGATCCACTGTTCATCCTTTATACTTCCGGCTCCACCGGACAGCCCAAGGGTGTTATGCACACCACGGGCGGTTATCTGGTTTACGGTTCCTACACTCACAAGATAGTCTTCGATTATCATGATGGCGACATATACTGGTGCACCGCCGACCTGGGTTGGGTCACCGGTCACACCTATATTTTGTACGGTCCTCTCTGCAACGGCGCAACATCCATAATGTTCGAAGGCGTTCCCAATTACCCGACCTTCAGCCGCTTCTGGAAGGTTGTCGAAAAATACAAGGTCAACATTTTCTATACCGCTCCAACCGCTATTCGCGCCATCGCGAAAGAGGGCGATGAGTTTGTGAAGAAATGCGACATCTCTTCTCTGCAGACCCTCGGAACGGTCGGTGAACCGATCAACCCCGAAGCCTGGAACTGGTACTATAATGTTATCGGCCGCGGCGAATGCCCTATCGTGGATACCTGGTGGCAGACTGAAACCGGCGGAATTTTGATTACCCCGCTGCCCGGCGCCATTGAAATCAAACCCGGTATGGCCACAATGCCATTCTTCGGCGTACAGCCCGTGCTGGTCGATGATGAAGGCAAGGAATTCAAGGAAACAGAAGCCAGCGGTGCCCTGTGTATCAAGGTTCCATGGCCCGGAATGATGAGAGGCGTCTATGGAGATCCCAAGAGATTCCAGGAAACCTATTTTGAACAGTTCCCCGGCTATTACGTAACCGGTGACGGTTGCCGCCGTGACAAAGACGGTTACTATCAGATCACCGGCCGTATTGATGACGTTATTAACGTGTCCGGTCACCGTATGGGCACCGCCGAAGTGGAAAGCGCTCTGGTTGCCCACAAAGCCGTCGCCGAAGCCGCAGTTGTCGGCATGCCTCATGACATCAAAGGACAGGGCATTTATGCTTACGTTACCTTGAAGACCGGCGTCGAGAAATCCGACGCTCTGAAAAAAGAACTGGTTGCTCATGTTCGTACGGTTATCGGACCTATTGCAACGCCCGATAAGATTCAGTGGGCAGATGGTCTTCCCAAAACCCGCAGCGGCAAGATCATGAGAAGAATTTTGAAGAAAGTTGCCGCCAACGATCTAGGCAATTTGGGTGACACCAGCACGCTGGCCGATCCATCCGTAGTTGACGATATCGTCAAAAACAGGCTGTAGTATGAATGCCCGATTTTCTTCCGAGAAAATCGGGCATTTTTATAGAATGAAAGTTGCGAGAAAATTTTAAATGCGCGAATCGCCGGGAATTGAGCGACGCGCAGGAGAAGGAGGTTTTTGACAGTGAATATTATTGCATGCGTGAAGCAAGTGCCCGACACCGAAGCACAGATCAAAGTCAAAGCTGACGGATCAGGCATCGAAGAAGGCCAGATCAAATGGGTCATGAATCCCTATGATGAATTTGGCGTGGAAGAAGCATTGAAACTGAAGGAAAAGAACGGCGGCGACGTCACAGTCGTTTGCGTCGGTCCTGCCAGAGCGATGGAAACAATCCGTACCGCCCTGGCCATGGGAGCAGACAAGGGTGTGCACATTTGCGATCCGGCATTTGACAATGCCGACGCGTTTGTGGTTGCCAATGCCCTCGCGGCCGTGATTAAAACTCTGCCGCATGACATCATCTTCTGCGGTCAGCGCGCCATTGATGATGACTCCGGTCAGGTCGGCGCCATGCTGGCGGAAGCCCTGAATGCACCTCAGTTGACGATTGTCACCAAACTGGAATTCGCCGGTTCTTCCGTGAAAGTTATCCGTCCGATCGAAGGCGCTCAGCTGTCGATTGAAACGGCGCTGCCCTGCGTTGTTACATGTCAGAAGGGTCTCAATGAACCGCGTTACGCGTCGCTGCCCGGTATCATGAAAGCGAAGAAGAAACCAGTTGATGTGAAAAACGCTGCAGCCATCGGTGTTGCCACCGATGCGAAAGCTACGGTAGCCAAAACCGTTCCGCCTCCGGCCAGACCCCCCGGAAAAATCATTTGCGGAGATGAGCCCGCGCAAAAAGCGGCGGAACTGGGCAAGTTACTCAGAGAAGAAGCAAAAGCTATTTAATTAAAAAGCGGAGGAATTGAAAGATGGCAAAAGGAGTCATGATAGTAGCAGAACAGCGGGACGGCGCGCTTAGAAAAATCAGCCTGGAACTGGCCTCGACAGCCCGTAAGCTGGCCGACCAGTCCGGTGATGAAGTCAGCGCCATTCTGCTTGGTTCAGGTATAGAAGGTTTGGCCGCCGAACTGGGTAAATTCGGTGTCGATAAAGTTCTTGTTGGCGACAACGCAGCATTGGAACCCTATGTGACGGAAGCACACGCCGCTGTGGCCGCCAAAATTATCAAAGACAACGATCCCGCGATCGTTCTGTTTGGCGCGTCGGTCCAGGGCAAGGATCTTTCCGCCCGCGTGGCCGCTAAACTGGCCGGCGGTCTGGCCACAGACTGCACGGATGTGAAAATTGACGGAGGCAAACTGGTTGCCATCCGCCCGATGTATGCAGGCAAGTGCTTTGGCGAAGTTGTTTTCAATTCCGCCCCGGCCATGGCATCACTTCGTCCCAATGTTTTCCCGGCGGCTGAAAATGCCAAAGCCGGTGCTGTAACGAAGGTGGATGTTGCTGTTGAAGCACAGAAGAGCAAGGTTCTGGAAGTGCAGAAAGATACGAGCGGCAAGGTCGACCTGACGGAAGCCAACGTGATCGTTTCAGGCGGCCGCGGCATGAAGGGTCCGGATGAATTCAAGATTCTGGAAGAGCTGGCTGATGTACTCAAAGGCACGGTCGGTGCGTCCCGCGCTGCAGTTGATGCCGGCTGGCGTCCGCAGAAAGATCAGGTCGGGCAGACTGGTAAGGTTGTTTCTCCGAACCTGTACATCGCATGCGGCATCTCCGGCGCTATTCAGCATCTGGCCGGCATGAGCTCATCCAAGTGCATCGTAGCAATCAATAAAGATGCGGAAGCCCCGATCTTTACAAAAGCGGATTACGGTGTTGTGGATGATCTGTTCAAGGTGATTCCCGAGTTTACGGCAGTTTGCAAGAAACTGGTTGCATAAAACACATAGGGTCTTTGCCCCGGACCGCGGGGCAAAGACTTTTTTTTGATGCTTGATATTATAATAATAAGACAAGAATCAGCCCTCAAGATTTTGTTGGAGGATCAATGAAAGGACATGAATTTTCTGTAGGTAATGAAGGACGCGAGGTTTTCTGGAACATTCCCCTGCCAGCGTTTGAGATCATTCTTTTTGCTCTCACGTTCGTCGCACTCGCCATATTCGCTTATGGTGTATACCGCCGCTGGCTGATGTGGAAGGCGATGGGCAAGCCGGAAATGCGCCTGGACAACATGAAGGAAAGAGTCAAGATCGTTCTTGCGGAGGTTTTTCTGCAAAAGAAAGTCTTGAAAGATCCTTTTCCGGGAATAATGCACGCCTTAATCTTTTTTGGTTTTTTTGTTTTAATTTTTGGTGCCGCATTTGACGCAGGGCAGCATCATATTACCGAACCACTCTTCAGCTGGACATTCCTGAAAGGCAATTTTTATTTAGGCTTTTCTTTCCTGATGGATCTCTTTGGATTGTTCGTGCTGACCGGTGTGATCATTGCGCTCGATCGCCGTTTTGTCTCAAAGCCGGATCGTATGGGCTACAAAGGTGAAGTCGACAATACACCCGATGATGTCATCGTTCTCCTGCTCATCGGTGCCATCATCATCACCGGTTTTATAGCAGAAGCACTCCGCATTTATGTGACCAATCCTCCCTGGGAATACTGGTCGTTCGTGGGCTGGCTACTGTCTCGTACCTTTACAGGGATTGAACTTGATACCGCCCGGCTCGTGCATCAGTTGACCTGGTGGGTGCATGCGATTCTGGGCTTGAGTTTCATCGCTTATATTCCGTATTCCCGCCTCATGCACATTATTACAACCCCGGCGAACCATTTCCTGCAATCCTTCAAACCGACGGGCTATATTGAACCGATCCGTGATTTTGAAAATGCGGAAGCGTTTGGCGTTGGCAAGTTGGAAGAGTTCACCTGGAAACAGATTTTTGATTCCGATGCCTGCACACGCTGTGGCCGTTGTCAGGACGGTTGCCCGGCTTATCTGACGGGCAAGCCACTGTCACCCAAGAAAGTGATTCAGGATATCAAAACGCACTGGCTGGAAAAGGTCCCGGAGGCGGTGAAAGCTATGAAGGCCGCGAAACTTGCAGGTGCTCCCGCAGAAGGAGAAGCCCCCGCAGAAGCAGCGGTGGAGGAGGCAACCGGAAAAGCGCTGGTCGGCGAAGTTGTTGACCTCCATGAACTCTGGGCCTGTACCAACTGCATGTATTGTATGGAACACTGTTCGGCATCGATTGAACATGTGCCAAAGATTATTGATATGCGCCGTTATAAGGTTTTGACCGAAGCGGATTTTGCTCCGGAACTCCAGCTGACCTGCCGTAACATGGAAAACAACTCCAATCCCTGGGGCGTCGGCGGGCATTTACGGGGCGACTGGGCCAAGGATCTTGGTATCAAAACACTGGCCGAAGATCCCAACGTCGAGTATCTGTTCTACGTGGGTTGTTCGGGTTCGTTTGACGATCGTGGCAAAAAGATTTCTATCGCGTTTGCGAAGATCCTTCAGGAAGCCGGTGTCAGCTTCGGCATTCTGGGTACGGAAGAAGGATGCTGCGGCGACTCCGCTATGCGTTGCGGTAATGAGTATCTCTTCCAGTCACTGGCACAGGCCAATATTGACGTGATGAACGGATACGGGGTGAAGAAAGTCATCGCTATCTGCCCGCACGGCTATAACGCGTTGAAAAAAGATTACCCCAATTTCGGCGGAAATTTCGAAGTTTATCATCACACAGAGATTATCGCCAACCTGATTGCGACCGGCAAAATCAAGCTGCCCGAGCCGCTCAAGGGGACATTTGTCTATCACGATTCGTGCTTCCTGGGCCGTTATAACCATATTTATGATCAGCCCCGCCAGATTTTGAAAGCGATCCGCGGCATCAATGTTGTCGAGATGGAGAGAAATCTTGACAAGAGCTTCTGCTGCGGTGCCGGTGGTGCGAGAATGTGGATGGAAGAAGATATCGGAGAGCGTATTAACAATGCACGCACCAAGCAGGCAATCGCCGTAAACGCCGATACGATTGCCGTAGGCTGTCCGTTCTGTCTTACCATGATGTCCGACGGAATCAAGGACAATCATAAGGAAGAGACGATGCAGGCATGGGATCTGGCCGAGCTGGTTGTCAAGGCTATGGGCAAGGAAGAAGTTAAACCGCCCGTTGATGTTTGCGCTGTTTAATTCAACTTCAAGCAACATGATAAAATGATTTCACAAAGAGCCCGATCTGAAAGGAAAGGGCTCTTTGACTATTAAAGGAGATTTGCAATGGACTATCAAAATATTCTTTTTAATGTCGAAAACGGGATTGCTAACATTACATTCAATCGTCCCAAGGTTTTAAATGCAATGAATTCCGAGGTGATGTCTGAACTGGCCCATGCACTGCAGGTGTGTGATCGGGATGACGCGGTGAAGGCGCTGATCCTGACCGGTTCGGGAGAAAAGGCTTTTGTGGCAGGTGCGGACATATCGCAAATGCAGAATTACACCCCGGTGGAAGTAACGAAATTTATGGAACTGGGACAGGGAACTCTCCGCTTTATGGAGACAATGGGGAAACCTGTTATTGCCGCCGTCAACGGTTTTGCACTGGGAGGCGGGACGGAGATCGCGCTGGCCTGCGATGTTCGCATTGCTTCTGAAAACGCTGTTTTCGGGCAGCCGGAAATATTGATAGGGATTCTTCCCGGCTGGGGCGGCACGCAACGTCTGCCCAGACTTGTCGGGACGGGCATTGCCAAGGAACTTATTCTGGGTGGGGGGCAGATTAACGCTCAGAGAGCCTATGAAATCGGTTTGGTGAATAAAGTGGTTCCGCTTGCCAATCTGATGGAAGAAGCGGGAAAGATGGCCAAAAAATTTACGACGCTTCCGGGTTTTGCCCTTAAAATGGCCAAAAACAGCATCAATTACGGCTATGACATGTCACTGGACAATGCGGTGAAACTGGAATTAAGCGCGGTTGCGCAATGCTTCGGCACGCAGGATCAAAAGGAAGGTATGAAGGCATTTCTGGAGAAGAGAAAACCGACCTTCGTAGGAAAGTAGTGGATGGTGGATGGTGGATGGTAAAGGAGAATATCCATGTCACTAAGTCTCAAAAAATTGAAGTCATTTTCCGGCAGAAAAGGTCCCCTGCTGCTGATTATCATGGATGGCATAGGTATCGGCAAAGCGGATGAAACGAATGCTGTCTACAGGGCCAGGACGCCCAACCTTGATCGATTGTTCAAATCTGATCTGTACACGCAACTCAAGGCCCATGGTACGGCTGTCGGACTGCCTTCAGATGATGATATGGGAAACAGCGAAGTGGGTCACAATGCCATGGGGGCCGGCAGGGTCTTTGACCAGGGTGCACGCCTTGTCAATGCCGCACTTAAAACAGGAAGGATTTTTCAATCCGACGTCTGGGACAACATTGTAGATCGTTCCCACAATGGCGGGACGATTCACTTCATCGGGCTGCTCTCCAACGGGAATGTCCATTCGCATATTGACCAGTTATTCATCATGATTGAAAAATGCGCCGCGTTGAATCTGAAAAGGGTCAGGCTCCATGTCCTGCTTGACGGCAGGGATGTCGGGGAAAGAACGGCGCTGAATTATATTATTCCCACAGAGGAAAAACTCAGGAAGATTTCAGCAGAAAATGGTCTTGATTACGCCATAGCGTCCGGTGGCGGCCGCATGAAGGTCACCATGGACAGGTACAATTCAGATTGGAATATTGTCAAGAGAGGATGGGAGGCCCATGTCCTGGGAGAGGGCAGAAAGTTCCCGTCCGCCTCTGAAGCCGTGAAGACATTTTATGAGGAAGATCCGAAATCAACCGATCAGTATCTGCCGGCCTTTGTCATAGCTGATGATTCTGGGATGCCCAGGGGGACGATCAAGGATGGTGATGCCGTGATCTTTTTCAACTTCCGGGGCGACCGCGCTATCGAGATTTCCAGGGCATTTTCCGAGAAGGAATTTTCCGAGTTCGACAGAGGCCCCCTTCCGGATATTTTCTATGCCGGGATGATGGAGTATGACGGGGACGCCCACATTCCTCCCAATTTTCTTGTACAGCCCCCGGCGATCGATCGTGTAGTCAGCGAGTACCTTTGCGCGGAAAACGTAAAAGCGTTTGCCGTATCCGAGACTCAGAAATATGGTCATGTGACATATTTCTGGAACGGCAACTGTTCCGGCTACGTTGATGAATCCCTTGAAACATATGTGGAGATTCCTTCCGACAGGATTGAATTTGACAAGGCTCCGAAGATGAAAGCGAAGGAGATAACGGATACCGTTATGGACCTGCTCCGGACGGGTAAGTATAAATTCGGAAGGCTCAATTTCCCGAACGGTGATATGGTCGGGCATACCGGAGTATTGGAGGCGGCCATTATCGCGGTCGAAACAGTGGATAAGTGTGTCGGCGATTTGCTGGTCCTGATCAAAGAAATGGAAGGCATTGCCGTTATCACGGCTGACCACGGAAATGCGGACGAAATGTTCACTATAGATAAAAAAGGTACAAAATCGGTCAAGACCGCGCATTCCCTTAATCCGGTTCCCTTTGCCATCTATGATCCCCTTTACCGGGGGGAATACCGTATGGCTGATATCAGGGGAAAAGGTTTGTCCAATATAGCGGCAACCCTTCTGAATCTTCTGGGGTATGAAAAGCCGGACGATTACGATCCGTCATTGATAGAAATGACGCCTGCCGGTTGATCATGATATAAGAAAGGCTATGCGACAAAAAAAGTATTACATCCGCCTATCCTTTTTTTGCCTGTCTTTAAGATTGTACGATGAACATGGCCACCCGCCGTTAATTTTTTTCTTGACGCTGGAAAGTAATTTCCATATCGTTTATCGTATAATACTTACTGAGGGCAAAAACGGTTGATTGAAAATCTGGTCAGTAATTTATCTTTGTATATTCAAGGTTCTGTTATTCTTTCATTTTTGGCGGCATATCTTGGCGGGCTGGTGATCAGCTTCACACCCTGCACTTATCCTCTGATACCCGTGACGGTCGGTTTCATCGGTGCGCAGGGGGCATCATCAAAACTGAGCGGTTTCCTGCTGTCACTGTTTTATGTTTTGGGAATGTCCGTGACGTATGCCGCCCTGGGGGCGGCGGCTGCCCTGTCGGGAAGGCTCTTCGGTCAGATGCAGACAACCCCGCTGGTCTATATTATCATGGCGAACGTTTGCCTCATCATGGGATTGGCCATGCTTGATGTTTTTAAAATAACAATCCCGATTCCGCAAAGCATTCTTAAATATTCCGGCGGCGGGAAAAAAGGATTTGTTCCCAGTTTTTTGCTGGGTGCTGCTTCCGGTTTTGTGATCGGTCCATGCACCGCGCCGGTGCTCGGAGTGCTGCTGGGTTTTGTGGCCCTCAAGAGCAATCTGATCATGGGTATAGGCCTCCTCTTTGTTTTTGCATTTGGAATGGGGACGCTCCTGATCCTGGTGGGTACATTTACGGGATTTATTTCTTCGCTCCCGCGTTCCGGCGCCTGGATGACTGTCATCACAAAGGGTTTTGGCGTTATTTTGATTGGCGCTGCCCAATATTTCCTGTATACTGCAGGAACACTGTCTTTTTAAGAAAAAAAGGAGTAGCATGCGTAAATGTTTTAATATTATTATAGCTTTCCTGATGATTGTTTTCCTGGCTCCGGCAGCGGCTGCCTGGAGCCAGTATATTCCCAATGCGCCCTTCAAACCGGAGCTGACCCAGGCGCCGGATTTTACCCTCAAAGACGTGCAGGGGAAAGCATTCCGGTTGAGCGCTCAGCGAGGCAAGCCGGTCCTGATTTTTTTCGGAACAACCTGGTGCCCCGGATGCCGTGCGGAAATTCCCAAATATAAAGAAGTTCATAAGACCTATTCGCCGCGTGGTTTGGAGGTTATTTACATTAACATCATGGAGCCGGCAAAAAAAGTGATAAGGTTTGCTCAGAGCAATTCACTGCCCTATCGGACGCTGCTGGATGAAGACGGCAGCGTTGGCAACGAATACAATGTTATCGGTGTGCCCATGATCATGCTGCTGGACAAAGCCGGGAATATTGTTAAAGTCGGACACAGCTCGAAAGATATGCCGCTGGATAACGTTTTAAAATGATATAAAGCGGCACAAAGAACACAATTTGGAATAAGGCAGTCAAATTAAAGTTTTTTCGCTTGTCTGCATGAGAGTGGTTTCAGAGATTCAAATGCAGATGGTCATCCAATAACGTAAATGAAGGATGATAATCTGCGAAATGGCGGTAATCGTTTGTTACGGGGGAGGATGAATCCATGACACAAAATGACTGGCTGCATAACTTTACAAAGTCCGAGACAGACCGCTGGATTGGCGGCGTCTGCGGCGGATTGGGAGAGCACACCCCTGTTCCTTCCTGGATATGGCGTTTGTTGTTTACGTTGCTGGTTCTTTGCTTCGGGACAGGATTCCTCATCTATATTCTGCTTTGGATTTTTGTTCCGCGTAAAGCAAAAACCTGATAAACTGAATGTCGGGGAAGAAAATCAGGCTGAAATGGCAATGAATGTTTATTGAAGATGAAGATTGAAAATCTGGCGCTGGATAAAATCCGGCCCGTGAAAATTCGGCACGCCAGTCCCCTGCTTTTTATTCACGGAGCTTGGGGAACAAGTCTATACTGGAAGAATTATCTTCCATATTTTGCTGATCAGGGATGGGAAGTCTATGCGGTGAACCTGCGCGGCCATTTTCCGTCGGATCGGGAAGAGGCTTTGGCGCAGGTGACACTGGAAGATTATCTGGATGATGTGGAAAAAGTCATCCGTCGCCTCAATATTGATAATTGTGCATTGATTGGACACAGTCTGGGCGGATTGATTGCTCAGAAAACAGCGGAATATATCGATTCGATTACTGCTCTCGTTACCATGGCCAGTGCGCCCCCGCTTGGTGTCGCCCTGGAAGTTCAGAATGATCTACCCTATTCCGGAACGATCATCAAAAACATGTGGGGGATGATGAATATGAAACCGGTTAAACCGACCTTCGCAATGGCGGAACAGACGGTACTCAACAATATTGCCCCGGATGAACGCAAAGCTTTTTTTGACATGTTTGTCGCCGAATCTCTGGTTGTCGGCTATCAGGTGGCTCAGGGCTACCCGGTCTATCCATCAAGGATAAAGTGCCCAAAGCTGGTTATCGGGTGCGCCAGAGATGTGGTTGCTCCGGTATCCATGCAGAGGGGATTGGCCGATTTTTTACAGGCTGACTATATTGAATATCAACAATTTGCTCATCTGCCGATGCTGGAGACGGGCTGGGAAAAATCCGCCGCTGACCTGGCGAAGTGGTTGGATCAGAAAGTGAATGCACCGGTCGCCGTAAAAGATTCAAGATCATAAGAACAATAGAAAGAGGAAAGGGTCCGAAATGAAGTATCGAGATGACATTTACATTTATGAATGGGCAAACTACTTTGACAACAACTGCAACAGCTACTACATCGGCGGAAATGTACAGGCGCTTATTGATCCGGGTCTGACACGCTATCTACCCGATTTGCTCAATCAGATGGCCAATGACGGCATCAAGAAGAAAGACATCAAGTACGTGATCAATACGCATTCGCATCCCGATCACTTTCAGGGCTCAGAACTTTTTGATCAGGAAAAAGTAAAAATCGCCCTGCACCGCAAGGAAATGGATTTCCTCAAAGGTGTCGGTGGCGAACTTTACGGTCTCTTCGGTATCACCGTGCCGCAGATGCAGATCAACAAGCAGATGGAGGACGGCAAGCTTGAACTGGGCGACCAGGTCTTCAAAGTAATTTCGATTCCAGGGCATACACCAGGCTCTATCGGACTCTACTGGCCTGTAAAGAAGGCCCTGTTCTGCGGCGACGTCGTGTTCCAGCAGAATGTCGGCCGCACGGATTTTCCCGGTGGCAACGGCTCGCTGCTGAAAAAAAGTATTGTCACACTGTCCGATCTCGATATCGAGTTGCTTTTACCCGGGCACATGGGAATGATCGAAGGCCATGACAAGATTCAGGACAACTTCAACATTATCATTCAGAATATTTTCCCCTACATTTAGGGGTCATCTGTTCTTCCGGAGGACCAGCGTTCCATGGCGAATGAAGGAAACAAAGTAATTTACTCCATGATTGGAGTCAGCAAGGTTTATGAAAAAAAGCCGGTGCTGAAGGACATCTACCTGTCTTATTTCTATGGCGCGAAAATCGGCGTAATCGGTTTAAACGGATCCGGCAAAAGCTCGCTTCTGAAAATTCTGGCAGGTGTGGATGATGAATTTATCGGCAAGACCATCCTTTCGCCAGGCTACACGGTAGGCTACCTGGAGCAGGAGCCGCGCCTGGACGACGCTAAAACAGTGCGCCAGATTGTGGAGCAGGGTGTGCAATCCACAATGGATGTGATCAACGAGTACAACGCTGTCAACGAGAAATTTGGCGAGGAAATGTCGGACGAGGAAATGACGAAGCTCTGCGACCGGCAGGCAGTACTGCAGGAGAAGATGGACGCGCTGGATGCGTGGGACATGGACTCGCGACTTGAAATGGCAATGGACGCACTGCGCTGTCCGCCTGCCGACACACTGATCAACGTGCTTTCCGGCGGTGAAAAACGCCGTGTCGCCCTATGCCGGCTGCTTTTACAGAAACCCGACATCCTGCTTCTGGACGAACCGACCAACCATCTGGATGCCGAATCCGTTGCCTGGCTGGAGCATCATCTGCAAAAATACGAGGGCACGATCATTGCCGTTACCCATGACCGTTATTTCCTGGATAATGTTGCCGGTTGGATCCTTGAGCTCGACCGCGGCCAGGGCATTCCCTGGCAGGGGAATTATTCCTCATGGTTGGAGCAAAAGCAAAACCGCCTGAAGAATGAAGAAAAATCGGAAAGCGCAAGAATCAAAACCCTGGAGCGCGAGCTGGAATGGATCCGCATGTCGCCCAAGGGGCGCCATGCCAAGTCCAAGGCGCGCATCAATGCTTATGAAGAGCTGCTGGGCACGACCCAGGAAAAGGAATCCGGCACCCGTGAAATCTTTATCGCGCCGGGCCCCCGCCTCGGTGATCTGGTGATCGAAGCAAAAGACGTAAACAAAGGCTATGGCGATAATCTGCTCGTTGAAGGGATGACCTTTTCCCTGCCACCCGGCGGCATCGTTGGCGTGATCGGCCCCAACGGCGCGGGTAAGACCACGCTCTTCCGCATGATTACCGGGCAGGAACAGCCGGATGCCGGCACAATCCGCATCGGCGATACCGTGAAGCTCGCTTATGTCGATCAAAGCCGCGACGCGCTCGATCCCGATAAAAATATCTGGGAGATGATTTCCGACGGCCAGGATATTATTCCTGTTGGATCAAGACAGATCAATTCGCGTGCATACGTGTCGCGGTTTAATTTTTCCGGCACCGATCAGCAGAAAAAAGTTGGAACTCTTTCCGGCGGAGAACGCAACCGCGTTCATCTGGCGCGCATGCTCAAGGAGGGCGCCAATGTACTGCTCCTCGATGAGCCTACCAACGATCTGGATATCAACACCTTACGTGCGTTGGAAGATTCATTGGAGAGTTTTGCCGGCTGTGTAGTCGTCATCAGCCACGACCGCTGGTTTCTGGACCGCATCTGCACACACATTCTGGCGTTTGAAGGCGACAGCAAAACACTCTTGTTTGACGGCAATTATTCCGAATACGAGGAAGACCGCAAAAACAGACTGGGCGCCGCCGCCAGTCAGCCGCATCGGATCAAGTACCGGCAACTGACCAGAAGGTAGCACCGGCACTATGGTAATTTAATTTTTCTTTTTTCCGTCTGCGGACAGGGCCGGTAGAAGATGGCGATATTGCCGATCAGACCGACAAGTTCGCTTTTGGTTGCGTCGGCGATTTCTTTGGATATTTCCTTTTTGGCTTTTTTGAATTCGCCGAATTTTACTTTGATCAGTTCGTGGTCTTTCAAGGCGAGGTCAACCGAGCCGAGAAGCTGGTCGGTCACTCCTTTCGCGCCGATCATGACCAGCGGCTTTAAATGGTGCGCCAGTGCACGCAGGTATTTTCGCTGGGAACCTTTAAGGGATTCCATGGGTTTTGTTCATCCACGTTTTTTATTTTTTGTTCGTATAGCACAATTAATCATTTTAAAAAATATATTATAAAACATTTTATTTCTTAACCCCTGTAAGGCGTCAGAAGTTAGAAAATACATGGCAAATTTGGCAGAGAAACTTCTTGACAAATAAAGCCTCTTGAATAAAAGTCTCAAGCCGTGAGCGGGCGTAATTCAGCGGTAGAATGTCAGCTTCCCAAGCTGGACGTCGCCGGTTCGAGCCCGGTCGCCCGCTCCATTTTCAGCCTTCCGGCAAGCCCTTTTGGGCGGGAAATAGTGCTTGCATTGCCTATGGGTATGTGGTAGTCGTATTTCCAACCATTACTGAAAGTTGTTTGCTGAAGTGGGCCTGTGCCCACTTTTTTATTTTCTGAAGCGATTGATATGTACGATGATTTAAAAGACAAAATATGGCAACTGACGGAGCCGATTGCGGCCGCAGAAGGGATGGAACTGATTCATGTCGAATGCCTGAAAATGCACTCCCGATGGGTCTTTCGGCTTTATCTGGATAAAGAAGGCGGGATCTCGCTGGACGACTGCACTGCGGTCAGTAATCAGATGGGTGATGTTCTGGATGTTCATGATCTGTCCCGCGGACCCTACACGCTGGAAGTTTCATCGCCGGGGCTCGACCGTCCCGTTTCGCGCGACGTTGATTTTGAGCGGTTCAAGGGTGCCACGTTAACAATCAAAACCCGGATCAAGATCGACGGCACAAAGAAATTTCAGGGTATCCTGGTGGATTACGTGGAAGAAAACGGCAGACGAATTGTGCGGATTGAGTCGTCCGGCAAAGTATTCAGTATCCCGAAAGAAGAAATCGTCAAAGCCAACCTGGTTGATGAAACAGCAAGGCTTGTGGAGCAAGAATAAACGCAGGCAGGCTGAAAAATAGTTACAGCCCGAGAGAAAATGGAGGATTTTGTAAATGTTTCAAGAGCTTAAACGTCTGATAGAGCAGATGGGTAAGGATAGGGGTATCGATAAACTCATTATTACAGAAGCTCTCGAGGCCGCCATGATGACGGCGGCACGAAAAAAACTGGGACAGAATGTGGATATTGAAGCCCACTACAATGATGAAGTCGGAGAAATTGAAGTTTTCCAGTTTAAAACGGTTGTTGATAAAGTGCTCGATCCCGAAACGCAAATTTCCAGAGAGGAAGCAAGAAAAACCCTCGATGAAGGCGCGGAGCCCGGTGATTCTCTCGGCATGAAAATCGAAACAAGTTCCTTTGGCCGGATTGCCGTCCAGATGGCCAAACAAATCATTATTCAACGGGTGAAAGACGCGGAACGCGATAATATCTACGACGAATATAAAGACCGCAAGGGTGAGCTGATTAACGGTTTTGTCCAGCGGTTTGAGAGCGGCAATATCATTGTGAATCTGGGGCGGGCTGAGGGTGTAGTTCCCCCCGCAGAGCAGATTCACCGCGAAACCTATAAACGCGGCGAACGTATCCGGTCCTATCTTTTTGAAGTCAAGAAGAATACGAAGGGTGCACAGATCCTTCTGTCGCGAACGCATCCCGCTTTTCTCAAGGCGCTCTTTGAAGTGGAAGTGCCTGAAATTTCAGAAGGCCTGATTGACATTGTCAGTGTGGCCCGCGAGCCGGGCAAGCGCGGCAAGATTGCCGTAAAGGCCAAAGACAAGGACATTGATCCGGTGGGCGCCTGCGTGGGAATGCGCGGGAGCCGGGTGCAAAGCGTTGTGCAGGAACTGCGCGGAGAAAAAATTGATATCATCCCTTACACGGAAGATTCGGCCAAGTATGTTTCAAGCGCCCTGTCTCCCGCCAAGGTGAACCGCGTGTTTGTTGATGAGGAAAACCGCGCGATGACGGTTATTGTTCCCGACGACCAGTTATCACTTGCCATTGGCAAGAACGGTCAGAACGTTCGCCTTGCCGTCAAGTTGACCGGCTGGAAAGTCGACGTGAAGAGCGAGACCATGGCTGCCGAAAAGGAAGAAGACGGCCAGAAAGCATTGATGAAAATCCCCGGCATCGGGCCGGCAATGGCCGAAAAGCTCTTTGCACAGGGCATCAAGAGTATCGCGATGCTGGCCGCTATGGAGCCGGAAGCGCTTTCCGCGATTCCCGGTGTAGGCGAAAAAACAAGCACGGAGTGGATTGCGGAAGCCATCAGGCTGATCGACGAGGAAACAAACAATAATAAAAAAGAGTAATTTAGTTCACGGACCCAGTATTTAATTTGAGGGAGTTTCGGGAATGGCGAAAAAGCGAGTGCACGAGTTGGCCAAGGAGCTTGGCCTGGAAAACAAAGACCTGATTGCCCATCTGGAAAGATTGGGTATTACAGTCAAGTCCCATGCCAGCAGTTTGGAGGAGAGCGAGGTCGAAAGAGTCAGGGCTGACTTGCAGACCACGTCTCCGAGGCAGATTGTGGAGGAAAGAATAAAAACGACGGTTATTCGCCGCCGTGCGGTTCGCACACAGGTTGAGCCGGTCCCGGGTGAAGCTCCCGAGGAAGCAAAAGAAGAACCCGCTGAAGGAAAAACCGCTCAGCCTGCCGTTCAGAGAAAAGAGGCGGTTTCAGGCGCGGCGGAAATACCCGGGGCAGAAAAGGAAAAAGAAGAGGCGCCTACCGCTCAACCGGGTGTTCCTGTTGAGGAAGTGAAGAAAGACGTGTCGGTCGCGGGACCGGTTGAGGAATTAAAACCAGATCAGCAAGTGTCTGAAAAGATATCGGAAACACCAAAAAAACCTCCGGTGATTATACCCGTTCGGCCACCGATGATGTCCAGGCATAAAATCGTAAAGCCCGAAGAGAAAAAAGAAATTCCGGCAAAAGCCCCCCAGAAGCCGGGGGAAAAAGTTATTGTACCGCCGCCCGAAAAAATCATTAAAAGAGAATTTGAAAAGCCCAAGAAAAAAGGCAAGGGGCCGGTGGAAGTTTTTATTGAAGAGGAAAAAGAGGTCCCGCGCCGCAAGATTCTGGAAAGAAAAATCGACAAGAAGATCAAAGTCATTGAAGATGATCGGGATGTGGCATTCAGCAAATGGCGCGAAGAGAAAAAGGCCGCACCGGTCAAGATGAAGAAAACCGAAATTACGGTGCCGAAAGCCATCAAGCGGCGAATTCGTGTCGGTGAAACGATTACGACGGGTGATCTGGCCAAACGGATGGGCGTTAAAGCCGGCGAGGTCATCAATAAGTTGATGGGCATGGGCGTGATGGCTGCCATCAATCAGGCGGTTGATTTTGACATTGCCACGCTGGTGGCCTCTGAGTTCAGCTTTCAGCTGGAAAAAGCAGAGATGGAATTTGAGGATACCATGCTGAAATCGCAGACGGTCTCGGAAAATCTCAAACCGCGCGCACCGATCGTCACGATCATGGGTCACGTTGATCACGGCAAAACATCGCTGCTGGACGCTATCCGCCAGACCAATGTTATTGACGGCGAAGCAGGCGGGATTACGCAGGCCATAGGCGCCTATCATGTGCACATCAACGGACGCGACATTGTTTTTCTGGATACACCCGGTCACGAAGCCTTTACCGCCATGCGAGCGCGCGGCGCCCAGGTTACGGATATTGTGGTTCTGGTGGTGGCGGCGGACGACGGCGTCATGGATCAAACTGTTGAAGCCATCAATCACTCCAAGGTGGCCGGTGTGCCGATCATCGTGGCGATAAATAAAATTGACAAGCCGGGCGCCGATCCCGAAAAGATCAAGCAGTCGCTTACCGAACACGGGCTTTTATCGGAGCAATGGGGCGGCGACACGATTTTCAGCGAAGTTTCGGCCAAGAAGAAACTCGGCATTGAGGAACTGCTGGAGATGATCCTGTTGCAGGCCGACGTGATGGAACTCAAGGCTGATCCCGATTTGCCCGCACGCGGCATCATTATCGAAGCCAAGCTGGACCGAGGCCGTGGTCCGGTTGCGACCGTTCTGATTCAGCAGGGAACCTTGCATGAAGGAGACGCTTTTGTTTCCAAAACCGAATTCGGCCGTGTCCGGGCAATGAACAACGATCAGGGGCGTCGTGTAAAGGAAGCGGGCCCCGCCATGCCCGTGGAAGTCATTGGATTTTCCAGTGTGCCCCAGACCGGCGCGGAATTTGTCTGCGTGGAAGATGAGAAGAAGGCCCGGAATATTTCCGATTACTGGATCAGGAAAACGCGGGAAAAAGAACTATCCGCTTCCTCCAAAATCACCCTGGAGCAATTGTATCAGAAGATCAAGGAGGGTGTGAAAGATTTAAACGTCATTATCAAAGCCGATGTTCAGGGTTCTATTGAAGCGATTTCGGATGCCCTGAACAAGCTTTCCACAGAAGATGTCCAGCTCAAGGCCATTCACAGTTCCACGGGAGCAATCAGCGAGACGGATGTCATGCTGGCCTCGGCGTCCAATGCGATCATTATCGGGTTCAATGTCCGGCCGGATGCCCGCGTGAGTGAACTTGCCGAGCAGGAAGGCGTCGAAATCAAGCTGTATGACATCATATACAACGTCATTTCAGATGTGCGAGCTGCCATGGAAGGCCTCCTGGAGCCGGAATACAAAGAGTTGGTTCAGGGACGCGCCGAAGTCCGGGAACTCTTCAAGGTGCCCAAAGTCGGCATTATTGCCGGTTGCCATGTGACGGACGGCAAAATCACCCGCGCGGCCGGTATTAAACTGGTTCGGGACAGTGTGGTTGTTTTCGACGGCAAAGTCCTTGCTTTAAAGCGCTTTAAAGACGACGCCAAGGAAGTGCTGGCCGGATTTGAATGCGGCATCAGCATCGATGGCTATAACGACATTCATGTGGGCGATGTTATTGAGTCGTATATCATGGAGACACTGGAAAGAAAGTTGTAGCAACGTAAGATCATGGTTATCGGTTACGGCATTATTCGATTACGGATTCCGGAATCAGGTTCTTTGAAGGAAAAAAGAAGTGTTTTAAGTAGGATATTAAAACGCGCGCAAAACGAGTTTAATATTTCCATTGCCCAGGTGGGCGATTTGGATGATCATCATTTCGCCGAGATCGGATTTGCGCTTACCGGAAACGAATCCCGCTACATCAACGGCAAAGTCGATCACCTGCTCCGGTTTATCGGTGATTTGAATGTTGCAGAAGTATTAAACTCGAAAACAGAAATTATGGTGGTTTCAGATTTTCTTGAAACGGCAGACTGGACAGCAGGCAAGTACGATGAATTTTAAAAGAGCGGACAGAGTTGGTGAACTGATTATGGCGGAAATGTCCGACATTCTGCTGAAGGTTGTCAAAGATCCACGTCTGCATTCGGTGACGATCACGGCCGTTAAAGTGACAGACGATCTGCGCAATGCCAGGATTTATTTCGTTGAAATGGGCAAAGACGAATTAAACGAAGATGTTCAGACCGGTTTGAGTAAGGCCAAAGGTTTTGTGCGTCGTGAGCTGGGCCATCGCTTGCAGTTGCGTTTCGTGCCGGAGATTGTTTTTGTGCATGACAAGTCCTTCGGTTACGGGAACCATA